>CAYLLD010000062.1:6107-15682 GCA_964384315.1 uncultured Rhodobacterales bacterium | reverse complement strand
TGAACGGCTATTTTGTCCTGCACCAGGGTCAGGTTTTGGCACAGATGCGTAAGCACCACCTGCCGAACTATAAGGTTTTTGACGAAAAGCGGTATTTCGACAGTGGCGACATCTCTGGCCCCTATAGCGTGGCCGGGGTGCGTTTGGGCACGCCGATCTGCGAGGACGCTTGGTTTGAAGATGTCTGTGAAACTCTGGCTGAGACTGGGGCGGAGATCCTGGTGATCCCGAACGGCTCTCCCTATTTCACCGGCAAACAAGACGTGCGGTTTGCGCATATCGTGGCACGCTCGGTGGAGACCGGCCTGCCCTGTGTATACTTGAACCTGGTGGGCGGGCAGGATGATCAGATCTTTGATGGTGCGAGTTTTGTTCTAAACCCGGGCGGTCAATTGACGCTTCAATTGCCTGCCTTTGAAGAGGCCCTGGCCCATGTCACCTTTACCGAGACTGCTGAGGGCTGGCGTGCAGAGCCCGGGGCATTGGCCCCGCAACCCCAAGGCTGCGGGGCGGATTATCACGCGATTGTTCTGGCCTTGCGGGATTACCTGGCTAAGGCGGGTTTTGGCAAAGTACTCCTCGGGCTATCGGGGGGGATCGATAGTGCGATCGTGGCGGCTGTGGCGGTTGATGCGATTGGGCCGGAGAATGTGCGTTGTGTGATGCTGCCATCGGAATATACCTCTGCCCATAGCCTAGAGGATGCGGCCTCCGTTGCGACGGCGCTCGGCTGCCGTTTGGACACTTTGCCGATCTCCGGCCCTCGCGCCGCTGTGACCGATGCGCTTTCTTCCCTCTTCGAAGGGACCTCACCGGATCTGACCGAAGAGAACATTCAGTCCCGTTTGCGGGGGCTTTTGCTGATGGCTTTGTCGAATAAATTCGGCGAGATGCTTTTGACCACGGGCAATAAATCCGAGGTCGCCGTGGGCTATGCCACGATTTATGGGGATATGTCGGGGGGCTATAACCCGATCAAAGACCTTTATAAAATGCGGGTGTTTGAAAGCTGTCGCTGGCGCAACGCCAATCACCGGCCTTGGATGATGGGGCCCAAAGGCGATGTGATCCCCGTTCAGATCATCGACAAGCCCCCCACGGCGGAACTGCGTCACGACCAAAAGGACGAGGACAGCTTGCCCCCTTACGCGGTGCTTGATGGCATTTTGGATATGTTGGTCGAACAGGACGCCTCGGTGGCGGATTGTATTGCGGCGGGTTACGAAGAGGCGACGGTGCGGCGGGTCGAGCACCTGATCTACATCTCGGAATACAAGCGCTTTCAGTCCGCGCCGGGTCCGCGTTTGACCAAAAAAGCCTTTTGGCTCGACCGGCGCTATCCCATTGCGAGCGGCTGGCGCGATCCTAGCTAGGGGCCAAGAGCGGCTGCCGGTTTTTCTGATGACGCGCGCTTAAGCGCTGTGCTTGCTGGCCATTGACCAGCTTTGCCGCTGGCTGGGGCATGGCGCGCTCCAACTCGGGAAACAGCGCGACAATCTCTGCGCGGGCCTCGGCCCCGACGCCTTTGAGCGCCTCTGGCCCAAGAAACAACGACTCTGTTTGAGCGCCATTGGCCCAAACCACTTCGTGGGTGTCGAACAGAAAATGGAAGTAGTCCACGCCAGCCGCGTTATCTTCGACGCACACGCCCTGTAAGGGCAGCAAATTCTTGGCGGCCACCAGCACCTGAGTTGTGTCGAACATGCGTTTGGCGATTTTTGATTGCACCAACATCCGGTGTTGCGGCGAGACCAATAGATCGACCTGCGGCATCCCTTGACCCAAAGCACCGGCACGGATGCGGATCGGCCGCAGGTTCGGGCGCAACAGCAAATCAACACGGCTTAGCCGCCGCGACCCGATCCACCGGATCGTCTGCGCCCCATTGTCCTTTGTCAGCACCAAATCCCCACGGCGCAGATCCTCAACAGGGCGGGGGCCGATCGGCGTGCTGATGAGCGCGCCATTGGTAAAGCAGGGCACTACATTGGTGATCTGCCCGATTTGTAGGTCAATGATATCGTCATTTTCAGGCTGGAAGGTCAGCGACCCATCGCCATTCATAAAGTCGTTCATCGCCGTATCGGTTAAAGCACCGGTTGTCAGGGAGGTGGTGTCCAGAACGGTCAACGACTGACCCACGTAATCCGTATTCGACGGGGTAACTGTCTCGATCAGCCCGTCGCCATCGCGCGTCGGCGTGCCACCCTCGGAGATAATGTAGAACTGATTTCCATCATTGCTGCCATATGAAAACACCCAGATTGTGAACAACTCACCCGATGGGTCCTCGGTCAAAAAGGCGTAGTTTAGCTCAACAAGGTCCGCAGGCCCGACGCTATTGCCATCAATGGTGGTTGGGGTGGTGATGAACCCTGTGGTACCGGTATCGCCAAGGGCTTTTGTGTCGTCGACTTCTAGCTGGGTTTGCGCCAAGGTATCGAATTGGAGCGTCTGGCCTGCATCGACTGTCGTGCGGCTATCTGCGGCATCCGTCGTCAAATTGGTGCTGCCGGTGCCCGATACAGTGCCCTCACTATAAACCCTAATTGTAGCCATTGCTCGCGCCCCCCCCGATCCCCCACGGATCCGTTTACTGGGACCAGTTGTAGGCGTTGCGTGCTAATGCATTGCTTAAATCGCGCGTAAAACTGGCGCAGTTGTAGGGATTTACGCCAACAATTTGAGCCAAGATTTAGCCAGCAGCGCCAAGAAAACCCGCGCCGCGCCTTTGGTTTTAACCGCTTGTTTGTGCCCATCGCGCAAAAGGCTGGGGCGAAGCGCGATAGACAATCTGCCACGCCTGTGTTTGATGTCGCTCAAGCCAAAGAGAGCCTTGAACATGACCACCACACGCTTTGCCCCTTCGCCCACCGGCTACCTGCATGTCGGGAACCTGCGCGCGGCGCTGTTTAACTATTTGATCGCCAAAAAGGCGGGCGGGACGTTTATTTTGCGTCTCGATGACACAGACCCCGAGCGCTCGCGCGATGAATATGCCGATGCGATCAAGGAGGATCTGGAGTGGCTTGGTCTGACGTGGGACCGCGTTGAGCGCCAATCCGAGCGGCTTGATTTGTATAATGAGGCGGCGGATAAGCTGCGCGGGATGGATCGGCTTTATGAGTGTTTTGAGACGCCGACCGAGCTTGATCTGAAGCGCAAGAAACAGCTGAATATGGGCAAACCGCCGGTTTATGATCGGGCGGCGCGGGGCTTGAGCGCGGGGGACCGCGATGCGTTGCGGGCCGAGCGCGGCGGGCATTGGCGGTTTTTGCTCGATCTTGAGCGGATTGAATGGACCGACGGCATTTTGGGCGCGCAATCTATTGATGCGGCCAGTGTGTCGGACCCTGTGCTGATCCGTGGCGACGGCCAGATGCTTTATACCATGGCCTCGGTGGTGGATGACACGGATATGGGCGTCACCCATGTGGTGCGCGGTTTGGATCACGTCACCAATACCGCGACCCAAGTGCAGATCATGAGCGCGCTGGGCAAAACCGCGCCTGAATTTGCGCATCACTCGTTGCTGACGGGGCCGCAAGGCGAGGCGCTGTCCAAACGGCTTGGCACGCTGGCCCTGCGCGATCTGCGCGCGGCGGGTGTGGAGCCTATGGCGCTGATGTCCCACATGGCGCGGATCGGATCGAGCGCGCCCATTGAACTGCGCCAGTCCCTTGATGAGATCGTTGCAGGGTTTGACCTGACCAGTTTTGGAGCGGCACCGACGAAATACGACATCGAGGACGTTAAACCCTTGGGCGCAAAGCTCTTGGGCCAGATGCCCCTTGCGGCGGTGGCGGCTGATTTGGCGGCGGCCGGTGTGCCCGATGCGCAGGCCCCTGCGTTTTGGGAGGCGATCCACGATAATTTGCACACCCGCGCCGATATTGCCGATTGGTGGGCCATTTGCGCCCAAGGCGCGACGCCGCTTGTTGAGGCGGATGATGCAGAGTTTGTCAAAGAGGCGCTGGCGACATTGCCAGCGAAACCTTGGGACGGCGAGACCTGGGGGGCCTGGACCGGCGCGCTCAAGGCCACGAGCGGGCGAAAGGGCAAATCGCTCTTTATGCCCCTGCGCAAAGCCCTCACGGGTCGCGGCTATGGTCCTGACATGAGTAAGTTCATGCCGCTTTTGCAGAAGGTCTGAACAGGCTTGAATTAACTTTTTGGAAACCTCGTCATGATTTTGTTCGTGGTGCGCCTAACTTTGCCCACAACCAAAAGTTAGACCCGCATCACGTTAGTTGTTTGGGTGAGCGTTGCCATGATTATGAATTCCCGTCTGATGATCTTCGTTGGTCTTTCTTGTGTACTCTCTTTTGGTGTGGCGCTTTGGGCGTTCATGGCAGGGGCGGGGCTTTTGGTTGCCTTTTTGCTTTATTCCATGCTGGGTTCGGTGATGGTCATGGCCATGTCCGGCGTGGCCTATGCAACAATGCCCGACGAGCGCGTGGTTGAGCCTAGCCGCAGTGAACTGTTTCAGTGGCAACTTGCAGCAGGTCAGGCAGAGGCACAGCAATTGCGTGCTGCAACTGAGCACGGTTACGTTTCGTAATCGAGGCCGTCTAAAAACCGAATACCATTTTTACGGGCCAGTTCGTCATACTGTTGGGACTGACTGGCACTTAAATGGACCGCGCGCGGATAGACTGGCGCGTTGCGGTCGCGGCGCACCGGGACATCCCAACTGCGTGTAGACGCAAAAAACCGAGACAAAGCCGCCTCGTCGAAGACCTTCTCAAAACCTTGCAATACGCAATCCAGATAGGATTGCATGATCGGTCCATCTGGGCCGCCTTGGGCGGTTGAGCGCGATTGAAAAGTGTGAATGGTCAGCCCGTCGGGGCCTTCATGTGTCAACTCGTCACGGTTAAGTGCCACAAGATCATAACCGCTTTCGCGCTCGCATAACGCTGCCCATTGATCGGGGCGCACCCGGGCGATCAGCCCGTCGATATGCGTGGCAGCCTCCCGTTCGATCGTCAAAACCGAAAGCGAGACCTTGCCCGGTGCGCCGTGTTTGCGCCAATCACGGCACCAGCCGGACAGGCGGGCGGGGTAGATCGGCTCAAGCTCATGGGTCGCGGCATTCACCAGCGACCCATAGCCGAAAATCCAGCGTTCATCCGCCATCAATAGATCCAAGATTAAACACGGGTACCAAAGACTTGCACCGCGAAAAATCGGGGGCCGCGCCGGGCCACGCCAATGCCGATTTCCTTTAGCCGTGCATCAAGCAGGTTGCGCCTGTGGCCGGGGCTTTCCATCCAAGCCGAAACGAACCAATTCGCGATTTCAATCGGTGATCCGGGGCGCTCGGCCCAACCGATATTCTCGGCCAGCCGGTGAAACTTATAGCCCGTGCGCTCAACCCGCTCTGGCAGCGAGCTGCCACCTACCTGATGCGAGAAATGCTCTGAGCCCGCCAGTCTGCGCGCATAGGTTTCGGCGGCATAAATCAGAGCGTTATTGCGGCGCAAGGCGCGGCGCTTATGGGCGGCTCGCTGCGAATTGGTGGCGTCTAGGATTTGATAAAACATCTGCGGCACAGGGCTTTCCCCAGCCGCAGCCATCGGGGCAATAACGGCCCCGGTGCCCATTGCCATAACGGCACATGATGTCCCCAATATTAATTCACGACGCTTCATCGTCCCACCCTCAAAAACTCGTTACACAAAATCGCGGCAGAACACACGCCGCAATTGATAAAACCCTATATCAAGCGAAATTTTGTCAAGCGTGAGGCAAGAGACTAGATTTCTGAGGGCTCTACGGTCCGATTTTCGCGGGCAGAAAGGTAAGCGGCCTCAACGAGCGCCAATGTTTGCAAATTATCCTGCCCTGAGGTTTCGGGCTGCTGTCCGGCGCGCAGGCAATCGACATAGTGCTGCTGGATGATCTGCACGCTTTCTTGGATGTTATGCCACGGCCGCGAAGCCCAAGGCAGAACCGGGGGTGATAGGTCTCGGACCTGCGATCCCTGATCGGTTTGCACGGTCATTTGGTAACCCGCATCCAGCCGAATTGTACCTGCGGTGCCATCAACCTCGATGATGCTTTCAGGAAAGGTCTCGGGTTGGCGCCGGGTCGCATAAGAGCAATCAACCACACTGGAGGCGCCGCCTTGATGCGCAAGCAGCATCGTCGCTACATCCTCGCCTTTGATCTGTGGATTGATGCGTTTGGTTGTGGCCGAGATCTGGGCCACATCGCCGAAGAGCGCGCGGGCGATGTCTAGGATGTGAATGCCCAGATCTTCGATAATGAACCGCTCGCCCTCTGCCAAATAGGGCTGGCCAGAAAAGACGTCATAGCCCGAGCGAAAGCTGATACGGCCAAAAAACGGCGCGCCGATTGTGCCGCTGCGCAGCTCTGAGATCACCGCGCGCACCGCCGATTGCCAGCGAAAATTCTCATGCACCATCAAGGTTTTGCCCGTGGCCTCAACCGCTGCCACCATAGCCCGTGCATCTGTCATATTTTGGGCAAAAGGCTTTTGGCAGATCACATGCACCGCTGTCCTTGCGGCTTGCTCCACGAGCGTTCGGTGAGATGGCACGGTCGTGGCAATGTCGACGATGTCAAAGCCGCCTTCGTCAAAGAGCTGGCGCGCATCTGGGTAGCGGCGCGCAATCTTGAATGCCTCGCCGGTGTCGTTCAGCTTTGCTGGATCAGTGTCGCAAAGGGCGACCACCTCAACACCGTCGATGTCACGCCATGCATGCAGTTGGTTTTGCGCAAAGAACCCGCAACCGATCAGTGCAATTTTCATAACCGCCGCCCCCGCGTTGAATGTCTCTTAGCAGCAGCAGTGCACATCAAGAGGGGCAAAGCAAGGCCGGGCAACAGCGCTATGGGTCGCCCGGCCTAGTGTTTTCATCACCGCGTGATGATTTCAGGGCCCATGATGGCATTTGGCAGAACCGTTGAAATCCACGGCACATAGGTCACCAGGATCAAGAACACGAACATGATTGCCAAGAAGGGCAAGGCCGCGCGGACAACGCCCATCATCGACATATTTGCGACGCCAGCGGTGACAAAGAGGTTGAGACCCACTGGCGGGGTGATCATGCCGATTTCCATGTTTACCACCATGATGATGCCCAGATGGATCGGGTCAATCCCCAGTTCCATCGCGATGGGGAAGACCAAGGGGGCGACGATGACCAAGAGACCAGAGGGCTCCATGAACTGCCCGCCAATGAGCAAAATCACATTCACGATCACGAGGAACATAATCGGGCCAAAGCCGTAAGAGAGCATGACTTCGGTGATTTTTTGCGGGATTTGCTCATCGGTGATCACGTGTTTGAGGAGCAGCGCATTGGCGATCACGAACATAAGCGTGATGATCAGCTTTCCAGCATCGCGCAGGGTGGCCATTGTGTCTTTGTGCCAGAACGCCGTTAGCAAGGCCTGTGGCTTTTGCATCAATGACTTGCGCGTGCCCCCTTGTTCAGCGGCCAGCGGCCCCATGTCGCGGTAAATGAAGCTTGCGACCAAAAAGGCGTAGATCGAGGCAACCGCTGCCGCTTCGGTGGGGGTAAAGATCGCGCCGGTCACACCGGGCACGCCGTAAATCCCGACCATGATGATCATAATCAGCATCAGGCCCCAAACCGCATCGCGAAAACTGGCCCAAATCTCGCCCATGCCTTTGAACTCGGCCTTGGGCATGTTCTTGATCCGCGCCATCACATAGATGCCGATCATCAGCATCAGCCCGGCGATCAGGCCTGGGATGACCCCTGCGAGGAACATGCGGCCCACGGACACTTCGACTGCGGCGGCATAGACCACCATCACGATGGAGGGCGGGATCAAGATGCCAAGGGTGCCCGCGTTTGCGATCACCCCTGCGGCGAATTCCTTGGTGTAGCCCACCTGTTGCATGGCCACGATCACGATGGACCCGATGGCGACCACTGTGGCGGGGGGTGAACCCGAGAGCGCCGCAAAGATCATACAGGCCAAGACCCCCGCGATGGCGAGGCCGCCGCGGAAATGGCCCACGAGGGCGATGGAAAAGCGGATAATCCGCTGGGCCACGCCGCCTGTCGACATAAAGCTTGAGGCGAGGATGAAAAACGGGATTGCCAAGAGGGTTGAGTGGCCCTCGAAGGCTTCGAAGAGGGTTTGCGCAACCGAGGCGAGGGTGCTCTCGGAGAACAGCAGCAAAAAGACGATCGAGGAAAACCCGAGTGAGATGGCAATTGGTACGCCAATGAGCATCAGCCCAATGACCATGACGAAGAGTAAGGTGATTTCCATTATTCTTGCTCTTTAATTCTGGCCGCAGCTTCGGCGACGTCATCTTCGGCTTCGTGGGAGACGATCAAAAGGTCTTGCTCGGAGCGCCACACGCGCAATCCGGCTTGCATAAAGCGCAAAACCAGCAGCGCCATGCTAAGAGGCATCACGATATAGGGCACCAATTTGGGCATTTTCTCGTAGGCATTGCCTTCGTTGAATGCGCCTTCGAGCCAGCGCATAAAGCCCGGAACAGGGATATCTTGGGTCTCGTACCAGCCTTGGCCGCGTACTTCGCGAAATCCGGTAGGGAACCAGCGCCCGTCGGTGGGGCTGAGATTGGCATAGGGGGCCCAGTAGTCCCACGACCCCTTGAGCAGCAAGAGCGCATAGGCGAGGCACACCGCAACGACGATCAAAGCGATGGTGCGTTTTGCGCCGGATGGGGCGTTGTTGACCACTGCGTCGACACCCAGATGCAGTGTCTTTTTCACCGCATAGCTTGCGCCCAAAAGCACCAGCCAAGCGAAGAGAAACACCGTCAGTTCCAGCGCGTAAAAAATATTTGAGTTGAACACATAGCGCGCGACGACATTTGCAAAAGTCATCAGGGTCATAATGCCCAAAATTACCGCGATGAGTGTTTCTTCGATCCGGTCAATCACACCGGCTTGAGCGTTGCCGCTTTGGCTTGTACCAGCCATGGTCCCCTCCCTCATGTTCTTAGCAAAAGCGGCAAGGAAATCCCTGCCGCCCGCTTGTTTTTATATGTGTGAGGTTCTTAGTTGGTCAGCGCATTGATGGCTTGCGCCGCATCAATGTTTGACTGGCCAACATCGTCTGCGAATTTAGCCCAAACAGGCATCATCACATCAACCCAAGCCTGACGCTGATCGGCGCTCAGCTCACGAACTTCGCCGCCCGCATCGATGATCGCCTGACGCGCGCTTTGGTTCACAGCGGTCGATTCGGCATTACGCATTGTTGTCACTTCCGACACGATGGTCAGGAACTGAGCGCGCACGTCTTCGGGCAGACCGTTGAGCCAGTCAACATTGGCCACCAAAAGGTAGTCGATGATGCCGTGATCCGTTTGGGTCACACCAGCTTGAACTTCGAAGAATTTTTTGCCGTAGATGTTCGACCAAGTGTTCTCTTGCCCATCAACAACGCCCTGCTGCAGCGCGCCGTAAACTTCGGAGAAGGCCATTTTTTGGGGCGAACCACCGATGGCTTCCATTTGCGCAACCAGAACGTCCGACGATTGAACGCGGAATTTCAGGCCGTTTGCATCTGTTGGCGCAACCAGCGGCACG
>CAYLLD010000062.1:0-6097 GCA_964384315.1 uncultured Rhodobacterales bacterium | reverse complement strand
CCTTGCAGGCCACGGTTCTGCATGCTGTCGAGCATGGCTTGACCCGCATCAGAGGCTTGGAAGGCTTCAACCGCGTTGATGTCTTTGAACATGAAGGGCAGATCAAAGATGCGGAATTGCTTGGTGAATTTCTCGAATTTCGAGAGCGACGGCGCGGCCAGTTGAACGTCGCCTTGCAGCATCGCTTCTAGCACTTTGTTGTCGTTATAGAGCGTAGAGTTCGGGAAAACCTCTAGGCACATTTTGCCGTTCATCTCATCGTTCACGCGCTGCTCAAGCAGAGACGCTGCGATCCCTTTGGGGTGCACGTCGGTGTTGGTGACGTGGCTGAATTTAACGACGATTTCGCCGTCATCACAGGCCGCATTGGCCGCGATTGGTGTCATTGCAACCGCTGCGACGCAGGCGGCTTTCAGGATATTTTTCATAAGTGTCTCCCCAGACGTTAGCGAATCTATCCGCTTTTGGTCCATGTAACAAAGACGGTGCCCCGTTTTAGGGCAACCTGCATCGTTTGATTAATTTTTTGTTAATGGATTACAACGCCTTATTGGGATTGCTTTTCGAAGCGGCGGTTGTTTGCCCGAGATTTCGGACAAAAATCTTGTTTGGGGCAGCTTGGGCGCGCTAGGAACAGGGTCTTGGCCCCGTCATCGACGGAGCCGTTCATCTTGGGCACCCGCTGATGTTGCGAACTTGGACCTTGTTTATCGTGCTGTTTGCCGGGCTCGCCTTTGCGGTGGCCTCAAGCATCTATCAAAGTGCGTTTACAGCGGCTCTTGATCTGACCCGCGCACAAGGTGCTGTGCGCCTTAGCGAAGCGGCTTCGCGCTTGCGCCTTCAACTTGATGAGTATCGCGCCTTGGTGAATTTCGCCGCGAAAGACCCATTGATGGCTCTCGCGCTACAGGATGGGCCGTCTGAGGATGTCTCGTTTGAATTGTCAACTTTGCGTCTGACCTATGGGCCTTGGCATGTCGATCTTGTGGATCGCTCGGGACTGGTTGTGGCATCATCGGGGACCAGCCGCATCGGTCGTCGCTTTTCGGGCACTTTACTAAATGCAGCTCTTAACGGGCGTTTGGGAACGCAGCGCGCGATTGAGGACGGTGAGCGGCTTTTTCGCTTTTCGCGCGGTGTTTGGGGTGATGGTCCAATAACAATCGGGGCGGTTGTGGTTTCGGCGGATATGGCCTCTTTGGAATTTGAATGGCCGGTGACGCCTGAGCCGATTGTGTTTTTTGATCAATCCGAGCTTGCGTTCTCAGCAAACCGCCCAGAGTTGCTCTCGCTCAGCGGGGCCATGACGGAGGGTGAGTTTGCCTTTCCGATTGAGCAACTAAATGAAGGGGCTGAGCCGGATTTATGGTCGTTTAGATCGGGCGACGAGCCTGCGGCGCAGGTGCTGCGGCTCCGGCGCGACATTCCGCAGCTTGAATTGTCTGCAGAGATTTTTCTTGATGCCGAACCTGCGCGCGAAACGGCAACTTTGCGGTTTCGCCTCGCATTGGCGCTGGCCGGCGTGGTCGGCCTAATCGCTGCGGTGGCTTTGCAGCAGCGCCGCCGTTTTGCCCTTGAGGCACGTCACTCTAGCACCCTTGAGGCCCGTGTTGAGGCCCGCACCTTTGAGCTGCGCCACGCACAGAACGAGTTGGTTGAGGCCTCAAAGCTCTCGGCTTTGGGCCGTTTGTCAGCCGGGGTCAGTCACGAGTTGAACCAGCCTTTGGCCGCTGTTTTGAATTTCGCAGAGAATGGGCGCAAGTTTATCCAGCGTGGCAACGAAACCGTGGCGATGGAGAATTTCGAGAAAATTGCCGGACAGGTCGCGCGCATCAATCGCATCATCGGGAATTTGCGTGCCTTTGCCCGGCAAGAGGTGGCCTCGGCTGAGCGGGTAGATTTCGCCAAAATTGTGCGTGATGCGCTTGAGCTTGCGGCCCCGGAGCTTGAGGCCGCCGAAATCAAGCTGACCGCGACGCTGCCCCAGACACCAATACATGTGATCGCGGGAAGCTTGCGTCTTGAACAGATCATTTTGAACGTTGTGGGCAATGCCAAGGATGCGATGTTGGCTCAAGATCTGCGCCAATTAGAGGTGGAGCTGTTGCAAAGGTCCGGGGCGGCGATCCTTTTGGTGCGCGATACAGGTGGCGGGATCAAAGACCCCGACCGGGTATTTGAGCCGTTTTATTCCACCAAGGATCTTGGCTCAAGCAAGGGGCTTGGCATGGGGATGGCGTTGGCCTTTGGGATTATCAGCAAGTTTGGCGGCACGATCGCTTGTCGCAATCTTGAGGCGGGGGCTGAGTTTCGGATCGAGTTGCCTATCGCGGAGGCTAGGGATGCTTAAAAAGGTTTTGGTCATCGAGGACGACGCGGATTTGCGCGAATCGATTGTGCAAACACTGGAGCTTGCGGATTTGGATGTCCAAGGCACCAATGGCTTTACCCAAGCGCGCCGCGCGATCCGCGCAAATTTTGCTGGCGTGGTCCTGTCGGACATTCAAATGCCCGATCACGATGGTTTTGACGTGCTGCGCTTTGCCCAGACCAAAGATCCGGATTTGCCCGTGGTGATGTTGACGGGCCATTCGGATGTGCCGACGGCCATGCGCGCGGTCAAAGAGGGGGCTTATGACTATTTGGAAAAGCCTTGTTCGCCCGAGTATCTGGTTGAAACCTTAAAGCGGGCGTTGACCCATCGGGAACTGGTTCTTGAGAACCGGATGATGCGGCGCAGGTTGGATGGCGCTCCAGACGAGCTTGGCACGTTTACGGAGCAAATCGACCGGGCGGAACGCGAGATTCTGGAAAAAGCGTTGGCGGCGGCGGGTGGTAAGGTTGCGGATGCAGCGCAGGCTCTGGGCATTCCGCGCAACACGCTTTACGACCGAATGGCGCGGCACAAACTGAGCACGAAACCCTTCAAAACGCAGGATTGAGATAGGTTTTACCAGGTGATCCATGCACTGCGTGCGGTCCACGGTGGTTTAATCGAGGGGGGCGGTTGTGGCGGGGCAAACGGCCGTGAAACAAGCTTTGCGCAAGTCGGGGATACTGGTGCTGCTGGGGAGGATTGAACTCCCGACCTCGTCATTACCAATGACGCGCTCTACCACTGAGCTACAGCAGCCTAACCAATAGCCTGCGCGTTTTACCCAAACTGAGTATCTTTACAACCCCAAACTAGACGCGCCCTTGCACGATGGTTATACCCGCCAAATCATGAGCGATGGTAAACAAAAAATCACTGGGCAGCGGGCGGCCAAACGGGCGGAGCGGGATGCGTCTCTTAAGGCGTCGTTGCGGGCGAATTTGCATAAGCGCAAGGCTCAGGTTCGTGCGCGTAAAGCGACCGATGCGGGTGAGACGGGTGCGGGCAATGACCCGCGCTTAGATAAAGACCAAGATTAGTAATAAATGAACAAGCGTCGCAGGGCGTGTGAGTGGGGCAGCCCATGGTGGGGGAAGAATGGACGCGATAGTTGTAACGGGCAACGGGCCTTTACGGGGGGAAATCCCCATTGCGGGGGCCAAGAACGCGGCGATAAAACATATGGCGATCTCGCTTTTGACGCAGGATCCGCTGACGCTGACGAACATGCCGCGCCTCTCGGATATCCGCACGCTGACGACGTTGTTGCAGTCGTTGGGCTGCGAGGTGTCGCCGCTGCAAAACGGGCAGGTGCTGGTTCTGAGCGCCCATGAGATCAGCAATCATACCGCCGATTATGACATCGTGCGCAAGATGCGGGCCTCGTTCAACGTGCTTGGTCCGATGCTGGCGCGGGATCATCATGCGGTTGTCTCTTTGCCTGGCGGTTGTGCCATTGGCGCGCGTCCGGTTGATTTGCATCTGATGGCACTTGAGGCGCTGGGCGCGGATCTTGAACTCAAGGATGGCTATGTTCATGCCAAGGCCAAGGGCGGTCTGAAGGGCGGGATGATCGAGTTTCCCTTTGTCTCGGTCGGGGCCACGGAAAATGCGCTGATGGCGGCGACGCTGGCCAAGGGCACGACGGTGATTAAGAACGCGGCGCGCGAGCCTGAAATTGGCGATATGGTCGATTGTCTGAGCGCAATGGGCGCGCATATTGATGGCAAGGGCACATCGACCCTGACCATCGAGGGGGTTGAGACGCTCCATGGCACCACGCACCGTGTGATCGCGGATCGCATCGAGATGGGGACCTTTATGTTGGCCCCTGCGATTGCGGGGGGTGATGTTGAGATTTTGGGCGGTCGGCGGGATTTGCTGGCGGCGTTTTGCGATAAGCTTGAGGCGGCGGGGGTTGAGATTTCTGAGACCCCGAAGGGCCTGCGGGTCAGTCGCACCAAGGGGCCGGTGACGGCGGTTGATGTGACAACGGGGCCATTTCCCGAGTTTCCCACGGATTTGCAGGCGCAGATGATGGCGCTTTTGTGCACGGCTACGGGCGTGTCGATGCTAGAGGAAACGGTCTTTGAGAATCGCTTTATGCATGCGCCCGAATTGATGCGCATGGGGGCGAAAATTGACGTCTCGGGCGGGCAGGCCAAGGTCACGGGCGTTGAGCGGCTCAAGGGCGCGCCGGTGATGGCCACGGATTTGCGTGCTTCGGTCAGTTTGGTGCTGGCAGGTCTGGCGGCGGAGGGTGACACGAAAGTTGGCCGTGTTTATCATCTGGATCGCGGCTATGAGCGCATTGAGGAAAAGCTGCGCGCTTGCGGGGCATTAATCGAACGGGTTCAGGAATAAGACATGACGCAGGATGCCAGTTTTGAAGATGGTGCCGAGGCGCCCCTGCGGCTTTTGGCGCAGGATGCGGGCGATGTGCCGGTGCTCTCGGCGCTGATCCAAGATGCGATTGCGCAGACGGCTCAGATGAAGTTCGAGCGCAAGAAACGCCGCTTTACGCTCTTGCTCAATCGGTTTCGCTGGGAAGACGCGGATGGCGCGGCGGCGCGGTCGCGGCCCTTTGAGCGCGTGCAATCGGTTCTGGCCATTGAGGGCATCGAGCGGCTGCAAACCCAAGGGATCGACGAGACCGATAAGGATTTGGTCCTTGCGCTGTTGAGCATCGCCTTTGAGCCGGGGGATGCGCCGGGCGGGGTTTTGACGCTTAATTTTTCGGGGGATGGCGAAATTGCCGCCCAAGTGGATTGTGTGGACCTGCAATTGACCGATGTCAGCCGGCCTTATTTGGCGCGCGCGGCCAAGGCGCCGTCGCATCCGCTGGACTGAGGCCATGGGTTTCGCTTAAAGACCCTCATGCCGATGTTTTTGCACATAAATGATGATGATTTCGACGCGAGCTTTGCGGCGCTTTTGGGCCTGAAGCGCGAGGCGGATGTGGATGTGGACGCGGATGTGGCCGCGATCCTGTCGCGGGTGGTCCAAGAGGGCGACGCGGCGGTGATTGAGCTGACGTCGCGCTTTGACCAGCTTGATCTGACACCTGAGACGCTGGCCTTTTCCAAGGCCGAGATTGACGCGGCGGTGGCGGCGGTCAGCGCGCCCGAGCGTGCGGCGCTTGAGCTGGCGGCGGGGCGTATTCGGGCCTATCACGAGCGGCAGTTGCCCAAGGATGAGAGCTGGCAAGACGAAAGCGGGGCCACCCTTGGCTGGCGCTGGAGCGCGGTTGAGGCGGCGGGGCTTTATGTGCCCGGCGGTACGGCGTCTTATCCCTCGTCGGTTTTGATGAACGCGATCCCCGCGCAGGTGGCGGGGGTGGATCGGCTGGTGATCACTGCGCCAACCCCGCGCGGCGAGGTCAATCCGCTGGTGCTTTGCGCGGCGCGAATTTGCGGGGTTGAGACGGTCTATCGGATCGGCGGGGCGCAGGCGATTGGGGCTTTGGCCTATGGCACCCAGACGATTGCCAAGGTTGATAAAATCACCGGCCCCGGCAATGCCTATGTGGCGGCGGCCAAGCGGCGGGTTTTTGGCCATGTGGGCATCGATATGATCGCGGGCCCTTCCGAGGTTTTGGTGATTGCCGATAAGCACAATGATCCCGATTGGGTGGCGCTCGATCTTTTGAGCCAAGCCGAGCATGACGCGGCGGCGCAGTCGATTTTGATCACCGATGATGCGGGATTTGCCGGTGATGTGGCG
>CAYLLD010000061.1:0-16102 GCA_964384315.1 uncultured Rhodobacterales bacterium | reverse complement strand
TCCTGCCGACGCTCAGCGCGATGATCCTGTTCATTGCGCTGCCCATCGTCTCGGTGTTCATCCAGTCGTTGTTCATCGAACATGAGCAGGTTTTGATCCAATCCGAAAGCTGCGGCCCCTTTGGCTGTACCGCCACAACCTCGATCGACGCGGAGGCAACGGCCAAACTGCGCGAGGCGCAGCCTTTGGGCCGCTTTAACGGGGTCAATACCTATACCAACCGCTCGCATCTGGCCTTTGCCGAGGTGAGCGCAGCTTGGGGTGCAACCGACAGTTTAACCGCGTTCATAGACGAGGTTATGGACCTGCCTTTTTATAAGGCGCTGATCTTTACCCTGACCTACACGCTGGTCGTCACACCGCTGGTCATCATCCTTGGCCTTGCGGTCGCTCTGGGCGTGAACAAGCTGCCGACTTTGATCAAAGGGCCCTCGATCTTCGTTTCACTTTTGCCCTTTCTGGTGACCCCGCTGGTGGGCTCGCTTATCTTGTTTTGGATGGTGGATGGCGACGGCATTATCGGTGCAACGCTGCAGTTGATTTTCGATGATCCCGCCCTGAGCCTGAAGGCCTCGACCGCGCTGACGTGGATCATGTTGATGGTTTACGGGGTGTGGCACACCTTGCCCTTTAGTTTCATCACATTCTATGCGGGTCTACAGACCGTGCCCCAAGACACCATCGAGGCCGCTCAGATTGATGGCGCGTCCAAATGGCAGACCATGAAACATGTGGTTGTGCCCCATCTGATGCCGCTTGTGTCCTTTGTGACTTTGATGCTGCTGATGGACAATTTTCGGGTCTTTGAGCCGATTGTCAGCTTTTCGGCGCAAGCCCATGCGACCTCGCTGAGCTGGTTCATCTACAACGATCTGCGCGAGGCGGGAAATCCGCTTTATGCCTCCGCTGGTGCCACATCGATGCTGACGATTTTGGGTGTTGTGATCTTGCTGACGCCGGTTCTGATCCGCACGTGGCGCGACTTTAACCGGAAGGCGCACTGACATGGCCACCAAAGCACAATCGCGCCTCACACCCCTGACAATCGTGACCTATGCGCTGGTGGGCCTGTGGCTTGTGATCGCGGCCTTCCCGTTCCTCTGGACCCTTTGGGGCAGCTTCAAAGTGCAGGCCGACTTCTTTTCCAAGGCGGATTGGCGCAACGCCCTTTACGGCGTGAACACCGTCAAAGAAACCGGCGCCGCCTTCACCACCAAGGGCTATTCCGGCGCTTGGGTGCAAGAAGAATTCTGGCGCAACGCGATCAACACTTTCGTGGTCGTGTTCTTCACCGTCACCATCTCGCTGACCTTTGGCACCTTGGGCGGCTACGCGTTGGCGCGCTCGGGCTTCAAATATGCGTTCTGGATTTTGATGGCGGCACTGGTGTTTCGGGCGATGCCTCACATCACGCTGGTCTCGGGCTATTTGCTACCGTTTTTTGAATGGAACATATGGGGGATCAAACCCACGACCATCATCGTGCTGGTGGCGATCAACCAACCTTTCACGCTTTGGATGCTGCATTCGTTCTTTTTGAACATCCCCAAAGATATGGACGAAAGCGCCATGGTCGACGGCTGCACGCGGTTTCAGGCGTTCCGCCATGTGATCATCCCCGTGATGTGGCCCGGTGTGATCACCACGGGGCTGTTTTCGTTCCTCTTGGCCTATAACGACTTTGCGGTCACGGCCATGCTGCTGAGCGAAGAGAACGAGACAATCATTCCGGCCATCAACAGCTTTCTGGGCACCACCCAAGTCGAAGGCAATGTGATGTTCGCGGTGGCGGCGGTGGTCTCGGCCACGGCACCCTTGTTCGTTCTGATCCTGTTTTTCCAACGGCAAATCGTCTCCGGCCTGACGGCTGGGGCGGTGAAAGGATGATACGATGAAGGGTTCTCGCCCAGAGCAGGCTGTCCTGAGCCGCGACACGGATATGTCCAAAACCGAAGAAACCCGCGCAGTGATCGAAGCCATGGTGGATGGGCTCAATGATCATCGTATCGACGATATTGGCCAGTTTTTCCACCAAGGGTTCCGCTGGATGGGCAATCAGGGTTGCGGTACCAAAACCGGCCTAAAAGAGTTTCAGGACAATTGGCAACGCCCCTTTCAAGCGGCCTTTTCCGATAAGGTCTGCATCGACGAAGCGCGGCTTTATATGGGCGAATGGGCCGCCGCCTTTGGTCGCCAAGAGGCCACGCATTCTGGGGAATTTCTGGGGATCGCGCCCACAGGTAAGCGCATCGAAATCCGCTATATGGATTTCTGGAAGGTCGAGGACGGGAAGATCACTGACAATTGGGTCAATGTCGATTTTGCCCATGTGGCGGCCCAGCTTGGGGTTGATCTGTTCAACGGGGAAGGCTGGGAAAAATTCGATCCGGCGAAGCCCGCCCCCTCACAAAACCCCGTCACAAATCCGGGTGCAAAGGGAGGCTGAGGCAATGGCAATCGAATATCTAAAGCGCGGAAAACCCGAGGCTGATCGGGCCGAAGATGACGCGAAAGTCGCGGCGAGTGTTGAGGCCACCTTAAAAGACATCGACGCGCGTGGCGATATTGCGGTGCGCGAGCTGGCTAATAAATTCGATAATTATGATCGCGAAACTTACCGGCTGACAGATCAAGAGATCGAGGCAATCATCGCCAAGGTCACACCGCGCGAAATGGCTGACATCAAATTTGCCCACGAACAGGTCCGTAATTTCGCCCAAGCGCAGCGGGCGTCGATGCTGGACATAGAGATCGAAACCATGCCCGGCGTCATTCTGGGCCATAAGAACATCCCCGTGCAATCTGCGGGCTGCTATGTGCCCGGCGGCAAGTTCCCGATGGTTGCCTCGGCGCATATGTCCATCGTCACGGCTGCCGTTGCTGGCGTGCCGCGGATCATCGCCTGCACCCCGCCCTTTGAGGGCGAGCCGAACCCCGGTGTGATCGCGGCCATGCATCTTGGGGGTGCCCATGAGATTTATGTGCTCGGCGGCATTCAAGCCGTGGGTGCGATGGCGCTGGGTACGCAAACCATCGACCCCGTTCATCTTTTGGTGGGACCCGGCAATGCCTATGTTGCCGAAGCAAAGCGGCAGTTGTTTGGCCGCGTTGGGATTGATCTGTTCGCAGGCCCAACCGAGACAATGGTGATCGCGGATGAGACCGTCGATGCGGAACTTTGCGCCACCGATCTATTGGGTCAGGCGGAGCATGGCTACAACTCTCCCGCTGTGCTGGTCACCAATTCGCGCAAGCTTGCCGAAGGGACGCTTTCCCAGATCAATCGCCTGCTGCAAATTCTGCCCACCGCAGGGACCGCAAAGGTCAGTTGGGATGACTACGGCGAGGTGATTTTATGCGATACCTACGATGAAATGCTGCAGGTCGCTGATGAGATTGCCTCGGAGCATGTGCAGGTGATGACCGACCGCGATGACTGGTTCTTGGATCATATGACCTGTTACGGCGCATTGTTTCTGGGCCCTCGCACCAATGTGGCAAACGGCGATAAGGTCATTGGCACCAACCATACCTTGCCCACCAAAAAAGCCGGTCGCTACACCGGGGGGCTTTGGGTCGGGAAATTTCTGAAAACCCACAGTTACCAAAAGATTTTGACCGATGAAGCCGCCAGTTTGATCGGTGAATACGGTTCGCGCTTGTGCATGCTTGAGGGCTTTGTCGGCCATGCAGAGCAATGCAACATCCGGGTGCGCAGATACGGTGGCATAAATGTCCCCTACGGTGAGGGTGCCGCTTACCGCGATGGGGGCGACGGAGACCTAGCAAAGTTGGACCAATGAGCGACATACATTCCGAAAACCGCGCCGCCCTTGATGCGCTTCGCGGCGCGCAATTCAACTGGGACGAGGCCGCGATCCGCGCGGCTCTTGACCATGTTGCGCGCGATGCGGTGTTCAAACTCTCCCATCCCTTTGGGGAAATCCACGGGGGCGAAGCCTTTTACGATCAGGCCCTTTCGGTTCTGCGCGCCGCATGGCCCGACGTTGAGCGGCGAGACTGGATCGTCATGGCAGGGCGCGATGGACATGGTGCCGATTGGGTTGGATGCGGGGGGCACTTTATTGGCAGCTTTTGCCGCCCCTTTCTCGATATTCCTCCGACGGGGCATCTGGCGCATATGAGGTTCCACGAGTTCTACCGTTTTGAGAATGGCAAGGTGACGGAATATCAAGCGATCTGGGATCTGCCAGAGGTGATGATGCAGGCCAATGCTTGGCCCATGGCGCCCTCGCTTGGTGTTGAGTTCTGTATTCCCGGTCCGGCCTCTGGCGATGGGTTGATCAGGCCGCCGCGCAATGAGGACGCGAGCCAAGCCAGTCAGGACCTGATCGTCGAGATGCTGAACTTTATGAAAAAGCATCCAAGTCAGGGCGGCCCAGAGGTCATGGAGATGCCCCGGTTTTGGCATGATACAATGAACTGGTACGGTCCCGCCGGCATTGGCACCTCGCGCGGCATCCAAGGCTTTCGAAACTGGCACCAAATCCCTTTTTTGAATGCCATGCCTGATCGCGGGCTAAAGGCGGCTGAAATCACCTATCACTTCTTTGGGGACAATAATTACTGCGCGGTCACTGGCTGGCCGAACATGATCCAAACCGTCACCCATGACGGGTGGATGGGGCTGGCCCCGGCAGGCACGGAAATCTCCATGCGCTCGCTTGATTTCTGGCGGATGGAGGACGGGAAAATCCGCGAGAACTGGGTCATGGTGGATATTCTCGACGCCTATCGACAGTTGGGCGTTGATGTCTTTGCAAGGCTGCGCGAGTTCAACAAGGCCCGTGTGCCCGGTCATGTGCCATTTCCGGTTGGTGATGTGTGATGCAGGCTTGGAGCGCCTCATGAGCACGCGCGTAACAGCGGCAAAAGTTGCCCAACTGGCGGGGGTCTCTCAGTCTGCCGTGAGCCGCGTGTTCACGCCGGGGGCCTCGGCCAGCGACCGCACGACGGAAAAAGTCCGCAAAGCCGCCCGCGAGTTGGGCTACCGCCCTAATGTGTTGGCCCGCGCTATGGTCTCGGGCAAAAGCCGCATCATTGGCGTGGTTGTGGCCTATCTTGAGAACCACTTTTACCCAGAGGCGCTCGAAAAGCTGTCCAATGAGCTACAGGCCCGTGGCTATCATGTGTTGATTTTCATGGCCTCGCAAAATGCGGGCAATATCGACGATGTGGTGGACGAAATTCTTGATTATCAAGTCGATGGCATTATCGCAGCTTCGGTGGCGATGTCCTCTGATTTGACCGAGCGATGCCGCGCGGCGCATGTGCCGATTGTGCTGTTCAACCGCTCTCAGGACGGCGATGAAATCGCGGCGGTCACCTCTGACAATATTGCAGGGGGTCGCAAGGTGGCCCAGTTTCTTTTGGCCGCGGGACATAAGAAGATCGGCTATATAGCCGGTTGGGAAGGCGCCTCGACCCAAAGGGATCGCGAGGCTGGGTTCATTGCGGCTTTGTCTGAGGCGGGCCAAAGCCTCTACGCCCGCCAGATCGGTAATTTCAACGTAGAACAGGCCCGCGATGCTGCGCGACAGATGTTCGCAAAAGCCGCCACAGATACCGCAACCGATACCGTCCCCGATGCGGTTTTTGTGGCCAATGACCATATGGCTTTTGCGGTTATGGATGTGCTTCGGTTTGAGCTTGGCCTGACCATTCCGGACGATGTTTCCGTGATCGGCTATGACGATGTGCCTTTGGCCGCTTGGCCAGCCTACGATCTTACAACCCTGCGCCAACCCGCCAACCGCATGGTCAGCCTGACCATCGACACTCTGCTCAAGAAAATAGATTGCCCCGAATTTGAGCCCCAACAGGTTCGGATTGACGGGCCCTTAATCCTGCGCAGCTCTGCCCGCGTCCCGCAGGGATGGACCGCAGGCCGCCCAGATACAGACCTAGAAGGACCGCGCCCATGAAAGGGTTTGACCCCAAGTTCACCGATTTTCCCGATTACATTGTCGGCATCACCAAAGAGATTTGGGAAGATCGCGGGATAGCCACGCTCCACGATTATTACGCGCCCGATATTGTCGTGCGCTCGCCTGCCTCGGTCGTCAAAGGCAATGAGGGCGTCATCGCCGCGACCATGGCGACTTTGGCCGAGTTTCCAGATCGCACGCTGTTTGGCGAGGATGTCATTTGGTCCGGCTCGCCGGAGGACGGCATGCTGTCGTCACATCGTCTGCATTCGACGGCCACCCATGCCAATCCCGGTGTGTATGGCGCGCCAACGGGTAAGACCTTGCACTATCGCATCATTGCCGACTGCCATGCCAAGAATAACCAGATTGATGATGAATGGCTGATCCGCGATCAGGGGGCTATCGTGCGTCAGCTCAATATCGATCCGATGGATTTTGCCCGTGATCTGATCGCCCGCGAAGGCGGCCCCGAACACTGCGTTGCGCCGTTCACACCAGCCAATGATATCAAAGGGCCTTATGAGGGCATCGGAAATGACAACGAATGGGGGGCCCGCTATGCGGATGCTCTAAGCCGGATCATGAATGCGGATTTCACGGTCATTCCAAAAGTTTATGACCGCGCTGCAAACCTCGAATACCCCGGCGGTGTTTCAACCCTTAGTCATGATGGCGCGGACCAGTTCTGGATGGGCCTGCGCGCCAGCTTTCCAAATGCGACGTTCAAAATTGAGCACACCATCGGGCGTGATGATCCCATGATGCCGCCGCGCGCGGCTTTGCGCTGGACGCTGCATGGCAAACACGACGGATGGGGCGTCTTTGGCACGCCAACAGGCGCGGATGTCTTTATCCTTGGCCTGTGCCATGCTGAGTTTGGCGCGCTGATTACCGGCAAGCCGCAGGTGCGACGGGAATGGGTGCTCTTTGATGAAACCGCTGTTTGGAAGCAGATTTTGTTAAAAACAGGGAACCTATGATGACCGATCTGACGCCGCGCATTGTTCGCTATGGCGAGCTTATTCCCTGCAAGACCGCCTTCATTGACGCGCATACGCCGGGGTCGGACCAGAAAGAGAATTTCACCATTATCGGCGGCGGCGTTTCTGAAAGCCCCGATCAGCACGTTCACATTTCGATCCCGCACGGCTTTAACATCGGTGCCGCAGGCCAGCCGCCACGGTGCAAAAACTCGCTACATGATCACCGCACTGCCGAGGTCTTCTTCGTCCTGTCCGGGCGTTGGCGGTTTTTTTGGGGGCGCTGGGGCGATGCGGGCGAGGTGGTGCTTGAACAGGGCGATATCTTTAACATTCCCACGGGCATGTTCAGAGGTTTTGAGAACATCGGTACTGACTACGGGATGATCATGGCTATTCTTGGCGGTGATGATGCGGGCGGCGGGGTGATGTGGGCCCCGCAAGTCATTGAGGATGCCGCCGATCACGGGCTGGTGCTGGCAAAAACCGGCAAGCTTTATGATACAAAACAGGGTGCGAGCCTACCCGAGGGGGCCGAGCCCATGCCGCAAATGACCGAAGCAGAGCTGGCCCTGCGCAAAGAGCCGACAACCGCGATGGTGCTACCCAATCATGTTGCGCGTTATTGGGATCTTGTGGCGCTCGCGGATAAAGCGCCCGCAAAAGTCATAGGTGAAACCGGCATTTTGCGCGACAAACCCGGCTTTGAGGTGGATTTCATCACCCGTGGGTCCGCCACTGATCGCAAACATAGTCATGACAAGCCATCGGTTCTGATGCCGGTTACGGGGCATTGGCGCATCGATTGGGACGGTGATGATGGGGGTGGCACCACCACGCTCGCCCCCGGTGATACGATGTCTGTGCCAGAGCATCTTGCGCATTGTGCCGTGCCGTCCATGAGCGGCGACGCTGCGCTTTATCATATCGTGGCAACGGACGATCCTGCGGGGCTGACTTGGGCAAAACCCCAGTGACGTGTCTTCGAAAGGAGCCCTAATGCTGCCGCTTGTTCTATTGCCCGGCATGATGTGCGACGCGCGGCTTTTTACACCGCAAATCGAAGCGTTTTCTGGGCGAACCGCTGTGCAAATCGCGCCCATCTGTGCCCATGACAATGTGCAAGACTTGGCAGCATCGGTGCTTGCAACCGCGCCGAAAACCTTCGCGTTGGCGGGGCTTTCCATGGGCGGCATCGTGGCAATGGAGGTCCTGCGCCAAGCCCCCGACCGGGTGCACAAAATCGCCTTGCTTGGCACCAACCCGCTTGCGGAAACGCCTCAGATTAAGGCCCGCCGCCTGCCACAGATCGAAAAGGCCCAATCAGGTCACCTTGCCACCGTTCTGCGCGAAGAGATGCTACCGCATTACGTGGCCGAACATCCCAACCAAGAGCAGATCTTGGATCTGTGCATGGATATGGGCCTAGGCCACGGCGCGTCCGTTTTTGAGCGCCAGTCCAAAGCCCTCGCGGCGCGGCCTGATCAAAGTGACACGCTGCGATGCGCCGATCTTCCGGCGCTGATCCTATGCGGTCGCCACGATGCGCTTTGCCCTGTGCATCGCCATGAATTGATGCATGAGTTGATGCCCAATTCCGCGCTACAGATCATTGAAACAGCAGGCCATCTAACGACACTTGAAGCCCCCAATGAAACGAACGCCGCTTTGGTGCGTTGGTTGGAAACTTAACTTGGTGAACCCATGAAATTGCGCCTGATACTCGGGGACCAACTGAGCGCAAAGATATCAAGCCTTGCGGATGCGGATGAGGGCAAAGACCTTGTGTTGATGTGCGAGGTTCGTGCCGAGGCCACCTATGTTAAGCACCATAAAAAGAAGATTGCTTTTGTGTTTTCGGCCATGCGCCATTTTGCGGCAGAGCTATCAGCGCGGGGCTTTAACACGCGCTATGTAACCTATGATGATCCTGAAAATTCCGGCAGCCTTTTGGGCGAGGTCTCCCGTGTCATCGCCCAGCATCAGGTCGAAGAGGTCATCGTCACATCCCCTGGTGAGTATCGTTTGCTAACCGAAATGGCGCAGTGGTCCGATCTGCTCGGCATTCCCGTTTCAATCCGAGACGATCAGCGGTTTTTATCGACGCCCGCCGCCTTCGCCAGCTGGGCGCAGGGGCGCAAGCAATTGCGGATGGAGTATTTCTACCGCGAGATGCGGCGCAAATATTCTGTTTTGATGACGCCATCTGGGCCGATTGGCGGTCAGTGGAATTACGACGCGGAAAATCGCAAACCGCCCCAAGAAGGCCTTGATATACCCGATCCCTACAAGGCGCAGCCCGATGTGGTGACGCAAGAGGTTATGGCGCTGGTCGAGGCCCATTTCCCAGATCATTTCGGGGACCTGTCGCCGTTTCACTTTGCGGTGACCCGTGAGCAAGCGCAGGCAGCCTTCGAGGATTTTATCACAAGTCGCCTAAGCCGCTTCGGCGATTATCAAGACGCGATGATCCAAGGCGAGCCCTGGATGTATCACAGCCATATCGGCTTGTACCTGAACTGTGGCCTGCTTGATCCGTTGGACTGTATCCAGCGCGCCGAGGCCGCCTATCACGACGGCACCGCCCCGCTTAATGCGGTTGAGGGGTTTATCCGGCAAATCCTTGGGTGGCGCGAATATGTGCGCGGCATTTATTGGCTCAAGATGCCTGACTATAAAGCCATGAATGCCCTTGATGCGCAGCGCGCCTTGCCCGCGTTTTACTGGACGGCGGACACGCAAATGAACTGCTTGCGCCAATGCGTTTTGGAAACCAAGCAAAACGCCTACGCCCATCACATTCAGCGCCTCATGGTGCTTGGCAATTTCGCCTTGCTCGCGGGGCTTGACCCCGATGAGGTGAACGACTGGTACCTGCTGGTCTATGCGGATGCCTATGAATGGGTTGAATTGCCCAATGTCACTGGGATGATTTTATTCGCAGATGGGGGGCTTTTGGCCTCCAAACCCTATGCCGCGAGCGGTGCTTACATCAACAAAATGTCGAACTATTGTGGTTCGTGCAAATACAAGCCGACGGTCAAGAACGGGCCGACCGCCTGTCCGTTTAACTATCTCTATTGGGATTTTCTGGCGCGCAATGACGCCAAGCTGCGCGGCAATCCACGCATGGGGTTCATGTATAAGAGCCTCGAGCGGATGAACGACGAAAAACGCCAAGCGATCCAAGACGACACCGCGCGGTTCTTCAAAGCGATCTATCCCAATGAAAAAGTCTGATTTAACGAGGCCACAGGATTTAAGCCAAGCAGGGACGGCGGCACCAGAGCAGGTCGCCTTTGTTCCAACGCGAGACGCTGGCCTCGCAAGGTTAGAGCAATTCGCCGCGCGTACAGGGTCACACTATGGGTCGCAGCGGAATTACGATCTTGGGCCAAGCCATCGCAGTACGGTTTCGGCGCTGTCTCCGTGGATACGGCACCGATTGGTCGCCGAGGAAGAGGTGCTTTTGGCGGCCCTGTCGCACCATAGCCCGGCCGCTTCGATGAAATTCGTGCAAGAAGTGTTTTGGCGGGGCTATTTCAAAGGGTGGCTTGAACAACATCCAAGTGTTTGGCGGGCGTATGAACAGGGAGTTCAAGCGGCCCTGCGCGCTATGAAGCGCAATAGCGCTCAAAAAACCGATTATATGAGCGCCGCCGAAGGTCGCACCGGCATCGCCTGTTTTGACCATTGGTGCCGCGAGCTTAAAGAGACGGGCTATCTGCATAATCATGCCCGTATGTGGTTCGCCTCGATCTGGATTTTCACCCTAGGCCTGCCATGGGAATTGGGCGCGCAATTTTTTCTGGACCATCTGCTTGATGGGGACCCTGCCTCCAACACGCTCAGCTGGCGCTGGGTTGGTGGGTTGCATACCAAAGGTAAAACCTATCTGGCGCGGCCCGAAAATATCGCAAAATACACCAATGGCGCCTTTAATCCGACCGGCCAGTTGGCCCTGAGCGCGCCGCCCTTGGTCGAGCAAGACGATCACCCTTTCGTGCCACTTGCACGGCCAAAGACGCCTGTGCGCAACGACAGCTTGCTACTGGTGACATCCGAAGACTGTAACCCAGAGGGGTTTGTCTTGGGCACTCATGCGGCGGCGCTTGGCCTATTGTCACCGCCGCCCCCAAACCTTAGCGAAGAGGTGCATGAATTTGCGCAAGGCGCAATCGAGGATGCGCTAAAGCGGCATGGCGCACAGGCGCAGATGAACATGACGACAGATTGGGCGGGCGCGATTATCGCAGCGGCGCAACAAGCGGGCGTTGCCCATGTGGTGACCCCATTCGCGCCAGTTGGTCCGGTGGCAACGAAACTTGCTTCCGTGCAAGATGAGCTTGCGCAGGCTGGTATAGAATTGCACCAACAACAGCGCGCCTATGATGCGGCGACTTGGCCCCATGCCACCAAAGGTTTTTTCAAGCTCAAGAAAATGATCCCGAATATTCTGGCGGAACTCGGGCTTTCAGGCGGGCAAAGCGCCTAGTGTGTCTTGCCTTTGCACGGTGCGCCGCTACTTGAGTTGGATGAAACCGCCCATAGACCTATCCCCCGCCCATATCAGCGGCGTCATAGAAATGGCATTGTCCGATCATGTCAGCTTTGCCGACATAGAGGCAGAATACGGGATCAGCGACAAACATGTGAAAAGCCTCATGCGCCGCGAATTGAAAAGCGGCAGCTACAAAGCTTGGCGAAAGCGCGTCCGTGACTTTGGGGACCGCCGAGACGTTTACAAATAGGCGCTTTGATGTCCCAGCCCCCATGCATTGTTTGGTTCAAACGCGATCTTAGGGTCCAAGATCACGCGCCATTGCTGGCTGCGGTACAATCAAATCGACCCGTCATTCCGCTTTATATTGTTGAGCCGGATTATTGGCAGCAACCAGATGCGGCGCGCCGTCATTGGCACTTTATCCATGATTGCCTGATTGATCTGGACGCGGCGCTGACAGACTTGGGGCAGCCTTTGGTTGTGCGGGTTGGCCAAGCGGTGGAGGTCATCGAAACCCTGCACAGGCAGTTTGGGTTTGGGGATGTCTACGCCCACGAGGAAAGCGGAAATGCTTGGACCTATGCCCGCGATAGGGGGGTCGCGGCGCTTTGTGACGCGCAAAACATAAAGCTGCACGAGTTTCCCTCAAACGGTGTTGTGCGCAGGCTGGGCAGTCGCGATCTTTGGGCGCAGATCAGAAATGCGCGGATGGCTCAGGATATTCAGCCCAAGCCTGACAGGCTTATGGCTTTGCCTAATTGTGGCTCAGATGCCCTTCCGAGCAAGGACGACCCTGTGTTTGGCGCGCCACTAGAGGGGCGCGTTCAAAAAGGTGGCCGCGCCGCCGCCATTGCCGATCTGCACAGCTTTTTGATGCAGCGCTCGCAAAAATACCTTTACCATATCTCTGCCCCTGATGCCTCAGAGCGTCACTGTTCAAGACTATCCGCGCATCTGGCTTGGGGCAGCCTGTCTGTGCGCGAGGTGGTGCAATCCATTGCCAAACGCAAAACGCAGCTTTCGCCTTTGGACAAAAAGACCTTTGGCCGAAACTTAAGCGCCTTTGGGTCACGATTGGCGTGGCGATGTCACTTCGTGCAAAAAATTGAGGATCAACCAGAGATCGAGACAAACTGCATGCATCCGGCCTTTGAGGGCTTGCGCGAACAGGCCCATAACCCTGCATATTTTCAGGCATGGGCGACGGGCCAAACCGGATATCCGTTCATTGATGCCTGTATGCGCAACCTGATCGCCGAGGGGTGGATCACCTTTCGGATGCGCGCCATGTTGGTCAGCTTTGCAAGTTACCAGCTCTGGCTGGATTGGCGCGTCACGGGGCATCATTTGGCGCGTCTATTCACCGACTACGAACCTGGGATTCACTATAGCCAACTGCAGATGCAATCTGGGGTCACCGGTATCAATGCGATGCGGGTTTATAACCCGATCAAGCAATCCCAAGAACACGACCCCAAGGGCACATTCATCCTAAAATGGGTGCCAGAGCTGAGGGCAATTCCAAGCGAATACATCCACGAGCCTTGGAAATGGGAACGAAGCTTGATGGATGATACTCGGTTTGAACTTGGCCGTGACTACCCGGAGCGGGTTGTGGATCATGCGGTCACGGCCAGAGTGGCCAAACAGCGTATCGCGGAGGTGCGCAAGGGTGAAAATTTCCGCCAGTCTGCGCA
This sequence comes from uncultured Rhodobacterales bacterium, assembly GCA_964384315.1. Lineage (GTDB taxonomy): Bacteria > Pseudomonadota > Alphaproteobacteria > Rhodobacterales > Rhodobacteraceae > CAYLLD01. The sequence goes on along the minus strand of CAYLLD010000061.1, from coordinate 2,970 downwards.
AGCGGTGTACCAAAAGCTGGGAAGCCGTAAGCGGCCTGCCACTAGGGCAAAAAAACCGAAGGCAGGCGTGAAAGCAGGCTTGGACGACCAGCTATCGTTGTTTTGATAAAGAGCGATTGGTCAATTTTGGTAAGGCACAATGAATAAAGTTGAGATCACTGACAAAGACGAGCTTTGGGATTGGCTTGCATTGAATCATGCGAACCCCGCCAGTGTTCATCTTGTGACGTGGAAAGCGGCACACCCTAGCAAATATGTTAGTCGCGAGGATGTGCTTGATGCGCTCATCTCCTTTGGATGGATAGATGGTCGCAGGTTCGTTGTAGACCAAGACAGGACAGCACAACTTATCTCTCAGCGAAAACAACAAGCTTGGTCGCAAAGCTATAAGGACCGCGTTGAACGGCTGCGCGAGACGGGGCAAATGCAAGCCTCTGGCGAGGCGGCTGTGCAAAGCGGTCGGGCATCTGGGCTTTGGGATTTTTTTGCGGATGTTGACGCATTGATTGCGCCGCCTGATCTAAAAGAATGCATCGATTTGGAAAAGTGGGAAGCTTTGGCACCATCCTATCGGCGCAATGTCTTGCGGTGGATCAAGCTCGCTAAAACGGAAGTGACCCGGAACAAACGGATACAAGCTGCGGTGACTGCGACCGCTAGGGGTGAGAAAATCCCGCAGATGTAGGGCAGGCCCCGTTTCTTTCTAATCGCCGATCGGGATTTGATCGCGGTACAGATGCACGGCGGCAACCGCAATTTCGGCTCGCATCTCGCGGCCAATTGCAAGGACACCGATACGGCGCAGACGCGCGGCGTCGAATGTCGCATCGGTCCTGTGCGGGATCACATGTGCGAAAGGTAGACGCAAGGCGCGCCATGTGACGGGCGCCACGAAGTCGGTTCGAAAGGATTGCCAAGGTCGGCTCAAGGCATCGGTGCGCAGGCGAAAATCATACTTTGCACCATTGCCGCAAACCGTCAGCTCGATCCCATCCCAAGCGCCTGCATCGTAACGGCTGCCATCCGCGTTCAGGTCAGAAGCGATCTGAACAAAGCCGCCATTATTCTCAAGCGAGACATCGCCGCGCAGAACCGTGGCTTTGCGCCCTTTGTAGGTTTCGACCAGGCAGTCCCCCGTCGAGACACCGCCCATAACGGTGTCGGCGACATATTCCCAAGCCGGGACCAGTTCGTATGTTTGTGAGGTCTGGGTCAACGTAGCACCGAAACTCTACATAAATGCCTTTAGATCGGCGCTCGGGTCCGCTGCCGCAGTGGCAGGAATGTTCTTACCCGCCTCAAGCACGCGCTTGCCGATCATGTAGATGCGTGGCTGGTTCATGGCGTCTATCGCCTTGAGCTGCTCGCCTTGATAATAAAAATGAGAGACAGACCGGGGCGCGTCGCCCTCGCGGGTGATGACCGTATCATACCCCCGGTTTAGCCCGGCAATTTGCAGCTTTACGTCGTATTGATCAGACCAGAACCATGGCTTTGGCACATAGGCGATCTCTTGGGGGGTGGCCGCATTTTGCGCCGCAGCCGTTGCCTGATCGATGGCGTTTGGAACCGACTCAAGCCGGGTTGGCGCGCCGTCATATTCAAACACTGCACAATCCCCCGCAGCAAAAATCCGCGGATCGCTTGTGCGGCAGGCCTCGTTCACAACAATGCCGTTGTCCACCGTCAGCCCGGCATCTTTGGCCAGCTTGGCGTTTGGAATAATCCCGATCCCTACGATTGCCAGATCAATGTCGATGCGTTGCCCGTTGGTCAAAACAGCATGCGAGACTGTCCCCTTGCCTTCAAACCCCGTTAGGCCGACGCCCTCGATAATCTCAACGCCCTCGCTTTGGTGAAGGGCACGGAACCAATCCGAGGTTTCGGAACAGGCCACGCGTTGCAAAATCCGCTCCGCCGCCTCGACCAGCGTAACCCGCATGCCCTTGGCGCGACAAACCGCAGCCGCCTCTAGGCCAATATAGCCGCCCCCGACGATCAGCGCATGCCGATCCGCGTCCAAAGCCGCGCCGAAGTGATCGGCATCCGCAAGTGAACGCAGATAATGGATACCCTTAAGATCATTGGTCACGACCTGTGGCAGCCGCCGCACGGCAGAGCCGGTGGCGAGCATAAGTTGATCGTAGGGCATGTGGGTGCCGTCGCCGAGCGTCACAGTTTGGGCCGCCCGATTAATTGCTGTGGCTTCCGCCCCGGTCATCAGCTTGATGTTCATATCATCATACCAATCTTGGGGGCGCAAAAAGAGCTGCGCTGCGGCCATCTCACCGGTGGCGTATTTTTTGGAAAGCGGTGGGCGCTGATAGGGGATCAGAGGCTCGTCACCGATGATCGTCAGGGGGGTTTGGGTGTCGATTGAACGAAATTTGGCAGCAAAACTGGCCGCAGCTTGACCTGCACCGATCACAACAACTCCGGACATGGTCACTCCCTGCTTTTGCTCGAAATTCAAGCGACGCTAGCACCCTTGGCCCGCCACCGTAAACCCTGTGCGGGGGTGCGGTTGCACCCCGATTGGTTTGGCCCTACCTTTGCGCGCCAGCTTGTCATCGCATTTTGTTATGTTATAACACTTTAGCTTATTTCAAACGGAGAGCGCGGCCAAATGAAACATATCGTGCCCCTTATTTTTACCCTTAGCGCCACTGCGGCTTTCGCAGAGGATACGCGCGAGTTGGATAGTCACGAACACGGCGTCGGTGAGTTGAATATTGCCCTTGATGGCACAACGATTGCGATGGAGTTCCACGCGCCGGGGGCCGACATTGTTGGTTTTGAATATGAAGCGACCTCGGATGAGGATTTGGCCAAGATTGCGGCGGCGATTGAGGTGCTTGAGCGCCCGCTGGATTTGTTCGTCGTACCTGCCGCGGCTGGTTGCGAGGTGCAAGCTGCCCATGCTGCACTTGAGAGTGAGCATGAGGAAGAGCACGGGCATGATGAGCACGG
>CAYLLD010000060.1:1189-16169 GCA_964384315.1 uncultured Rhodobacterales bacterium | reverse complement strand
CCTGTGCACCGATGACAGCCACTCGGGCACCTTGGTCAACGATGGGCATATGAACCGGGTGGTGCGCCACGCGATTGCCCAAGGGCTTAAGCCGATCACGGCCATCCAAATGGCGACGATCAACACGGCCTGCCACTTTGGGCTGGAACGGGATTTAGGCTCGATTGCGCCGGGGCGGCGGGCGGATGTGATCCTGACCTCGAGCCTCGTTGATTTGCCGATTGAAAGCGTCGTCGCCCGTGGTCAGCTTTTGGCCAAAGACGGGGTGCTGACCGCGAAAATCGAGCCTGCGGTTTATCCGGCCTCGGCGCGGGACACGGTGCATCTGGGCCGCCAGCTCAGTGCGCGCGATTTCAATATCCATGCCAAGGCCAGCGATACCAAGGGCGGCAAAGTGACCGCGCGGGTAATCGGCGTTGTCGAAAATCAAGCGCCGACCAAAGCGCTGACGGCACAATTGAGCGTGTCAGATGGCATCGTCGATATGGATCAAGCCGCTGACGTTTGCCAAATTGCGCTTGTTGAGCGGCACAAAGGCACAGGGGCGCTGACCAACGCTTTTGTTTCCGGGTTCGGGTATAAAACCGCCTGCGCGATTGCCTCGACTGTGGCTCATGACAGTCACCAAATGATCGTTGTGGGCACCAACAAAGACGATATGGCGCGGGCGGTTAATCGGTTGGGCGCGGTTGGCGGCGGTGTTGTGGTCTATGCCGGTGGCAAAGAACTTGCGCTCATTGAGCTGCCGATTGCGGGGCTCATGTCCGACGAGCGCGCCGAAATTGTCGCGAAAAAAGCCGATGGGATCATCCAAGCCATGGCCACATGCGGCTGTGATTTGAACAACGCATTCATGCAGCACTCGCTCTTGGCCCTCGTGGTCATTCCGCAGCTTCGCATCTCGGACAAGGGCCTTGTTGACGTGGATAAGTTCGAAACCGTGGATTTGTTTGTCGCGCCTTAAGGCTAAGCCTTAAGTTTTGCCGCCATCATTTAGTTGTGGCCAAGACTGCAATTTTTGCGCGCAGATAAGCGTATTTCATGCAATTTAGCAGCGCCAAAATATCGCTTTCGGGGCGCACGCCGCCGATCCACGCGCGATAATCGCCCGGCGTGCCGGGGAAAGCATTGATATAGCGCGCCGCGTTCATTCCCGGCTCAAACGCGCCATCAAGACCGGCCAAACCCTCGTAAGACAACAGACCCTTTGAGGCCGCCACGATCTGATCCTTCACAAACTCATCGGCAATATCCGGATCCTTGACCGAGATCAGCGTGACCGCCGCACCGCGCCGCTCGTCATCCCCGACGCTCAGCTCAAACAGCGGCTCGGCGTTGATCCACCGGGTAACAATGTCACGATTTTTGACCGAGCGCGCGTTGAGTGTCTCAACTGTGCCAATCTCATGTTCCATGCGCAAAAGCGCAAAGGTTGTTTGCGCAAAGGCCAGCGGGGAGAATGTATTGATGATCCCACCGACCATCTCATCGGTTTGAGGGTCATAAATCGGCCCGCGTTCGGTCGTTTTGCGGCTCGACAGAGGCAGCGCCGGATCAATCGGCACCGCAAGCCGGTATTGCCGTGGGATCGCAAAACTTGGGTTTGTTTGGGTGATATCGATAAATGTGCGCGCGGCTGGCGTCAGCGAAATCGCATAATACCCCGGCTCGCCGCCGATCGCCTTTTGGAACGGCATGAAAAAGTTGCATTTTTTGGTGAACTCACCGATCAACTCCGGATCCCAAGGCATCGCGCCCAACAGCGAAGTGGCGTCGATGATCGCATGATGGCGTGCCGGATCGCGGTCAATCCAATCAAGCAAATTGGCCACATCCTCGGTGGAATAGGTGGTTGCGCCCGAGGTTTCATGGCCGACGCCAAAAAAGAGCTTTACCCCAATCCGCTCTAACTCGTCGGGGCTAGGCACTGTCCCGTCGGTCTCGGAAAACTTAAGCCGTGCGATATTTCCACCGGGCGCGGTGCTCATCATTTCAATCAGTTGGGTTCCCCACAACTGGCGAAAAAAACCGCCCGGATTGTTCTCGGGGGCGGGGGTGTCGATGAAAATACCCTGTTCAGGATCGCGAGAATTAATGAAATGTAGCGCAACGGCGGTGAACCCAGCGTGCCCGCCGCCAACGCCGACTGCGAGGCGATTATAGACGGGAAACCCGAAATAGCGGTGAATATGATGTGCCAAATCACGCAAAATCGCATCGCCGGGATAGCCGCGGTGCATCGAGCGCGACAGTTCATAGCTCGAAAAGCCGCCCAAATCCTGCCCGGTTGCGCTGGTTTTTCGATAACTTTGACCCAGCCAAACCTCGAATTTCTCGCGCGTTTTGGCCGCATCAATCTCATCAACGATCATGTCTGTGATCGGTCCCACACCCCAAAAAGGGTTCACCGGCACCTGAGGTGGTCCTCCGGCGGTGGCAACTTTCGCGCTCGCGATCGTGGTATGGCGTTTCGTTTGGTCCATTTCGCGCGACTTGACCACGAGCATCGCGGCGAGGCAAGCAAGAGCAAGCAATTCGACGTAAGGAATTCTGAAATGCTGCAAAACCTCCGCTTAGGTTTGGTGCAAATGACCTCTGCCAGCACCCATGCGCCTAATATCAAGACGATGGAGGCACGTATTGCCGAAGCTGCGGCGGCGGGCTGCGAGCTTGTTGCATTTCCCGAAGTTGCGGGCGCTTTGACAAAGCATCCCGAAAGCTTGGAGACGGCCCAAGATGCTGAGGCCGATCCATTTATCTCGGCGGCCTGTCGTGCAGCAAAGGCTCATGGTGTTTGGATTCATACCGGATCGACGCCCCTCAGAGGGTCCGGCGACAAGTTTCTTAATCACTCAAACCTCATCGATGACAACGGGCGAATTGTGAGCGCCTACAACAAAATTCACCTCTTTGATTTTCACCCCGAAAACGCGCCGCCCATGCTTGAAAGCCGTCGCTACGAAGCGGGCACGCAGGGTGTTTTGGCGCAAAGCCCATGGGGTCTGATCGGAATGAGTGTTTGTTACGATCTGCGGTTTGCGAATTTATACCGCCGCTATGCTCAGGCTGGCGCAAAGATCATGATGATACCCTCGGCCTTTACGGTGCCGACCGGAAAGGCCCATTGGGAGGTGCTTTTGCGCGCACGGGCAATCGAAACCGGGGCGTTTGTCGTAGCGGCAGCTCAAGTCGGTTCGCATGAGACGGGCCGCGAAACTTACGGGCATAGTTTGGTGGTTGGGCCTTGGGGGAAAATTGAGCACGACATGGGTGCAAACTGCGGTTTGGCGGTCATTGATCTTGATCTTAGCGCTGTTGATCGTGCGCGTGTGGCCTTGCCGAGTTTGAGTCATGATAGGGAATATACGATTTAGACCTTTCGGGGCTGTTCTGGGCCTTTCACAAATGAGCTTGTAGTGGCGATGCGGTGATGAAATAAAGTGATCTCAGTTCAAGGCTCGGATGTTGCACAAATCGCGGCCGGGCCACACGGGCGGGCAGCAAGACCCGGAGGGCAAATATGAAAGTCAGCATCGAGCGTAGCGACTTGCTTCAGGCAATGAACCGGGCCCAAGGCGTGGTTGAACGTCGTAATACTATCCCAATTTTGGCTAACGTTCTGATCGAGGCTGAGGGCGAACATGTTTCGTTTCGCGCCACCGATTTGGATATGGAGATTGTGGACAAAGCGGCGGCCTTTGTTGAATCGGCCGGGTCCACAACTGTTGGCGCCCATACGTTGCACGAAATCGTCCGAAAGCTTCCAGATGGTGCCAAAGTCGAACTCGAAGATGAGGCGCAATCCGGGCGTTTGACCGTTCGCGCGGGTCGCGCGCACTTCTCACTGGCAACTTTGCCCAAAGAAGATTTCCCGGTAATGGCGTCTAGCGAATATGCGTCCAATTTCTCGGTGGAAGCGCCGGTGATGCGGCGGTTGTTCGACAAATCAAAATTTGCGATTTCAACGGAAGAGACCCGCTATTATCTTAATGGCGTTTTCATGCATTCGGCTCAGGAAAATGGCACGCCTGTTTTGCGCTGCGTGGCAACCGACGGCCATAGGCTTGCGCGGATTGACGCGGAATTGCCGGCTGATGCTGGTGAGATGCCGGGCGTCATTGTACCGCGTAAAACGGTTGGCGAGTTGCGAAAGCTGCTTGATGATGATGAGGTAACCATCGCCGTTTCAGTTTCTGAGACCAAAGTCCGCTTTGCAACGCCACAAATCACACTGACCTCCAAGGTGATCGACGGGACGTTTCCCGACTATAGTCGCGTGATCCCGGCGAATAACACTCGTCGGCTCGAGGTAGATGCGGCCGAATTTGCAGCTGCGGTTGACCGGGTTTCCACTGTGTCGTCCGAGCGTTCGCGTGCGGTAAAAATGGCACTCGATGAAGACCGGTTGGTGTTGTCAGTTAATGCGCCTGATAGCGGCGCAGCGGAAGAAGAGCTGGCAGTGGCGTATGATGACGAAAGTCTCGAAATCGGTTTTAACGCTAAATATCTTCTCGAAATCGCCAGTCAGGTTGACCGTGAAAACGCGGTGTTTTTGTTCAATTCGTCCGGTGATCCGACCCTGATGCGTGAGGGGTCTGATGAAAGTGCGATCTACGTTGTGATGCCTATGCGGGTCTGATGGTTGCAGCTGCTGTTAAACATCTAAGTCTTTCACATTTTAGATCTTATAAGCACCTCGAGCTTGAAGCCGATGCTCGCCCCCAAGTTATTTTCGGGGAAAACGGATCTGGTAAAACCAATATTTTAGAGGCGCTTTCGCTTTTGTCGCCCGGGCGAGGAATGCGTGGGGCGAAAACATCAGAAATTGCGCGCAGGCCTGAATCTGTTGGTTGGAAAATTAAAGCGTCGCTAGATGATGACGGTTCAAGCGAAATTGAAACCTGGGCAGAGCCTGACGCGCGTCGGTCGGTTTTGATTGATGGAAAACCTACAACGCAAATGGCGCTGGGTGATCAGCTGCGCGTAATCTGGCTTGTGCCGGTTATGGATAGATTATGGCTTGAAGGTGCGGCTGATCGGCGAAAATTCATTGATCGAGTTGCGATGAGTTTTGATCCAAGCCACGCTGAGGCGGCGATTGGCTATGAGCGGGCGATGCGAGAACGAAATCGGCTTCTTAAAGACAAAGTAAGTGACGCAGCTTGGTATGATGCTATCGAAAACTCGATGGCGGAATTCGGGTCTCGAATTTACTCAGGGCGCGACCAAACTATTGAACGCCTGCACCAGGCACAGTTGGTTGGAAGTTCGAGTTTTCCGCAAGCGCAACTTGTCATGACCTCTGATGTTAATGACAAAGCTCGGTGCAAGAATGATTTGTGCTATGCATTTGCCGCTGGGCGCCAAATAGACTTGGCAGCAGGGAGAAGTCTTGTTGGCCCTCATAGGGCGGATCTTTCCGCTTTATATGTTGAAAAAAACATGGCGGCCAAACTTTGTTCGACCGGAGAGCAAAAGGCCCTACTCGTTTCGCTTATTCTGGCCAATGCGCGTGCACTTACAGATGGTATTAGATCAAAGCCCGTCCTTCTTCTCGATGAAATATCTGCACATTTAGATGATGCTAGAAAAGCGGCTCTATATGATGAAATCTGCAACTTGTCTGCCCAATCATGGATGACTGGAACTGGGCTGGAACTTTTCGAAACACTAATTGACAGGGCGCGATTTACAAAAGTTTCCAGCGGTGGTCCCGAATCAAGGATTTGCGAAGTCCTGCCCTGATCAAGTCCTTTTTGCTAATTCAGCGCTCCGAGATGGGCCTCAATAGCCGTTTTTATATCTGCGACAGAAAACGGTTTCGCTACAAAGTGATCCACAACCTCCGTCTCTGCTTGGTCTCGATATGCATCAGATGTCGCTAAGAAAAACGGCAACGACTTAAGTACAGGATGGTTCTTTACCTTCTCCGCGAGATCTAGCCCACTAAGGCCAGGCATATTTAGGTCAGAGATTACGGCGTCAAATTGCTTAGTTTGCAAAACGTCAAACGCGGCTTCACCGGACGCGGCTAGCGAAACGTCGACAACGCCAATTTTTTTTAAACATTGACGGGCGAGACCGCGCATCGTCTGCTGATCGTCGACCACAAGTATTTTAAGAGATTTCGCAGCGGGCATTCTACATTCCTTGGCGTCAAATTGCCTACGGGAGGCAATGTTAAGTTGTTATTAGCGAGATCAACTAGAAAAGTTCGATCGCACCGCTTTTCTTCGTCTGCTCGGTAGTTTTGCGGCGCAGTTTGGTATCTTCGATAGATAGCAACGAGCGTTCTGCCGCCGAAATTTGCAGTACTGAGACACGTCCTTCTACAGGGAAAAAGTAAATTCTTCGGCCATTTGGCCCCCCAACATCTTCTGCAACTATAGGAATAGCTTCCGCATTTAAGAAATCTCTAACGAAACCAACATTTTTTGAACCGACTCCGTCGGAGCCCGCCGAAGATATTACATTCCCACCTCCGAAAATCTTAGCAACAAGGCTAGATTTATGTGAGCCAAACTTCAAAATATTATTAATTAGAATTTCCATCGCGTGCACACCGTATCGCTGGGATGGCGCATTTGAAGAGCTTGGATCGTCAGGAAGTAAAAAGTGATTCAGGCCGCCCAGTTCACGATGTTGGTCCCATATACATGCAGAGACACAAGAACCGAGTACAGTGCAGATTGAATATGACGCGGAGTCACTCACAAGATGGAAGCCAGGCAGAACGTAGGCAGAATCACCGTTAATTCTTGCGTCATACTTTGGCCTGGCTGATACGGCTTCATCGCTATTCAAGGTAGCCTCCGAAAAGTCGTTGGCCCATCGGGCGTCAACCCGTTTGCAACGGTTAAAGATGACTCTGAATGTCCAAAAAAAATAAGAGCATTAGGTTTCATGAGCCCAGCAAATTTTTTACACAATTCTGTGCTCTTGCTTGGGGTGAAGTAAATCATAACATTTCTGCAAAATATTATGTCAAAGTGGGTGGATAACGGCCACTTTTCAAATAAGTTTAGCGATTTAAAGTGAATCAAATTCTTTACTTCATCCCGAAAGCAGAAGTAGTCATTTTCGATAATTAGGTGTTTCTGAACCTTGTTGGGGATGCCCTCAATTTGATCAATGGAGTATCTACCCTCTTTTGCTTTTGCGAGGACATCTGAATTCAAGTCTGTTGCCAAAACGCGAACATTTAATGTGCCCTCGAGTTTGCTGTTTTCCAGAATTTTTAGTGCAATTGAGTAGGGTTCTTGACCGGTTGAACAACCTGCTGACCAAATGTTAACCGTCTCAACGTCTTTTCGTTTAGACGCCTCGGACAAAAATTCTTCTAGTCTTTCAAAGTGATGTTTTTCTCGAAAAAACGAAGTTGTATTGGTTGTGAGCGCATTACAAAATTTGGCATGCTCAGATTCGTTGCTCCTATCGCGCAGGATACGGATGTATTCATCAAACGTACTTAAGCCCATGGCTTGGATGCGTGGCTTTAATCTTGATTGTGCTGTTAGAATTTTTGATTTTGGCAGCCTAATGCCGGCTTTGCTAAAAAAAAGATCCGAGATGACATCAAATTGAGCCTCAGTTAGGGACGCCGAGGTCCCATCGCTTTGAATATCCATCAACTTAATTCTACTTGGACTCTTCGTCAGGGTGCACGAAGAGTTGTTTAAGGTTGATTATTGCTACCATGTCGCCGTCGCAATCCACTAACCCATCGATTGAAGTTACATCATGTGCGGTGCCGCCTTGAGGTGCCGGCCGAATTTCTTCTGGGTTTATTGTAATGATGTCTGATACTGCGTCGACCAGAATGCCGACAGTCTGCTCACCAATCCAGGTAATGATTACAACATGACTAGAAGTGGCTTCGGTTAGTCCGTCACCAAAGCGCGCGCGCAGATCATGAACAGGAACTACAGTTCCGCGAAGATTGAGAACCCCTCGGGTGTAATCGTGCTGGTTTGGCAGGGCCGTCACAGGAGACCATTGTTTAATCTCTCGAACTTGGACAATTTCTACTCCGTATGTGCTCTCGCCAACTACGAAGGTTACGAATTGCATTCCCGAAGCAACCTCTTTCGAAGTTGCTGGTTCAAGTGTCGCTGGGTCTGGGGTGGCGTCAAATGTCAATGTAACAACTCCATGGTAGATGTCGTGCGTTCTTGTCCTAGAGTAACGATTGAAGGGATGTCCAAGATCAAGGCCACCCTCCCGTCACCAAGTATTGTGGCGCCAGATACGCCCTTTACTGGACGATAATTTGCTTCGAGGCTTTTCAAAACAACCTGACGCTGTCCGATCAGGTCATCGACTAGAAAGGCGACCTGTCCTTCGGTTTCAGTGTCAACAATAACCGCCATTCCTTCGTCGGCGTTCATACCTTGAAGGTTCAAAAGATTTCTTATCGAAAGGAGGCGTAGATATTCCCCGCGCCGAGATAAGACTTGGCTATTATCTGGAAGTTGCTGAACGTCGTTTTGGCCAAGTCTGACGGCCTCTACAACGCTTGAAAGGGGTAGAATGAACCTTTCGCCACTTACGCTTACTGTCATTCCGTCCAAAACGGCCAGTGTTAGGGGCAATGCGATCTCGAAGAGGCTGCCGTTTCCTGGGCTGTTTTGAAGCGTTATTCGTCCGCCAAGTTCAAGGATTTTCTTTCGGACAACATCCATGCCAACGCCGCGACCTGATACAGAAGAGACCTCTTTTGCTGTCGAAAACCCAGGGTGGAAAATCAGATTGTCGATTTCTTCGGGAGACATGACGTCTGGGTCTGGTACGAGCCCTTTTTCTACGGCTTTTCGCAAAACTACTTCACGATTAATGCCAGCGCCGTCGTCTTTGATGGTCAGAATTACGCGTTCGCCGCGATGCGCCGCAGACACGTATATCGTGCCTTGTTCAGACTTTCCGCGCTCTTTACGTGTTTCGGGCATTTCGATGCCGTGATCCATCGAGTTCCGCAACATGTGTGTTAGCGGCTCATAGAGCTCTTCGATCACTGTAGCGTCGACTTCGGTTTGCTCGCCCTCCATGACCAATTTAACATCTTTGCCGAGCGTGTCGCAGAGGTCGCGGACCACACGGGGCAATCGGCCAAACACTGTCTTTACCGGTTGGGCACGGATCGCCATGACGCTTTCTTGAAGTTCGCGCGTTTGCCGGGCGATTGCCTCAACAGAGTGGCCAAACTCATGGTCAGATGCGCTGTCTGTTTCGGAGATTTTTTGTGCCAGCACTGCTTGGGTGATGACAATTTCCCCGACCAGGTTTACGAGGCGGTCAATTTTTGGCAGGTCAACCCGGAGTGTTTTTGTTGCGGGCGCCCGAGCGCGTTGGCTCTTTGCGGGAGCGCTTTCCTTGGCCGTCGCGGCCTCAGCAGCAGGCTTTGGTTGCGGCGTATTGACAGCATCCGGAGCTGCCTCTGGCGCCGATTCCGCAGTTTGGGCCCCGATTGCTGGGGTTTCAGCAGGTGCAGCGGTTTCTGCTTCCTCGACCTCGTCTTCTTCGTCGAATTCGAAAGTGGCTACCGCCTCGTAGACGTGGAAGAAACTTTCAATGTCTTCGCGCGATTTTTCGGTTTCGAATTTGAACGTCCATGTGAACGGGCACTCATCAAAAACCAAGGCATCGATTGTGGGCAGCTCGTTGTTGAACACAACGTCGGTTAGACCGATTTTGCGCGCAGCGGCAGTAACTTTTAGTAGGTCGTGACCAGCCTGAAAAAAGCTATCATCAGGCTTTAGGATAACGTCGAACAGGTTCAATGCCGGTTCGTCATCCTCTTCCTCAACGACTTCTTCTGCTGGCGCCGTTTCGACAGCTGCTGCCTCTCCAGAATTATCCGCGGTTTCATCCGGCTTTACGCCAGACATAACTTTTAGTTCTTCTAGAACTCTGTCGGCCTTTTCTGTCGGAGATGCGTCGTCAGCTTGGGCTTTCTCAATCAAAAGCTCCATGACGTCGCCAGCACGAAGCATGAGCGAGCAGAATTCTTCTGTGATTGGCAACTCGTCCGAGCGAGCCAGATCCATCACGTTTTCAAAGGTATGTGCGAAGGTAATCAGGTTATCAAACCCGAATGCCGCTGCACCACCTTTTACAGAGTGAACCGCCCGGAAGGCTGCATTGATGGTTTCCTTGTCAAAGTCGCCAGACTGGAGTTCCTCCAGACGTGCCTGCAATGAACCTAGCAACTCCTCACATTCTTGGAAGAATAGCTGCTGAAAATCGTCGTCGTCATCGTCTTCCATCGGAGCCTCAGGCTAGTTGTTCTACGAGACCAAGAATTTGGTCTGGATCAAAAGGTTTGGTGATCCATCCGGTTGCCCGGACTTGTCGTGCGCGGTCTTTGAGAACCTGCGCCGTTTCAGTCGTCAGCAAGACGATGGGGATTGCTTGGCCCGCAGACTCGCCGCGTGCTTTTTCGATGAACTCAAGTCCATCCATCCGCGGCATGTTCAGGTCGGTAATAACCATATCAGGGCGGTGTGCTTTTAGCTGCTCTAGCGCCTCTACACCGTCCATGGCCTTGACCACATTGTGGCCGCCGTTGGATAGGCATTTCGACAACATCGCAAGCATCGGTTTTGAATCATCAACTGCTAGCACGGTGCTCATTCACTGAAACTCCATCTTCATTAATTCTTGAAACAGTCCCATGTCCTTGAAACCGTCAATCACCGCAGGGGGGGCCCCTTTTATTGCGGTATTCACCGCAGCTTCGTGGCGTGTGTGAATCATGCTGGCGATTGCTAGAACGCTGGCCGATCCCACCTTTTCAACGCCACTGGCATCGAGAATTAAATTCACTTCAGTCGGGACAGTTCGAAACAAGTCCTTCAATTCTTCTGCAACATGCAGCTTACATTCCGCTGGCAACACCACGGTGTCGTCGTCCAACGTAACGGCCGCAGGTTCCACTATTGGATCTTCATCCAAGACAGGGTCGGACACTTGCAACTCTCCCAAATTCGAAAGCACTCACCGCGTAGTGTTACGGTGATCTGATAGGGAGATCGTTTAAGCGAGCTGAGTTAATCAGGGTTTAAAAGGCGATGGAAAAATCGAATGTAGGGAAATTCATCTGCTTTGTGCCGTAATTTGGGTCACTAAGGTTGTAAGCCTTGCAAGAGTTTGGGCATGTCCCCAGCGGTTCCAGTGGCCTCGCGCATGAACATGCGGCGTAGGCCCGGCAGGGCGTTGATGCCCGCGATGGCGGCGTCGCGGCCTGCGGTGAGCAGCGGGTTTGATCCCAAGAAAATGCGATTGATGCTGTCGGTGGCCACGGCCATGCCGAGCGTGTCTGCGCGGCGCCATTGTTGATAACGCTCTAGAACGGCGATTGATCCTAGGTCTTCGCCGCGTCGTTGGGCCATAGCCAGCACGTCTATAAGGGCGGCGATGTCGCGGAACCCGAGGTTGAGCCCTTGGCCTGCCAGCGGGTGGATGCCGTGGGCCGCGTCGCCGATCAGTGCGATGCGCGGGCGCACGAAGCTTTCGGCCAAGGACAATCCCAGCGGGTAGAGCCCGCGTTTGCCCGCAAGCTGCAGATCGCCCAGAAAATCGCCAACCACCGGTTTGAGCGCTTCGAGATAGCCCGCTTCATCGCGCTCTTGGATTGCCTGCGCCCGATTGCGCTCTTCGGTCCAGACCACCGATGAGCGGTTGCCGTTCAGGGGCAAGAGCGCCAGCGGGCCGGACCCCGAGAAAAACTGCTGTGCCGTGCCGTTGTGAGGCAATTCGTGTTCGATGGCACAAACCAGTGAGGCTTGGCTGTAGTCCCAGCCGAGCCGCGCGATCCCCGCAAGCCGCGCGACGTCGCTGCCGCGTCCATCGGCACCGATCAAGAGCCGTGACGAAATAGACTTCGTGCCACCGCGTGGGCCGCGCGTTGTCAATGTCACCTCGGCGGAGCCTGTGGCAAAATCCAAAACGGTTGAGGCAGGTTTGTAATCGATCAGGGGCGCGGCGCTCATGGCGTCAACTAGATGGCGGCGCAGGTGGCGATCTTCGAGCATGTGGCCAAAGCTGCGGGCCTGCACCTCGGCGCTGTCGAAATGCACGAAATAAGGCGAAGCCCCTGCGCCCGAGGTGCCGTGGGAGACTTTGATGTCGACGATGGGGCAGGCGTCTTTGGCCAGATCGTTCCAGAGCCCGAGCGCGGAGAGCAGGTTGCCACTGGCGCTGGAAATCGCATAGGCGCGCCCGTCAAAATCCCTGTAGAAATCGGGGTCGCGCTTGGCCGCAGCAGGGGCCGCATCCAGCACCACAACCCGCAGCCCAAGCGCCGCACAGGCAAGCGCGCAGAGCGGCCCGTTTAGCCCCCCGCCAACAATCGCAACGTCAAATCTATCAGCCATAAGGTGACATATGGTGGGCGTGTGGCGCTTGTCCAGCAAACTATCTTTGCAAAGGGCTTGCGGGATTGTTTGATCTTGCGCCTAAGCGGCCTTAATGCTGACCCGAGATGTTGGCCTAGACTGATGTGGGCCGCACGCCAAATCACTACGGCGAAACCTAAGAGGTGCAATATGTCGGATAACTGGGGCACAATGACCGCCTGCGATTTGGGGCGGGGCATTCACTACGGTGAGATTGATCCGGTGACGCTGACCGAGTTCTTTCTCGACGCGATCCGTGGCCATGCCCACCGCGAGATGATCTATGCCCGTTGGACCGAGAGCCGCGCCCTTGCGGAGGCCGAGGCCGCGCGGGCCCGTGCGAATTCCGGCACGCGGCGCTCGCTCTTGGATGGGGTGCCGATTTCGTGGAAAGACCTCTTTGACACCGCTGGCATTCAAACCGAGGCGGGCTCTAAGCTTTTGGAGGGGCGCACCCCCGAACGCGACGCGCTTGTGGTGGAAAATGCGACCGGCAAGGGGCTGGTGTGTTTGGGCAAGACCCATATGAGCGAGCTGGCCTTTTCGGGGCTGGGGATAAACCCCGTCGCCGCGACGCCGCCCAATGTGCATGATTACGATCTGGCGCCGGGGGGCAGTTCATCCGGCGCGGCGGCTTCGGTGGCCTTTGGTCTGGCGGCGGCGGGGATTGGCTCGGATACCGGCGGCTCCGTGCGTATTCCGGCAGCTTGGAATGACCTTGTGGGGCTGAAAACCACCTCTGGGATGCTCTCGCTCGAAGGGGTTGTGCCGCTTTGCGCCAAGTTCGACACCGTGGGGCCGCTTTGCCGCTCGGTGGGGGATGCGGCGCAGCTGATGGCGGCTATGGCGAACCGGCCGATCTTGGATCTGCGGGTGCCCAGCCTCAAGGGCAAGAGCTTTGTGATTTGCGACACCATCGCCCTGACCGATTGCCACCCCAAAGTGGCCGAGGCTTTTTCCTCGGCGGTTGAGAAACTGACCGCCGCTGGCGCGCGCGTGGTGATCGAACCCTTTGAGATGGTCGCCGAGGCGATGGATTTGGCAGGCGCGCTCTTTACCGCCGAGGCCTATGCGACATGGGGGCGCGAAATCGAAGCGCAGCCTGATTTGATGTTTGACCGCATCCGCGAGCGGTTCCGCGCGGGCAAGGATGTCTCGGCGGTGGATTACATCCGCGCTTGGCACGATCTGGACCGGCTGCGGGCGGAATTTGCCAAGGCCACTGCCGCCTATGATGCGGTCTTGATGCCCGCCTCGCCGCTCTTGCCGCCCAATGTGGCCAAGCTCTTGAAGGACGAAACATTCTTCGTCGAGCAAAACCTGATGGCCCTGCGCAACACCCGCATCGGCAATCTTTTCAACATGTGCGGCCTGACCCTGCCCACCAGCACCCAATCGGTGGGGATGATGATGCTCTGCCCGCCCAACAAAGAGCAGCGGCTCTTGCGCCTTGGCCGTGCCGCCGAAATCGCGCTGGACACCCAACCTGCTGCTTAACCTGCCTGCTGTGCAACCCTAAGGATGACGCCATGAAACGAACCAAACTCGGACGCACGGATATCGACGTGAGCGCGTTTTGCCTTGGGACCATGACCTTTGGCACCAATACCGAAGAGGCCGAGGGGCACCGCCAGCTTGACGCCTCGCTTGATTTTGGCATCGATTTTCTGGACACCGCCGAGATGTATCCGGTCAATCCGATCACCAAGGAAAACGTCGGGCTGACCGAAACCATCATCGGGCGCTGGATCGCGAAATCGGGGCGGCGCGCGGAGTATGTGATCGCGACGAAATGCTCGGGGCTCAACGATTTTCTGGTGCGTGAGGGGCAGCTTGTCACCGGCGAGATCATCAAGGCGGCTTGCGAGGGCTCGCTGGCGCGGCTGCAAACCGATGTGATCGACCTCTATCAGTTGCATTGGCCCAACCGCGGCTCCTATCACTTTCGCCAGCTATGGACCTATGATCCCTCCAAGCAGGACCGCGCCGCCACGATCCAGCATATGGATGATGTGATGGGCGCGCTGGGCGAATTGGTCGATGAGGGCAAAATCCGCGCCTTTGGCCTGTCGAACGAAAGCGCTTGGGGCACCGCGCAATGGCTGGCGGCGGGTGAGCGCACCAAGGGGCCGCGCATCGCCACGATCCAGAACGAATATTCGGCGCTGTGCCGGATGCCCTATGATGGGGACATGGCCGAGCTGGGCCACAACGAAGACGTCACGCTCTTGGCCTTTTCGCCTTTGGCCACGGGGCTGGTGACGGGCAAATACCTCGATGGGGCCATGCCGCAAGGCTCGCGGTTCCAACTGGCTGGCGGCTCGCCGCGGGAGTCCATCAATCTCGACGATGCCGTGCGCGGGTTTCTGGCGGTGGCCAAGACCCACGATATCGATCCGGTGCACCTCGCCATGGCCTTTTGCTTGGCGCGGCCCTTTCCCTGCGTGCCGATCTTTGGGGCGACCTCTGTGGCGCAGCTCGAACATATCGCCGCCGGACAGGATATCACCTTGACCGATGAGGTCATGGCCGATCTGACCACCGCGTTTCGCGCCCATCCCATGCCCTTCTAGCCACAGACCTGTCCC
>CAYLLD010000060.1:0-1089 GCA_964384315.1 uncultured Rhodobacterales bacterium | reverse complement strand
CGCTTGTGGTTATGCTGCGCGCAATGAAAGGGGCATAAGACCCCAGAACTTGAGGCCAGTGATGCAGTTCCCCAAGCGGTTTTCGGACCTGCCGGAATATGCTTTTCCGCGTTTGCGTGCATTGCTTGATGGCGATGCGCCTGGCGGTGCTGTGCTTCATATGTCCATCGGTGAACCGCGCCACGCGCCGCCGGATTTCGTGACCGATGTGATCGCGGCCCACGCCGATGAATTCACCCGCTATCCCAACAACAACGGCATCCCCGAAGCGCTCGACGCGGTGGCGAACTGGCACAAACGCCGCTACGGTCTGAGCCTCGATGCGGGGCAGCAGATCATGCTGCTAAACGGCACCCGCGAGGGTCTCTTTGCCGCCTGTCTGGCGCTTTGTCCCGAAGAGAAATCCGGCGCAAAGCCCAAGGTGCTGATCCCCAATCCCTTCTATCAGGTCTATGCCGTGGCCACGCTGACCGCCGCCGCCGAGCCTCTCTATGTGCCCGCCCGCGCTCAGACGGGGTTTTTGCCCGATTTCAGCGCCGTGCCCGCGCAAACCCTCGATCAGGTCGCCATCGCCTATGTCTGCTCGCCCTCGAACCCCCAAGGCGCGGTGGCGGATGCGGCCTATTGGACCCAGCTTTTAGAGCTGGCCGAGCGCCATGATTTCCGCATTTTCGCCGATGAGTGCTATTCCGAGATTTACCGCGACACGCCCCCCATGGGCGCGCTTGAGGCCGCTTCGGCCATAGGCGCGGACCCCGAGCGGGTGATCAGCTTTAACTCACTGTCCAAACGCTCGAACCTGCCCGGTCTGCGCGCAGGTTTCGTTGCCGGTGGCCCCAAGGCCATGGCCGAGATCAAAAAGCTGCGCGCCTATGCCGGTGCCCCTATGCCCGGCCCGCTGCAGCGGGTCGCCGCGCGGGTTTGGGCCGATGAGACCCATGTGGATGCCAGCCGCGCGCGCTATGTCGAGAAATACAAAATCGCCGATGAGATCTTTGCGGATTTTGACGGCTATCACGCGCCGCAAGCCGGATTTTTCCTCTGGCTGGATGTGGGCGACGGCGAGGCTGCCGCGCTTGAGATTTGGCG
>CAYLLD010000059.1:12753-16682 GCA_964384315.1 uncultured Rhodobacterales bacterium | reverse complement strand
CCGACACGAGGATTTTCAATCCACTGCTCTACCCCTGAGCTACCCGGGCACGGGTGCGGCGTGGCGCTAAGCCCGCTGCGAAGGTCCGGCGTCTTTAGGGCAGCACGCGGGCTCTGTCCAGCAAGAAAACCGTGCAATTTGGCGAATTCGAAGCGGAATTTTGCTTGCGACCTTGCCCATTGGCAGATTGGGGGCTTTGTGTGTTTGGTCACGTGAGTTTGGCCGCGCGACCAAGCGGCCCCAATTCAACAGCCCATGTGGCATCAAGGCCGAGCAAATTGACCAAATACATCTGTTCAGCGCCGTCTTGCAGTGCATAAAGCCCAAGTTCGATCACGGAAGAATCAGGCCAGTTGTAAAAGGTCCACGTCTGCTGTTTAGGCTCGGCCCGCAAAAGCAACTACGTCGCCTAGAGCGATCAACCCGCGACATCTCTGACATAAGACGCGGCATTGTTGATCACGGTTTCAAGCTGACTTGCGATTTCAACCACATGGCCTTTTTCATTCGCTTGCAACGGTTCGAGCACCTCAAATTGGCTATCGAGCAATGCGGTCGGCATAAAATGCCCCTCACGGGCCTGCATGCGCCGGGCGATCACCGATTTTTGGGTGTGTAGATGGATGAAAAGCACGGGCACGCCTGCCTCTTCGCGGATCAGGTCACGGTAAGACCGTTTCAGCGCCGAGCAGCCGATAATGATATCGCCCGTGTTTTTTGCGATCGCCTTGCCCACATCGCGCAGCCAAGGCTCTCGATCTTCATCCGTTAGGGGGGTGCCTGCGGACATTTTGGCGATATTCGCCTCAGGGTGCAGGTCGTCGCCATCAACAAAAGGCACGCCCGTCAGCCTAGAGACGCCTTCACCGACCGAGGTTTTGCCGCAACCGGCAACGCCCATGACAACAAAGCCAACCATTACAGCGACGCCGTGATGCCGCCATCGACAAAGAGGGTGTGGCCGTTCACGAAGCTTGACGCCTCTGAACTTAGGAAGACGCAAGCGCCTTGCAGCTCTTCGACATTGCCCCAGCGCCCAGCAGGGGTGCGTTTTTCCAGCCATGCTGAAAACTCTGGGTCGGCGACAAGTGCGGCGTTTAACGGCGTGTCAAAATAACCGGGGGCAATCGCATTGCACTGCAAGCCGTGTTTGGCCCAATCAGTGGCCATGCCTTTGGTCAGGTTCGCCACAGCGCCCTTGGTGGCGGTGTAAGGCGCGATGCCGGGGCGGGCGAGGGCGGTCTGAACGCTGGCGATGTTGATGATCTTGCCTTTACCACGCGCAATCATATGACGCGCAACCGCTTGGCCGACGTGGAAGACGCTGGCGACATTTGTTTGCAACAGCCGCTCAAAGGCGTCGGCAGGGAAATTCTCTAGCTCGGTGCGGTGCTGCATGCCGGCGTTGTTGACCAGAATGTCAATCGCGCCGTGCTCTTTTTCAAACCCATCAACCGCCGCTCGAACCGCATCGTGGTCGGTGACATCGAAGGCCAATGTTTCAGGTAGATCACCACCGCCCGAAAAGCTGTCTGCGGCGGTTTCAAGCTTTTCTTGGTTGCGACCGTTCAAGATGATTTTGGCACCAGCAGCCGCGAGACCCTTGGCAAGAGCAAATCCGATCCCCTGAGAAGATCCTGTGATAAGCGCACGACGCCCCTTGAGTGAAAATAGCTCAGTTGACATATTTTTCTCCTGCTTGGTGGTGTTTTCCGCTGTAGTATGTTATCGATACCACAAAAGGCAACCACTAATTTGGAAGACCCACTATGAAAGCTATCGTTGCACACGGCACCAAAGATCTGCGCCTTGAAGACCGTGAGGTCGGAACGCCAAGCGCGGGGCAAGTGCGCGTGCGCATGGAGGCAGGCGGTATTTGCGGATCGGACCTGCACTATTATAACCATGGCGGCTTTGGCGCGGTGCGGCTGCGTGAGCCGATGGTTCTTGGTCACGAGGTGTCCGGCCGGATAGATGCGCTTGGTAAAGACGTCACGGGTCTTGAAGTTGGTCAATTGGTGGCGGTGTCTCCGTCGCGCCCTTGTGGGGAATGTGAATACTGCACCGCAGGCCACCAAAATCATTGCCTCAACATGCGGTTTTATGGTTCGGCCATGCCGTTTCCCCATATCCAAGGGGCTTTCCAAGAAGTCCTTATCGCCGACGCCGCGCAATGTGCAGATGCCACAGGCTTGACCGCTGGCGAGGCTGCCGTGGCAGAGCCGCTTTCGGTTGTTCTTCATGCGGCCAAGCGCGCGGGCGATTTGATGGGCAAGCGGGTATTGGTCACTGGATGCGGACCGATTGGCATGTTGGCAATTCTTGTCGCGCGGGCGGCTGGTGCGCTTGAGGTGGTTGCCACTGATGTGGCTGAGTTCACCCTGAACAAGGCGCGGGAAATTGGCGCGGATGCGGTGCATAACGTGATTGAAGAGGCCGATCCTTTTGCGGCTTACACTGCTGGCAAGGGTCGGTTTGATGTGCTGTTTGAGTGTTCGGGCGTTGCCGCCGCGCTTGCCAGCACCATACCGGCTATGCGGCCGGGGGGGATCATCATGCAGCTCGGGCTGGGCGGCGATATGACCTTGCCGGTGCAAGCCATGACCGCAAAAGAACTAGAGCTGCGCGGCTCGTTCCGCTTCCATGCAGAGTTTTTCACCGCTGTTAAGATGATGCGGGCAGGGCGGATCAATGTGAAACCTCTGATCACTCATAGCTTCCCAATTGATGAGGCGATTGCCGCCTTTACCATGGCCTCTGATCGCTCTCAGGCGATTAAGGCACAGATCGCGTTTTAACTTTTTAGATTGGCTTGCAGAGGGGGGCGGCCGCTATAAAAAGGGCAGACCATCATATGTGATCGATCACAAATCGGAGTGTAAAACCTTGCTTAAGTCTACAGTGACAATGAAAGATGTTGCCGAGGCTGCCGGTGTGTCTTCGATGACGGTGTCACGAGCCTTAAAGGCTGATAGTTCGGTTTCCGACGAGACGCGCCGCAAGGTGCTTAAGGTTGTTCAAGACCTTAACTATGTGCCCGACCAAATGGCAGGGAGCTTGTCGTCAAAACGCTCTGGGTTTGTTGCTGTGTTGGTGCCATCGCTCAACAACCTGCACTTTGCCGAAACCGTCCAATCTTTGACGAATGAGCTTGAGACACACGGCCAGCAAATACTGTTGGGCTACACGGATTACTCGCAAGAACGCGAAGAGCGTCTGATTGAGATGATGTTGCGCCGTCGACCTGAGGCGATGGTTTTGTCCTATGATGGTCACTCGGCGCGTAGTTTGGACCTTTTGCGCCGCGCAAATATACCGATTGTCCAAATTTGGGAGCGGCCTGCGGAGCCTATTCAGCATAGCATCGGGTTTTCAAACGAACGGGCCGCCTTCGACATGACCAAGGCCCTTATTGACAAGGGCTACACAAAAATCACGTTTTTGGGTGAGCCGGGCGATGATTGGACCCGTGGCGCGGCCCGTCGCAGCGGGTTTCGGGCGGCCATGAAGGCAGCAGGCCTTGATCATCGGCGGCTGATAGAGGTTGGAAAGCCGCCGATCTCAATTGAAGACGGTGCCTCTGCTTTGCCCATTCTGCGCGCAAAATACCCAGATACGGACTGTGTTTTTTGCGTCTCGGATTTACCGGCCTTCGGCATCATTAGCGCGCTAAAAAATAGTGGCCTTAGTGTCCCGGGCGATATCGGCGTGGCGGGCTTTGGTAACTTTGAGGTGTCCCGTTTCTCCTCGCCATCGATTTCCACCATTGAGGTTGATCCCAAGGCAATTGGTGTGGCGGCTGGTGATCTGATCGGGCGGTTGTTGAAAGATGCTCAAGCTGAAGGCGTGTATGCACAGCTAAAGGTCCCGTCCTGTGTCGTTATGCGGGAAAGCACATAATCGGCGGTTGGGCGCTCGGGCTTTTTAAA
>CAYLLD010000059.1:0-12653 GCA_964384315.1 uncultured Rhodobacterales bacterium | reverse complement strand
AAGATATGTTATCGATAACAAGCACCAGCCGGGCAAATAAATCCGATTTTGACAACAAGCGGGCCGAATTTCTGATGAATGTAAAGGCGGCTGTCGCGACGGTGCTCGCGAACCCTGAGGGTCTTGTTGCCATCTACCCGCCGATGATAGAAAATTATGCGGGATGTCAAAAGTCGTGCCGCATCAAGGATAACTGATCCAAGTTGACCACGGCGGGTAACCTGTGGCCTTGGATCGCAAACTAGAAATTATTTCCGGCGAACACTGGTTTTGCCGGAACCTGGCTGTTTCACATAGCCAAACAGAAAAGGACTTGGCCCGTGGCGAGTATTCTAGAGCAATTGCGCGAAATGACAGTCGTTGTCGCGGACACCGGGGATATTGAGGCGGTCAGCCGGTTGAAGCCGGTGGATTGCACGACCAACCCTTCGATTGTCCTCAAGGCGCTTAAGACCGATCAATTCGCCGATAAGATGAATGAGGCGATTGTCTGGGGCAAAGCGCAATCGGGCACAAAGGGCGCGGTGATCGAAGCCATCGCGGATCGCCTCGCCATTGCTGTCGGTGCCGAGTTGTCGGCGATTGTGCCGGGGCGGGTGTCGACCGAGGTCGATGCTGATTTGTCCTTCGACACAAAGGCGTCGATTAAAAAGGGGCGCCAGATCATTGCCGCTTATGACAAGCTGGGCATTGGCCGCGAGAAAATCCTGATCAAGCTCGCCTCGACATGGGAAGGTCTTCAGGCCTCAGAGGTTCTCCAGAACGAGGGCATCGACACCAATATGACGCTGATGTTTTCCAAGGCGCAGGCAATTGCTGCTGCGGACGCCAATGCCTTTTTGATCTCGCCTTTCGTTGGCCGTATTTTGGATTGGTACAAGGCGGATACGGGCGAAGAGTACACGTCGGAAACTGATCCGGGTGTCTTGTCGGTTCGCGAGATTTACAATTATTATAAGGCGAACGGCATCGACACGGTCGTTATGGGCGCGTCGTTTCGTAACGTGGGCGAGATTACGGCCTTGGCCGGATGCGACCGTCTGACGATTTCGCCAAATCTTTTGGATGAAATGGACGCCATGACCGGTACGCTTGAGCGTAAGTTGAGCGCAGATAACATCACGTCCGTTGATCCGATTAAGATGGATGAAAACACCTTCCGCTGGATGATGAACGAAGACGCGATGGCGACCGAGAAATTGGCGCAGGGCATTCGCGGCTTTGCTGCGGATTTGCAGAAATTGCGGGTTATCATCGATCAGAAGCTGGCAGCGGCCTAAGCTTCGCCCCGTCTTGAGCAGTTACATGAATGTTAGGGTTTGAAAATGGCTAGTGTTGGGTTGATCGGTTTGGGCACAATGGGGGCGGCGCTCGCCTCGAACATCGCTGACAACGGATTTGAAATTGCCGTGTTCAACCGAACGGGGTCGGTGACGACGCAGTTTCATGCCGAGGCTGGTGATTTGCAGCCAAAGATTGTCCCGTGCCTTGAGCTAAAAGACTTCGTGGCCGCGCTTGAACGTCCGCGCAACATCATTTTGATGGTGCCCGCTGGCGGCCCGGTTGATGCGACCATTGAATTGCTGCGTCCCTTGCTCGACAAAGACGATCTGATCATCGATGCGGGCAACGCAAACTTCCATGAAACCATGCGCCGCGCGGCAGAGGCAGAGGACAGCCCACTGCAGTTCTTGGGCATTGGTGTCTCTGGCGGCGAAGAAGGCGCGCGCTTTGGGCCCTCTATCATGGCGGGGGGCGACAAGGCCGCTTACGCCAGAGTGGAAGAGGTGCTGAAAGCGATCTCTGCCAAACATGAGGGCGAAGATTGCGCCGCCTATATGGGCGTCAGCGGGTCTGGCCATTTTGTTAAGACGGTGCACAACGGCATTGAATACGCCGATATGCAGATGATTGCTGAGGCTTACGGTCTGATGCGCGACGCTATGGGCATGAGCGCTGCGCAGATCGGCGATATTTTTGCGCGCTGGAACGAGGGCCCGCTAAAATCTTACCTGATTGAGATTTCCGCTGAGGTTGCCAAAGCGACTGACCCTGAAACCGGCAAGCCGATGCTCGACGTGATCTTGGATCGTGCGGGTCAAAAAGGCACTGGCCGCTGGACGGCGATTGAAGCGCTGCACTTGGCCTCACCGGCCACGGTGATTGAGGCGGCGGTTGCGGCGCGTAACCTGTCGTCCCGCGTTGACGAGCGTGCGATTGGCGCAGAGGTGTTTGGCACCGACATCCAGTCGATCCCCGCCACGGAGGAAAACATCGACGCCATTGAAAAAGCACTGCTCTTTGGCAAGATCGCTTGCTATGCCCAAGGCTTCACTTTGCTGAACGCCGCCTCGGACGAGCACAGCTGGAACCTGCCGATGGGTGAGGTTGCTAAAGTCTGGCGTGCGGGCTGTATCATCCGCTCGTCCATGCTCGATGACATGTCGACGGCTATGGTCGAAGATCCAGCGCGCAACCTGTTGTTCGCCCCGCATTTTGCGCAGCTGATGCGCGACACTCAAGGCGCTATGCGCGATGTGGTGGCCCTTGGCATCAAAGCGGGGGTGGCAATGCCTGCGCTTTCAGGCGGTGTGGCATACTTCGATCAAATGCGCGCGGCGCGTGGCACCGCGAACCTGTTGCAAGGCCAACGTGACTTCTTTGGCGCCCATACCTTTGAGCGTCTCGACAAGCCGGGGATGCACCGCGGCCCTTGGGGCGCTTAGGGCGGGCCCATTAGCCAAATATTCCTACTAAATCGACACAAGACAGGGGCAGACACATGCAACCACAGGACAATCTCTTTACGCCCCTTTCCACTGCGCCGATAGCAATCAATTCGGGACGAAGGTTGGAGTAGATATGCGCGAGTTTAAAAAAATCCTTGTGGCCAACCGCGGCGAGATCGCAATTCGCGTCATGCGTGCGGCCAATGAGCTGAAGAAAAAAACCGTCGCGATATACGCCACGGAGGACAAGCTAAGTTTGCACCGCTTCAAATCCGATGAAGCCTATTTGATCGGCGAGGGTCTTGGCCCGGTCGAGGCCTATCTCTCAATCCCTGAGATTATCCGTGTCGCGCGCGAATGTGGGGCGGATGCGATCCATCCGGGCTATGGGCTTTTGTCAGAGAACCCAGATTTCGTTCTGGCCTGTCAGGAAGCCGGTATCACCTTCATCGGCCCACAGGCCAAGACCATGCAGATGCTCGGTGACAAAGCCTCAGCACGGCGTGCAGCGATTGCGGCAGATGTGCCGGTTGTGCCTGCCACTGACATTCTGACCGACAATGAAGATGAGATTAAAGCCGCAGCGGCCGCTGTTGGCTATCCCTTGATGCTAAAGGCATCTTGGGGCGGTGGTGGACGCGGTATGCGGCCTATAATGGACGAATCCGAGCTGATCGAAAAGGTCAACGAAGGCCGCCGCGAGGCAGAGGCCGCTTTCGGTAACGGAGAGGGCTATCTTGAGCGGCTGATCCAACGCGCGCGTCACGTCGAAGTGCAGATCATGGGCGACACCCACGGTGAGATCATGCATCTGTGGGAGCGTGATTGCTCGGTTCAACGTCGCAATCAAAAGGTCGTAGAGCGCGCGCCTGCGCCCTATCTGTCGCAAAAGCAACGCGAAGATTTATGCGAGACCGCGCTTAGGCTGGCGCGTAGTGCGAACTATGAATGTGCAGGAACCGTTGAGTTCTTGATGGACATGGACACCGATGAATTCTTTTTCATCGAGGTAAACCCCCGTGTTCAGGTTGAGCATACCGTGACCGAAGAGGTCACTGGCATCGACATCGTGCGCGCCCAAATTTTGATTGCTCAGGGTGCAACGATCAAAGAGGCCACCGGGGCCGAAAAACAATCGGATGTCCAACTGCGGGGTCATGCTATTCAATGCCGCGTCACCACCGAAGACCCCCGCAATAATTTCATCCCCGATTATGGCCGCATCACCGCCTACAGAGGCGCGACGGGCCACGGCATTCGCCTTGATGGTGGTACGGCTTATTCGGGTGCGGTGATCACGCGGTTTTACGACAGCTTGCTTGAGAAAGTGACCGCTTGGGCCCCAACCGAAGAGATGGCCATCGCCCGTCTTGATCGGGCCTTGCGCGAGTTTCGAATTCGCGGCGTCTCGACCAATATCGCCTTTGTGGAAAACCTGCTGCAGCACCCCTCGTTCCTCGACAATACCTACCACACGAAATTTATCGATCAGGCCCCTGAGCTTTTCGACTTTAAGAAACGCCGGGACCGCGCAACCAAGGTTTTGACCTATATCGCTGATGTGTCCGTGAACGGGCATCCCGAAACCAAAGATTTTCCACGCCCCGAGACATTGGCCATGCCCGTTGCGCCTGTGCTTGGTGTGCAAACGATGACACCGGGCACACGCAATCTTTTAGAAGAGCAGGGCGCTGAGGCTCTGGCTAAATGGGTGCTGGATCAAGACCGCGTATTGGTCACGGACACAACCATGCGCGATGGCCACCAATCCCTGATAGCCACCCGGATGCGTTCCATTGACATGATCCGCGCGGCCAAAGCCTATTCGCGCAATTTGCCGGGTCTGTTCTCGGTTGAATGTTGGGGCGGGGCGACCTTTGATGTGGCCTACCGCTTCTTGCAGGAATGTCCGTGGCAGCGTCTGCGCGATATCCGCCAAGCGATGCCGAACCTATTGACGCAAATGTTGCTGCGCGCCTCGAACGGGGTTGGCTATGCGAATTACCCTGACAATGTGGTGCAGAAATTTGTGGATCAGGCCGCGATATCCGGCGTTGATGTGTTCCGCGTGTTCGACAGTCTGAACTGGACCGAAAACATGTATGTCGCGATTGAGGCGGTGAAAGCCAGCGGCAAGGTTTGCGAAGGCACGATCTGTTATACGGGCGATTTCCGCGATCCGGCGCGCTCGAAATACGATCTGAAATACTACACGGATATGGCCCGCGACCTGCAAAAGGCCGGCGTTCATATTCTGGGCCTCAAAGACATGGCTGGTATTCTAAAGCCCACGGCTGCGGCCCCGCTGATCAAGGCGCTGAAAGAGGAAACCGGCCTGCCGGTGCATTTTCATACCCATGACACCTCGGGTGCCGCCGCTGCGACGGTTCTGGCCGCTGTTGAGGGTGGCGCTGACATCGTTGATTTGGCGATGGATGCTTTTTCTGGTGGTACATCGCAGCCCTGTTTGGGGTCGGTGGTCTCTGCCTTGCAGCACACACCCAAAGACACAGGTCTCGATATCGACCATGTGCGCAAAATGTCTGATTATTGGGGCGGGGTGCGCCAACAATACGCGGCTTTTGAAAGTGGCACAGATGCGCCAGCCTCGGAGGTTTATCTGCATGAAATGCCCGGCGGTCAGTTCACCAATCTAAAGGCCCAAGCCAAATCGCTGGGGATCGAGGATCGTTGGGAAGAAGTGGCCCGCACCTATGCAGATGTGAACGCCATGTTCGGCGATATCGTCAAAGTGACGCCCTCATCCAAAGTTGTGGGTGATATGGCACTGATGATGGCCACCCAAGGTCTGACCCGCGCTGAGGTCGAAGACCCGAACGTCGAGGTCGCTTTCCCCGCCTCAGTGGTTGAGATGATGGGCGGCATGCTCGGTCAACCGCCCGGTGGCTGGCCCAAAGCTTTGCAAAAGAAGGTGCTCAAAGGCGAGACGCCGATCACAACGCGCCCCGGTGCCTCGCTAGAGCCTGTGGACCTAGAGGCAACCCGCGCTAAGCTATCCCAAGAGCTGGATGGTTTTGCGGTCGATGACGAAGATCTTTGCGCCTATCTGATGTATCCCAAGGTGTTCCTTGAATACATGGACCGCCATCGCATCTATGGGCCGGTAAGGATTTTGCCAACCAATGCCTTCTTTTTTGGCATGGAAGCGGGGGATCAAATCTCGGTTGATATCGATCCGGGCAAAACCCTTGAGGTCCGTTTGCTCGCCATCGGTGAAGCGCGTGATGATGGTGATGTGCGGGTGTTTTTTGAGTTGAACGGCCAGCCGCGGACCATTCGCGTGCCCGATCGCAGTGTTGCCGCCACTGCGGCGCGCAGGCCGATGGCGGATCAAGACAATCCCGATCATGTGGCGGCGCCGATGCCGGGGGTGATTGCTAAGATCTCTGCCAAGCCGGGCCAAAAGGTTGCTAAGGGTGATCTTTTGCTAACCATCGAGGCGATGAAAATGGAAACCGGAATTCATGCGGAGCGCGATGGTGTGGTGGGCGCTGTTCATGCGGCAGCCGGATCGCAGGTTGATGCCAAAGAGCTGTTGCTTGAGTTCGAAGGTGAATAGAGTTTGAGGGTCAGCTAGCGGCTTACACCTGTGGTGTCCCGCGGCTTTTAAGTTTCACGGCCTGTTTGGGCGACTGTCGGAACCTTAGCTCTGCCTCCAGCCCGCCTTGGTCCATGTTGCGCAATGAAAAGCGGCCATGGTTGCGCAGCGTTAGAACCTGAACAATTGGCAGGCCCAAGCCGCTGCCTGCAGAATTTCGAGTTTTCGCCTCTAACCCTTGCTCAAAGGGCTTCAAAACCCGATCCAGTTCTGAACTGGAAATTCCGGGACCGTCATCCATGATCTTGATCACCACATGCGGCCCCTCCACCGTCACCTGCACCCATAGGTTTTGGGCACAGCGGCGCGCGTTTTTGGTACAGGTTTGCGATAATTCTGTCGAACTCGACCCGGTTGCAAAAAAGCGCCAGACCATCGCCCGGTTCAATCCCCTCCACCTTGTCCCAGTCAAATGCGGCGAGGGCGCCCCAAACCTCTAGGCTCGGCAAATCCAGCGCATCGGGCGCGGGTTTTGCAAGCGTCAGGCAATTGTCCATGATCCCCGCAATCCGATCAATGTCCTCTGCAAAGAGGTCGGTCTCATGCTGATCAGCTTTCAGCCGCAGGCGGGTGAGATGGGTGCGCATGTCGTGGCCGATTGCCCCTAGCATCACCGTGCGCGTCTGTAGCAAATTGCCGATCCGCGCCTGCATGGCATTAAATGAGCCAATGAGGCTGCGCACATCCCGCGCGCCGCGCAGCTCTACGTGGGTCGCTGTCCCCGAGGCCCCAAAGGCCCGCGCGGCTTTGTCCAGCGCGCGCAACGGGGCGGTCTCGCGCAAGAGCAGACCTATTGTGATCACGACGCAAATCGCACCTAAAATGCCGTTGAAAACGCCGCGGCCAATGAAGCTGATGTTTTGGCCTTTGCTCAGTTCCTCTCTCTTGAGGCGGTTCTGGAGGCGGCGACAACGCGCGGCGATGATGTGGTGATCGAAAGTTCAGACCTAAGCCTAGTCCTAAAAGATACAGCTTTGAACGACTTAACCCTCGATACCGTTTTGCTTTTGGGGTGAGACGCATCACTAACCCCGTGATGTGACAACCCAAAGCCAAGCAGTCCTCTGGTTCGGTCCGCCCGATCTACCAGGGGGCTGCTTGCGGCCATTTCTTCGCATGTGCGAAACTTCGCCTAAGTGAAAGAAATCGGGGCTGGCTGCGTGTCTGCATTAACTTCATAAGTTAAAACGATTCTTGAACACGGGACTCAGCCCCAATTAACCCGGGGCGCACATAACAAATTTGGACTTCAAACATGTCTACAGTTACTGGCCGCTATTTCATTGATGCAAACGCGTCGGATGTCGAAGATGCGGGCGATGCCGGGGTTTCGGGCGCCACAGTACACCTTTATCGCGGCAGCGTCTTGGTCGCGAGCACGACCACTGATGCGTCGGGGAACTATCGGTTTGATGGCATCGATCAAGGTTATCACTACGTAAAATTCGACAAATCGCCATTGGCTGAACAGTTCGTGCGCACAGGCGTGGGCCGCAATGAGGCGATTGATAACGACGTTTGGAAAACCGATGCGGATGGGGCAGGGATCTCTGGCTCGTTTTACGTTGGCGCGACGTCTGGTGTAAGCAATGTGGACGCGGGTGTCTTGCCTGCCGCCAACCCGACAGCACCTTCGGCACCTTCAGCACCGAGCGCGTCAAGCAATTCTGGTTCGGATGGTTCTGGTTCGATCGCGGGCCGCTATTTCTTCGACGTCAATAAATCCGACAAAGAAGACAGCGGCGATGCGGGTGTGGCCAATACAACCGTTAAGCTCTTGCAGGGCTCAAAGGTTGTCGCCACCACGACAACCGATGCGAACGGCAACTACAGCTTCGCAGATGTAGCAGATGGCGGTTACACCGTAGAGTTCTCAGGCGTGACAGGGCAAAACTTTGCGCGCACAGGCGTTGGCTCTAGCGATCTGATCGATAGCGACGTTTGGAAAACAAACGCTGATGGCTCAGGCACCTCTAGCTATATTCTGATCCAAAATGGCAATGCGGTCTCTGACGTTGATGCAGGGTTGCACGGCGTGCCAACTGTTTCGGCTGCCACCCAATCCCCAGCGCCTCTGGCCCCCGCCAGCGAAGGCAGCTTGTCTGGTCGGTTCTTTTACGACAGCGACGCGTCGGACGCGGAAAGCGCTGGCGACCAAGGCATTTCTGGCTCGATCGTGCGGTTGATGAGCAACGGCAAAACTGTTGCAACCACCCGTACAGATTCAAACGGCGACTACTCTTTCGGTGGCCTGAGCGACGGCTGGTATAGCGCCGAGTTCACCTTGGTCTCTGACGCCTATAAATTTGCGCGCAGCAATGCCGGCGGCGATGACAGCATCGATAGCGATGTCTGGAATACGTCGGGCAATAAAGGCGTGACCGCTTCATTTGAAGTGCGCAACGGCGAGGCGGTCACGAATGTGGATGCTGGTATTCAAGCTGACAAGGTGATCACTTATCACCTCGAAGCGAACGAAGAAGCCGAGAACGAGCAGACAGACGCAACTGGTTCGGTTAGCGGTCGGATGTTCGAAGACAAAAACGGCAACGGCACCAACGACAATGAAACCGGCGGTCCCATCGTCGATGTACTTTTGGTGAATGAAGATACCGGCGCCACCATGATCACCAAGACCAATGGCAGCGGCTGGTATAACTTCGACGATGTGACCCCCGGCACCTATGTGGTTCGGATGAGCGATGTGGGTGAAGGCACCTTTACCACCGAGGCTAATGTTGGGTCCAACACGGCAGTCGACAGCGATGCGATTGGACAGTGGAAGGGCGGCACAATGTTCACAGCGGCCTTTGAGGTCGGCGCGAACGCGACTGTTGAGAATATCGATTTTGGGTATGTTGTCGACGCGGCCCCAGAGCCAACCGAAGTCGTGACCAAGCCTGTGGCAACTCAGCCAACGCCCACCCCCTCAGTGACGCAGTCTCTTACGGGGCTATCAAACGATCTGCCTGATGAGATGTCGGTGATTTTCGTGGGGAATTCGTACCAGTTCTACGGTGAGCGCGAAAATTGGCCTGCTGTTCAATTCCAGACCCTGCTTGAGACCGCTGGTGTGGATGTCACTGTGCGCCACGTTGGTGTGTCCAGCTCGACGCTACGTAAAATGTGGGACACAACCGTTGCACCTGATCTGATTGAGAAAAAAGACTTCGATCTGTTGGTTCTCAACGGCATGACCACCGTGACATCGGAAAGCGGCGGCGCGTCCTTTGCAAAATATGCGGACCTCTTCACTGATCTGGCCGATGCCAATGGCACCGAGACCATGCTCTTGGGCCCTTGGGCGATTGACCGTTGGATCAGCCTGTCAGGCGGCGACACCTTTGCACCGGTTGCGCATGAGAAATACCTCGCCTCCGCCATCGATAACGGTGTTGGTTACAGCCCCAACGGCATGGCTATGACCGAGGCGCACCGCATCTTGAGCGAGCTTTATGGCAATGGCGACGACGGCCAAACCGCCGAAGATATGCTGACGCGCGACTACGTCCATGCGACACCGCTCAGCGGTTATCTGGTGGCGAATGTTCTGTTCGAAAGCACCTTTGGCCAAGAAGCCCCATCAGCCTCTGAATGGCGCCCCGATGGGGTGTCCTTGGCGGATGCGGAGCTGATGCAAGATATCGCTGGATATATTGCGGATGAATACGGCGTCACACCCGATGTGGATTTCGTAGCCTAAACTTCTGACCCCCGCGGCGCTTTGATCGGGCTTGTTACCCCCGTCGAGCCTTTGTTGATCAAGGCGCCCAAGGGTTTTGGCCCGGCACATGCAATCTTAGGGTATCACCTAGGTTTAATAGACCGGGCCGCTCAACCCAAGCGGTCACGCCCCGCCGATTGCGCGCGGCGGATTTAAAGCCTTTACCCGCCTCACCATGATGCCGTGCAATGGTCAAACCCGGCTGGTGGCATGGTTGGTTTTCCATATCCACCACCAAAGTTGCCCCCGCCTCAGCTTGCAATCGCGAAGAGGGCGGCACATGGGTGAAGTCTTTGATGCCCTCGATCACAACTGAGGCACCAAGCCAGACAGGATCAATGGCGTCCAGCCCCATTGCGGCGGCTATAGCGGCAAGCTCCTCTGCGGACACGATGCTGAGCTGCCGGACATTGGCAATTTCAGTGCCCTTTGGATGCTGAGTGACCACCCGAGAACAAGACGGCCGCGTTCGCCCGCCATAAGGCACCCCCGCGAGGCCATCGAACCCCAGCGCAAGCTGGTCAGTGGCGACCCCATCAATGGCAGGCTCTTTGCGCTTGGTCATATGACCAAGCCACGTGATTGTTGCGATGTGATCGGTGGATATAAGTGCAGGCATAGCTGCACAGAACACCAGAAGACCGGCAAACCGCAAGAAAAAACAGCACTCGGTGGTAGAATTTACCGTCAGTCGCACCACCCCTATAGTTGCTGTAATTTTTGTGACGCAATTTGGGAATGAGATTTGGCAAACCGACCCGCTGACCGCGTTCGCAGAGGCTAAGCGGCGCATTGCGGCGGTCGCCAAAGCCGAAAGTTAGGCCCATGATTTGTGAACTTGCGCAAAAAAGTCATATCCGCCGCTATCGCAATCAAGACGGCTGGGCCAATGTTCGGGGCCAATCAATTGAGCTGGCCTATACTGAGCAACCCACAGGCGGCAAAAGGGTTTGGTTCCTTTGCCCGAACTGCCAGCGGCGCTGTGCAATCCTATACCCGACCACTTGCCGGATTTGCCTTGGGTTGCGGTATTCAAGCGAACACAAAAGCCCGTACGATAGGGCGCTGCAAAAGGCCATTAGAGCGCGTCACAGCCTTGGCCAGCGGTCTGGAGGCATCGCGGCACCCTTTCCCCCCAAACCCACGGGTATGCGCTGGCACACGTATTTGAGGCACCGGGCGGATTGTGAGCAGCTTGAGCGAACTATCTGTGAACGAATTATGGCGCGGTTACGAGGCCAATTGAGTATGTGTAAGGCCAAGCGCGCTTCGGTGGGGATAGCATTACGCAATCCCCAACCATAATGAAGCACTTGCTATGCTTGTTCGCACAGGGTGAGTGTGGAGTTAACTTTCGGCAATCTTAGGGCAACTTTAGGAAAAGTTGTGGCTTGGTTAAATTGCCACAAACCAAATACTTGTCGCGCAGAAAGTAGAACGTACTTACTCCCAGACAAATTCAGCGCTAAATTACTTCATTGAGTGATTCAGCCTTTTGGTAACCTTAGTGTTCTTTTCCTGCATTAAGGAAAACAAGCGCGTCAAAATCGGTTCCTGCACAAGGAAGTGCGATGATTACAAATGATTACATTCGGTGAAGAAATAGCGAGCCTTGCCTTTAGTGTTTCAATGCACTGGCATACTCGGATTCAAGGAAGTAGGACCAACGCGTAAGCTGTTGCTCATAAATCCCCCAAACAACCCTCAGAAATGATACGTTTTGAGGGCTATCGTCCGCCAAAAGTAGCTCACCGATGGTGGTTGAGATTGCACTTCGTTCTAAAAAGATTGGGGCATCGCAATCGAAAAGCCCATTGTCATATTCGATTTGCGTAGCTCGAAAGATTGTTTTGCATCGGTAGAGCAGCTTGTCTTTCTTTGAACTGAGTTTTGGGGGGCGGCTAGTTAAGTCGAGCGTGGGCGAAAAGTCTTTTTTGTTCACTTCATTAATCCGGCTTCTCCCTCGCAGATTTAGGAAAAACTGAAATTGGTTAACGAATAGTTAACGAAGCCCTCATGGCGACGAATGGCGACATTTCGCAACAAATTAAACATATCGGTCAAAATGCAGGGAATGCCGCGCGGCGGGCCAGTTTTCTTTCCGTCATTAGGAAAGCGACATGCCATGTTTGTTTTCCACATTAGGAAAAGCGCGAATGACAACATATGACAACATTTTGGGAAAAGTTGCGGGCCTTCCCGCGCAAATCGGGCGGCTTGTTAGCGGCTTGAGCGAACTATCTAAGAAAAAACAATGGCGCGGTTACAAGGCCAATTGAGTAAGTGTAAGGCCAAGCGCGCTTCGGTGGGGATAGCATTTCGCAATCCCCAACCATAATGAAGCACTTGCTACGCTTGTTCGTACAGGGTGAGCGTGGAGTTAACTTTCGGCAATCTTGTGGCAACTTTAGGAAAGGTTGTGGCTTGGTTAAATTGCCGCAAACCAAATGCTTGTCGCGCAGAAAGTAGAGCGTGCTTAATCCCAGGCTTGAAACATTTTCACAGCCAATAGTGGCCATTTTCATAGTGACCTGCTCCCCCTTGAGTCCGCTAATTTAGGTTAGCTCTGTTCAGGTTTTGG
>CAYLLD010000058.1:0-16887 GCA_964384315.1 uncultured Rhodobacterales bacterium | reverse complement strand
CACAATTATTTCAGCCTTGGTGGAGATTCGATTTCCAGTCTGCAAATGGCGACCCGCGCTGGGGCGCAGGGGCTTGTGCTGGATGTGCGGGACGTGTTCGAAACCGCGAATTTGGCGCAATTGGCGGCGCGTGTGGATGCGGCTGGCGGCAGCGTAGAACCGCTGCACCTAGAGCTTGGCCCGGAGTTCCCGCAGCTTGGCCTCGATGCTTATCATAGCTTAAGGTTTGTGCCCGACGTGCCGATGGATGCGCCGATTGACGCGCCGATTAATGCGATCGAAGGCGCTTTTGACGCCTTGCGCGCCCGGCATCAGATGCTGCGGGCGGGGATCGCCGAGGTTGATGGGGCGCAGGTCTTGGTTGACGATGCCAGCGCCCAAATCCCGGTGGTTCAGTTGGCTTGTTCCCCGAAGGGCGAAATCACCGTCAAGGCGCACCCGCTTTTGGTCGATGAGGCTGGTTGGCGCGTGCTGTTGAACGATCTAAGCGCGCTGCTGCATGAGACGCCGCTTGGCGTGATGCCTGCGCCTCTTAACACGGTGCTGCCTGTGCAAGATCAGGCTTTGGCTGCGCGCGACACCACATGTTTGCCGTGGGAAGACCCTGCGCTGCTTTCGGTTTCGAGCACGGCCACCAAAAATCTGCGGGCCAGCACCGAAGAGATTTTGGCAACAGCTTTTATCCAAGGTTTTGCCCGCGATGGTGCGCGCGTGGCGTGGATGCGCGCGGAAACCTCCGGTGCCATCACGCATCGCCGCGAAACCGTTCTGCTGCCTGTGCCTAGTGGCGATCTGATCCAAGACCTCAAGGCGGTTAAGGCCGCTCTACGCGGTGGGCCGTGCGACGCCAAAGACGCCGATGTGACCCTAACGGCTATGACGGATTTGCCCGATTTGGTTGAACCGGGGACTTTTGAGACGGCTCTTGTTCATGGCGGTGCCAAATCTCACTTGGCATTGGTGCTAAGCGGCACGCGGCTCTTGATCAATAGCACCGCCGATCTGCCTCTCATCGAGGTCGAATTGGCCTATGCGCTGTCTGCGCTTCAGACCCTTAGTGTGTTGGGTCAAACCCCTGATGCTGCCGCGTGGCGCGCCGATGATTTCCCACTCGCGGATGTCGCGCCCGAAAAGCTGGACCAACTGGCTGCGCGCTATCCAAGCCTTGAGACCGCGCTGCGCCTGACGCCGGGTCAGACCGGCATGATTTTCCACGCGCAGATGGACCCAGACAGCGCGATGTACTGTCTGCATACGCACGTGAGCCTGACCAAAGGGGTCGATCCCGAGGCCTTACAAACAGCGTTCAATACGCTTTTGGGGCGGCATCAGATTTTGCGTGCTGGCTTTGATGACAAACTTGGCAAAGCCCCGGTGCAGATCATCCATAGCGCGCTCGATATGCCGGTAAAGATCGTCGACCATCGCGATATGCAACTGGGCGCTCATGAGGTGGCGTTTGCAGCGCTGCTCAACGAGGATCGCGCGCGGCCTGTGGCGGTTGACGTGGCCCCCCTGATGCGCGCGCAGCTTGTGCTGACGCCCCAAGGCGGGGCCGAGCTGTTGTGGGTCGCCCATCATGCCATCATCGATGGGTGGTCATTGCCGGTGCTCTTCCGCGAGTTGGCGGTGCTTTACGATCACGCGCTCGGCCTTCCGGCGGAGACTTTGCTGCCCGGGCCGTCCTTTGGGGCCTATCTGGCGCATATCGAGGCGCAGGACGATGCGGCGGCGCGGGCCTATTGGACCGAGGCACTTGGGGATGTGACCTCCGGCACCGATTTGGCGGTTGGCAAGAGCATTGAGGACGAAACTGGTGAGTTCGAGAGCCATAAGATCGTGCTGCCCGCTGATCTGGTGAATGATTTGACGGCCCGTGGCACCCGCGCGGGAGTGACGCTAAACACCGTGGCGCAGGCCGGGTGGGCGGCGCTGTTGACCCGCTACAATCAAGGCGATACGCAGATTTTTGGCGTCGGCGTTTCAGGTCGTCCGCCACATCTGCCCGGCATTGAAGCGGCGGTTGGCCCGTACATCAACGTGCTGCCCTTCGCGATGGAAACCACGGACGCGCAGCCGCTGGATGACTGGCTGCAAGCGGTTCAGGCCCGACATGTCGCCAATGATGCCTATAACTACCTGTCGTTCCAAGACCTCCAGAGCCTTTCGGCCCTGCCCCCGGGCGAGCGGCTGTGTGACAGCATGTTCGTCTTTCAGAATTTCCCCGTGGATGCACGCATGGCCGATGGCCTTAGCCGTCCCGGAACGAAGGGCGATGCGCCGCGTGATCTGATCTCGCTTGTGCGTGACATCGACGGATATCAGACCACGAGCTACCCGTTGACGGTTTTCCTCGTCCCAAGCGCGAACGGTCTTGAGATCGAGCTGCTTTATGACACTGGTCGCTTTGAGGCGGCGCAGATCGCTGCCATGGGGCGGCATTTAGAGACTGTGTTTCGCAGCTTGCTCAGCGCCCAGTCGCTGGGTGATGTGAACATCCTAAGCCAAGACGAAGAGACCGCGATGCTGGCGCTTTCGCAAGGTGATGATGCGCCGTTGCCTGACGCGTCGTCGCTCATGGAGCTGTTTGATCGCGTGGTTGAGGCGCGGCCTGAAGAGACGGCCTTGATCGACGGGACGACGCGCATCAGCTACGCCGCGCTTGAGGGCCATGCGAACCGGATCGCCCATGTCTTGGCGGATAATGGCGTGGCCCACGGTGATTTCGTCGGCATCCATATGGACCGCTCAACGCTGGCCATTGCCAGTATTTTAGCGACACTTAAACTGGGCGGCGCTTGGCTGCCGCTTGATCGCAATTATCCTGCTGATCGTTTGCAGTTTATGATCGACGACAGTGGTGCGCGGGTGATCCTGACCGATAGTTCAGGTATCCCGCTTTCGGCAAAATGCCCGATCATCGACGCCTCGGCTATTAATGAGCGCCCGGTCTCGCGGATCAGCACCCCGGTTGAGCCGGGCGATGTGGCCTATCTGCTTTATACCTCCGGCTCGACCGGGCAGCCCAAAGGCGTGATGCCGGTTCATCGCGGGTCGCTTAATCGGATGACATGGGGCTGGCGTGAGTACCCCTATGGCGAAAACGAGGTGGCAGCGCTGAAGACTGCCCTGTCATTCGGCGATAGCATCTCCGAGATTTTCAGCCCGCTGCTCCAAGGCGTGCCGCTGGTGATCTTTGACAATGATAAGGTGATCGACACCAATCTGTTCATCCGCGAGTTGGCGGCGCAAAAGGTCAGCCGCATGGTTGTCGTGCCTTCGCTCTTGCGTACCATGCTTGAGATGCCGGGATCGCTGGCCGAGAAACTGCCAGATCTACATACATGGACCGTGAGCGGTGAGGCTTGCACGGCGGAACTGGTCAAGGCCTTCCGCGAGAAGCTGCCTGATGCGCGGCTCTTGAACTTCTACGGCTGCACCGAGATTGCGGGGGATTCCACCGCCTATGACTGCTCGGCGCTCGATGTCAGTGATCCGCGCCTGCCAGTGCCAATCGGACGCCCGATCGCGCGCACGGGCACCTATATTCTGGACCGCCGTTTGCGTCCGATGCCCCATGGTCTTGCGGGTGAGCTTTACATTTCAGGCGACGCCGTGGCGGCGGGCTATCACGGCCAGCCCGAATTGACGGCGGCGGCCTTCATTTCCAACCCGTTTGGGGCGGGGCGCATGTTCTATACCAAGGACTGGGCGCGGTGGGACGAAAACGATCAGATCGCGTTTTTGGGTCGCCAAGACGGGCAGATCAAAATTCGCGGGATGCGGGTCGAGCTTGGCGAGATTGAAACCGTGCTACGCGCGCAGCCGGGTGTTGAGGATGGTGTGGTCAAGGCTGTGTCCGGCCCCGGCGGATCGATTGCGGTTGCTGCCTATTGGGCCGGAACAGCGACGCAGGACGCGCTGCAGGACGGGCTTGGCAAGTTGCTGGCCTCGCATATGGTGCCGCAACATTGGGTGCCGCTTGAGGCGATCCCAGTGCTGCCCAGCGGCAAGATCAACCGCAACGCTCTGCCTGCGCCCAAACGCGGCGCTACAGGTGCTGTGGCGGTCAAAGATGCCTCGCCCCTGTTGATGACCCGCCTGCGGCCCTTGTGGGCCACGCTGCTTGAGCAACCCGAGGCTGATATCCCTGCCGATGAGGATTTCTTTGCCCTTGGTGGTCACTCGCTTTTGGCCGCACGGGCGATTGCCGAGATCGAGGATCAAACCAAGGTGACGCTGAATATCCGGCAATTCTACGAAGGCTCAAGCCTTGGGGCGGTGGCCTCCGCGCTTGAGGATGGTCTGTTGGCCAAGGTCTCCAAGACCGAGCTAGAGGCGTTGATCGCTGAGGTACAAGCGGAGGACCAGCCATGACCGCACCATTGGACGACGATTGGACCGCCCTGCCGCGCGATGTGCGTGACCGGGTTCTTGCACGGCTCATGACGATGGAAAGCGCAGATCAATCGTTGCAGATCATGCCGCGCGATGATCGGGACGCCCCCGCGCCAGTGTCGATGGAGCAAGCATGGTTCCTTGAGCGGCAGGCGCGCAATGACAACAACCTTGGTTGGACCATTGCCGCCCCGGTTGAGATTATCCAAAATGTCAAACCCGAAGCGGTCAAAGCCGCGCTTGCTGCGCTGCAGACGGAACGGCCCGAACTGACCACTAGGGTCGTGTCCGTCGATGGCGATTGGCAGCAGATACGCGTAGGGGACCAAGATCTGCCCTTTACCCAAACCGCTTTGCCCCTGCGCGCCGCGCTAACTGGTGCGCGCTCATTTGTGCGCAAGCGCTTTGAGGCACTCAACGCTCTGCGTTTTGAGCCAGAGACCGGGCCGCTGTGGCGCGCTGAACTGGTGGTGGGCCGGGGCACGGGCGTGCTTTTGATGAATTTTTGTTCCTTGGTTGCCGATGGCGACACGGTGCACGGGCTGACCGAACGGGTGAAAACGCTTTATGCCGAGGCGGCTGCGGATAAACCTTTGTCGGCCAAAATGGCCCGGCTCGATTATGCGGATTACGCGCATTGGCAACAGCAATGCGCTGCCACGGATAAATGGGATGCGTCACTGGAGTGGTGGCGCGACCGACTGGCGGGCGGGCCGCCTGATTATTGGAACGATGGACGCGGTGCGGCCGCGCCCACGCGGCTCTATGAGCAGGACATCGGGACGGTAACTGGCGCAAAGCTCGAAGCTTATGCGGCAGCGCACAAAACCTCGCCTTATGCGGTGATGCTGACGGTCTTTATGGAAACACTGGCCGAGCTGGATGGCGGCGATGATCTTTGGGTCACATCCCCCATGGGCAATCGCTTTGCCAAGGGTTCCGAAGAAATGGCGGGGCCCTTTGCCCGGCTCGTGGTTCTGCGCCACCAGCATAAGCGCGGCGAAGATAATCTGGAACAGGTACAGCGCTGCTTGATCGACACGGCGCAGCACAACACGGTGCCGCATCGCTTGGTGGTAAAGGCACTAGAGGCCGACACGCCGGATGCGCTTTTGCCATTCCGCTATGTCTGTAACTATCGTCAAATCAGCGAAACCACCCCCCCTGACGCGGGTGAGGATGTGGTATTCAGGTCTGAACCTATGCAGACTGAGCATGTCCGCGAGGAAGACTTGCTCTTTATGGTGCTGCAATCTGGCGATCAGCGGATGATCCATTGGTATATGCGCAACGACAGATTTTCCGGTGACCGGGCGCGCGATGTGATGGCGTATTTTTTGAAAGCGCTGCTTGAGCGTTTGGGTCCCGCCTAGGGTTTGTGATTGCACAGGTTATGGCACGGTTCGCCGTTAGAGATATCTGTTTTCAAAATTACACCCGCAAATCGGTCAAAAAATTTCTGTTGCGGTGCAACAACAAAAGCGGCTTCTATATGCCGGGCTTGTTAAGGTTTCCCGCAAGTCTACCCCTAAAATCCTGCATTTCGTCACTTTTCGTTCATAGATGGCCCCAGAAGTTTTGACTCGTTCAAATTTGTTTCATATCAAAGTCAAAGTTTAAGGCTCTTTCGTGGGACGCGTTATGAGCCGTGTTGAGTGTGCTAGATTTGACGAACCCAATTTGCCACCTACATCATTACATGCACTGCACCGTTTGCAGGGATGTTGAATGTGGGTGTCGGGTCACCAAGAAGGCAGTGTGTAAAAGTCTCTGAGCGGTAGCAGCGTGTTCGCACCGTCTCAGACCAGGGGGGGTAAGTTTGATGCAGAGTTTTTCTGAGCAAAAAGTTGTGATTGTTGGGGCCGGTCTTGCCGGAACCTTGGCCGCTGTTATGTTTGCACAGCGCGGCGCTAAAGTTGAACTGATCGAGCGTCAAACGTTCAGCAAAGATGCAGCTTACTCGAACCGTCGATCCTTTAACATCACAGTGAGCACGCGCGGCGAAGCGGCGCTTAAGGCCGCTGGTATTTGGGATCAGGTCAAGAAGTGTACGATCCCTATCACAGGGCGCATGTGCCACATCGGCCATGACCAGACAGAATTTCCTTACAGCCGTGACAACTCTATCGCGCTTCACGGCGCGCGGCGTTCTGACGTGAACGAGGCTCTGCTTGATGAGGCTGCGAAATACCCCAGCATCACCAAGCGTTTTGGCCACCGTGTTACCGAGCTTGATAAAGCCACCGGCCATGTCACCATCGAAGACATTGAGACCGGTGTTCAGACCAAAATTGACGACGCACAGTTTGTGATTGGTGCGGATGGTATCCATTCGACCGTCCGCCGCTTGATCCACCAAGGCTCGAACGCGGATTATGCCCAGCGTTTCTTGAACCACGGCTACCGCGAGATTTTCATCCCGGCGTCCAAGAAAAAAGATGCGCCGTTTCGGATGTCGAAAAATGCGCTCCATGTTTGGCCGCGCGGTGATCTGATGATGTTTGCTCTGCCGAACCCTGATGGGTCCTTCACGGGCAATTTCATCTACCCCATCGAAAAAGACGAAGACTTTGCCGTGCCCGGCCGCATGACAGCGCTCTTTGCCGAAGAATTCCCCGACGTTTACGAGAACTCGCCTGACGTTGAGGCGCAGCTTCGCGAAACGCCGATGTCTTACTTCCCAACACAGCGCAACTCGAAGTGGTTCCATGGCAATAAGTTCGTGCTGCTTGGCGATGCTGCCCATGCCACCGTGCCGTTCTACGGGCAGGGCATGAACTCGGCATTCGAAAGCACTGTTGAGTTGATCCGTTGTCTTGAAGAGCACGCTGATCAAGATCGTGCGGTGGCCTTCAAAACTTACCAAGAAAACCGCAAGCCGCATACCGATGCCGTTGCCGATCTGTCGATTGAAAACTTCGATGAGTTGCGCTCGAATTTTGCGCGCCGCATCCCGCAAGCGCGTCGTCGTCTTGATGTTTTCTTGAACCGCATGTTCCCGAATAAATATGTGCCGCTGCACATGTTGGTTTCGCACAGCGCGACGGATTATAAGACGGCGATTGATAATTGCGCCAAGCGTG
Organism: uncultured Rhodobacterales bacterium; assembly: GCA_964384315.1. Classification (GTDB taxonomy): domain Bacteria; phylum Pseudomonadota; class Alphaproteobacteria; order Rhodobacterales; family Rhodobacteraceae; genus CAYLLD01. The sequence goes on along the minus strand of CAYLLD010000058.1, from coordinate 9,406 downwards.
ATCGTGTTATGCGGTGGTTCGGGATGGATCTGGTTGTTTTGACCATGGCGGGCGTTCAAATTGCCAAGAGCAGTTTGGGTAAGCTTTTCGCCAAAAAGGCACTACAACTCGAGGCCAATCTGCCTGATACTGCGCCACAATACGGTGCTGCGGAAACCAATCACTCCTAAGATGTGGTGGGCGTCCGAACAGGGCGCCACAATCGCAAAAATTTGGGAGACCGCAAGGCAATGAGCGACGCTGCTCAAGATATCGACAAGCCGATCATGCCCTTCGCCATTTTGATGGCGGGTCAGATGTTGAGCTTTATTGGCACGACGCTCACAGGCATCGCGCTGGGGATGTGGATTTTCCAACAGACCGGCTCAATCATGTCCTTTGCCGGACTGCTAATCGCCACGCTCTTGCCTGCTTTGTTCATCTCGCCTTTCGCCGGGGTCATCGCGGATCGTTGGCCCAAAAAGCCGGCGATGTTTGCGGTGGATGCCATTGCGGGGATCGGCTCTTGCGTGGTGCTCTATCTTTGGATGACCGAGCAGTTGGAGGTTTGGCACCTCTATATCTCGGCCATCGCCAGTGGCATTTCGCTGGGCACACAGCGTCCGCTTTACGAGTCGACCACCCCCCTAATGGTGCCGCGAGAGCGGTTGGCCAGTGTGAACGGCATTCTTCATTCCATCGCGGGCATCGGGCAAATCTCTGCGCCGGTGGTTGCGGGGGTCTTGTTGCTGAACTTTGGCCTGTTCTGGGTGCTGATCATCGATGTGGTGACCTTTATCTTCGCCATCATCTGCATTTTCCTCGTGCCCATCCCGACCCTGAAAAAGACGGTCACCGAAGGCTGGTTCACCTCGTTCCGCGAAGGCTGGCGGTTTGTGACCCGCAACAAGGGCCTGCACGCGATGTTTTGGTTCGTGGCCCTGCGCAACTACCTCTTTGCGACCTGTGAGGTCATCGTTTTGCCGCTGCTTTTGACCCTGACCACGGCGGATAAAGCCGGGTTGGTCCTGTCGGTCGGCGGCATTGGCGTGGTCGTTGGTGGTTTGGCCATGACCGTGCTGGGACGCACCTCGCGGCTGATGCGGCTGGTGTTCTTTGCCCAAGCGCTGACGGGCATCGCCATGCTGCTTGGCGGCATGATAACCAACCTGTGGATCATCTCGATCGTTATTGCATTTGCCTTTGTCGCCTTTCCTATCGAAGAGGCGTCGAGCACCGCGATTATGCAGCGCAAAGTGCCGGCCTCTATGATGGGCCGGGTTTCGTCGGTGCGCAATATCCTCACCTTGGGCGCGGTGCCTTTGGCGATGATCATCGCCGCGCCGATTGCCGAGACATGGCTAGAGCCGCTTATGGCTGAGGGCGGTGGTCTGGCGGGCAGCATGGGCCACATCGTTGGCGTGGGCGAAGGCCGCGGCATGGCGCTCTTGCTCTTGATCGCGGGGATCATCACGCTGGTGCTAACCTGGGTCGGCTACCGCTACGCCCCGCTGCGCAATATCGAAATTGAGATGCCCGAGCAGGATCACGACGCCGAAATTATCCTTGGCGGTTCAGAGGCGCGCTCGCAAATACTGAGCAAAGCGCCCTGATGAACCGGACGGCTTTGACACTCTATCGACCGCTTGAGGCGGCGACCCAACGGCTTGTCACTTTTGCCCATGCAGGCGGCGGCGCTTCAGCCTTTGGCAAAATGAAAGCTGCGCTTGCGCCTGCAGGGATCGAGGTTTGCGCGCTGCAAGCGCCGGGCCATGAGAACCGCTCGTCCGATCCTTTCGCCCCAAAGGTGCAGGATTTGGCCCAAGAATTTGCCGAGGCGATTGGCACGTTACCCCCTTTGCCCACCAGTTATCTCGGCCATTCCATGGGCGGGCTTGTCGCGTTTTTGACCGCACAAATCATCCCGCCCCAGCGGCTGATCGCCTCAGCAAGCGCATCGCCTGCCACCCGGCTCTATCCGCTCTCGACCCACGCCCTGCCCGATGCGGCCTTTCGCGAGAGGCTTTTCGCCATGGGCGGCGTGCCCCGCCAGATCCGCGAAAACCCGAGCTTCTTTGCCATGTACGAAGGCGCGCTGCGGGCGGATTACAAGCTTTTTGACACCTATGTTTACGCCGATGAGCCAAAGCTGACCTGCCCCGTCCATGTCTATTACGGCGATGCGGATAAGGCGGTTTCGGCCCAAAGCGCCGAGGCGTGGCAATTGGTGTCACAGCCCAAAATAAAACTGCGGCGTTTTACCGGTGGTCATTTTTTCCTCTATAAAGACCTCGAGACGGTTACAACCGCTCTGAAAGAGGATTTGGCATGACGAAAGATGAGATCGCTGCACGGCTGAGCGCCGAGATGCAGATGCTGCTCAAGATCGACGCGGTCGACCCGCACCGGCCTTTCCTTGAACTTGGGGCCGATAGCATTGTGCTCAATGAGGCGGTGCAAAAGATTGAGAACAGCTTTGGCGTGACGATCAATGTCAGCCAGTTTTTCGAGGCTCAATCCACCATAGATACGCTGGCGGCCTATATCTTCGAGCATGCGGCGCAGATGCCCAGCGATGAGGTTAAGGCATCCCAGAAAAGCGTTGTGGTCCATCCCGCCGCGCCCGCGCAGATCGATGCAGCGCCGCTGGTGGGGCTTTTCCAAAAACAACTCGATCTGTTGAGTGAGACGATTGAGCAGCAAAATACGGCGCTGATGGATCAAATGCGCAAAGGCCGCGGTGACACGTGATCAAGGCTTAGATTGGTTAGATTTAAGACGAGTGGGCGCCGCCGGACATGTGCCGTGCGATGATTGAACGCGGTTAGATGTGCCCCCTCAATGCCGGTATTAGGCGAAAGCACCCCAAAGCGATAAGATAGAGTGGTTAGGCATAAAATTTTTGCCCGTAACCGCTAAAACTAGTTGCGTTATCGATAACAATTCTCTTATGTGATCGATAACAAAAAGATTCGGGGATGGAATGCCAAATATTCGCCTGGAAGGCCTGATCAAACGCTACGGCACTGTGCAGGTGCTGCACGGCATCGATTTGGAGATGGCCGATAATGAATTCACTGTCCTTGTCGGCCCCTCTGGTTGCGGCAAGTCGACCACCTTGCGCATGGTTGCTGGGCTTGAGGACGTCTCTGAGGGAGAGATCTATATTGATGGCAACCCCGTAAGCCATCTGGAGCCCAAAGATCGCGATCTGGCGATGGTGTTTCAGGATTACGCGCTCTATCCGCACATGAATGTGGCGCAGAATATTTCTTTCGCTCTACGGCTGGCCAAACGGCCCAAGGCCGAGGTGAATGCCAAGGTCCGCGAAGTTGCTGATCTTGTTGGGCTGACCGATTTTCTAGACCGTAAACCGGGCGCTTTGTCTGGTGGTCAACGGCAGCGGGTCGCCATGGCGCGGGCGCTGGCCAAGGATAGCGGCATTTTCCTTTTCGATGAGCCGCTCTCAAACCTCGACGCCAAGCTGCGCGGTCAAATGCGCGCTGAGCTGGCGATGATGAGCCAGCGGGTCGAAAAGAACATGCTTTATGTAACTCACGACCAGATCGAGGCCATGACCCTCGCTGATCGGATTGTCGTCATGCACGGCGGTTATATTCAACAGCAAGGGACGCCGGAGGCGCTGTTTAAGCGCCCCGCGAATAAATTTGTGGCAGGCTTTTTGGGCATGCCGCCGATGAACTTTCTCAATGGTGACATCTCTCAGCGCGGGGATGCGCTTTTTGTCACCGGGGATGGGTTTGATGTGCAGTTGCAAGACCAAGCTGCCGCATCTGCCGCTGCGCATAACAAAAAAGAAGTCACGCTTGGGGTTCGGCCATCGGATCTGCGTTATACAGACGCGCCCGACCCCAGCTCATCGCTCACGCTCGACGTGATGGTGTCCGAGTATATCGGCGCCCAATCGGTACTGATGTGCCGTTGCGGTGAAGGCAATGTGACCGTGGAAATTAATTCCGAAACGCCGATGGCGCTGGGGGAGACATTGACATTTGAAGTCAATCCGGCCCGCGTCCATCTGTTCGATCGCGAGAGCGAAATTTCAATAAGAACCTAAAGGTCAAACGGGAGGACCGCATGTTTAAGACCATCAGAAACGCCGTCATGGCGACTGCATTGATGGCGAGCACCGCGCTTGCTAATCCATACGCCGAATACGAAGGCACGACGCTGATCGTGAACTTCCCTGCGCACCCGCATTACGACGCGGTTATGCAGATTTTGCCTGAGTTCACAAAAGAAACAGGCATCAACGTTGAGGTTGATCAGCTTCCTTACCTGAAAATGCGTGAGCGTCAGACGCTTGAGCTGGCTCAGGACGAAGGCGAGTACGATCTGATCGCTTACGTTGTTTTCTCGAAAGCTGACTACGTTTACGCGGACCAGCTTGAGAACCTTGCGAAATACGTGATGAACCCGAAACTCAGCGACCCTGCATATGACGCAGACGATCTGATCGACGGCTACGTTTACAACATCGGTTTTGCTGGCGGTAACAAAGGCTACCTAGCGGGTAAAACCGGATCGCTTTACGGTGTACCTTACGGGTCCGAGACTTCGGTTCTTGGCTACCGCAAAGACATCTTCGAAAAGCACGGCCTCGAAGTGCCAACAACGTATGACGAGATGCTTGATCTTGCCTGTAAGATCCCTGAGCTAGAGCCAGGCATGGGCGGCGTTGCGTCGCGTGCGGCCTCTGGTCACCACGCCTCCCACGCGTTCCTTTTGCACCTAGCGCCACTTGGTGGCCGGGTGTTTGATGACAATTGGAACCCAATTATGAACAGCGCCGAGGGCGTTGCTGCTGCTGAAGCTCTGAAAACAATCGTTGATTGTGGCCCTGAAGGCTCCAAGAACTTTGGGTTCGGTGAGGCGCTTGGTTCGTTCTTGAACGGCGACACAGCTATGTTCCTCGACACAACCGTCGTTGCGGGTCAGATCGACAACCCAGACAAATCGCAGGTTGTTGGTAAAGTTGGTTGGGCGATGCACCCAATGGGTGTTCGTCGTGGTTCGCAAACTGGCGGCTTCGGCATCGGTATCCCAACAAACGCTGAGAACAAAGATGCAGCCTTCTTGCTGATGCAGTGGCTGACTTCCAAAAAAGGCGACAAGCTTGTGGCTCTTGCTGGCGGTAATCCCTCGCGCTTCTCAACACACGCTGATGCTGAGGTGAACGCTAAGTTCCCACACATGGCGACCTTTGGTGAAGCGCTTCAGCATGCTGACCCAGATTGGCGTCCAATCATCCCAGTATGGGGTAAAATCAACGCTGACATCGGCACCACGCTGTCCAAAGTTCTCACAGAGGATCTGGACATCAAAGAAGCGCTTGATGGCGTTGCCGAGCGGACCAAAGCGGTCATGACCGAAGCCGGTTACTACACCTGGCAGTGATCGATACTCCTGAAAACGGGGCGGGCGCGCGTTGCGCCTGCCTCAATCTCAGCAAAAAGACACGAGCATATGGCACATACTCCCACAGCAGATCCGCGCGACGTCAAAATGCCTGGCCGTAAGCGCAATCGCATGGCCGCCATGAACCGCCTTTCGCCGTATTTGTTTATGGTTCCGGCCGTTGCAATCATGGCGATGGCACTGATTTACCCGCTTGGTTACATGATCTGGGGTTCGTTCCGTGAGTGGAACCCAAGTCAGACCATCGGAGAGGCTGAATTCGTCGGCTTCAAGAATTACATCACCCTTTGGGCTGATCCGAATTTCCACGAGAGCCTCTGGGTTACACTGAAGTTTGCCTTCATTTGTGTGTCCGTTGAAATGGTGCTGGGCGTTGGCCTCGCGCTGCTCTTGGACCGAGATATTCGCGGTATGTCACTGCTGCGCACGATGTTCATTCTGCCTATGATGATCGCCCCCGTCGTGGTTGGCCTGATGTGGCGCTACATGTATCACCCGACGGTTGGTACGTTTAACCGAACCCTAGAGAGCCTTGGCTTGCCCAAAATTGACTGGCTCGGAAACCATGCTCTGACCTCTGTCATTATCGCCGATATTTGGCAGTGGACGCCCTTCATCTTCATTCTGTCCTTGGCCGCTCTACAATCCTTGCCGCGCTCCGCTTTGGAAGCTGCCCGCATTGATGGTGCCACGGCTTGGCAACAGATTTGGTTCATTAAGCTTCCGCTTATGATGCCCGTTTTGATCGTGACCTGTCTGTTGCGCCTGATCGATGCCTTCAAAGTGCTCGAGGTGATCCTTGTGCTGACCCAAGGTGGTCCCGGTCTGTCGACTGAAATTCTAGCGCTGCGCATCTCGCGTACCGCCACAGAATTCCGAGAGCTGGGCGTTGCAGCTGCCATGTCGAACTATCTGCTAATCCTCCTCTTGATCCTGACGGTGGCGATGTTTGCCTTCACCAAATGGCAAGAGGCCCGCGCTGCACGCGTCCGCGCTGCTGTTGAGAAGGATGATTAATGTCTAAGCCGCAAGAAAAACAAAACCCCGCGTTTTACGTCATCATCTTCATGCTGGTTTTCATGTCGATCGGCCCCGTGCTGTTGATGTTCATCAACTCATTCAAGCTGGACGTGGACATCATCTCGGGCGCAACTGGGCTTTTGTTTCTGCCAACGGTGCAGAACTACGAGACAGCGCTTTGCGACGTGCTTTGGTATGAGCCGGACCACATGGACTTTTGTTCGCTGAAATTCGGCGGCGCATTTATCAACTCGCTGATCATCGCTTTGATCTCGACGATGCTGACCCTCGTGATTGGCGCCATGGCGGCCTATGCTTTGGTGCGCTTCAGGTTCTTTGGTCGCGACACGGTTTCGATCACAACATTGATGGTGCGTATGGTGCCACCTGCGGTCTTGCTCGTCCCGGTTTTCGGTCTGTGGAATAACGAATTCTGCATCGACCGGGCCAGTTGGATTGGCAGTTGGTGGCGCGATGTCTTTGGTGGGCGCGGCGATGTTTGTCTCGCGGGCACCCACGGCGGGATCATTCTGGTCTATGTGGCCATGAACCTGCCTTTCGTGATCTGGATTTTGCAAAGCTTCATCATCCAAGTGCCACGCAGTCTCGAAGAGGCGGCACGAGTAGATGGCGCTGGTCCGTTTCAGGTCTTCTTTAAGGTCGTCCTACCGCTGATTAAGCCCGGCTTGGCTGCGGCGGCGATCTTTACTTTCCGCATCGCTTGGAACGAGTATCTTTTGGCCTCGGCCCTATCAGACCGGAACACGAAAACGGTGCCGATCCTGATCGTGAACAACATGTCTGAGTTCAATGTTGAATGGGGGGTCATCATGGCGACAGGCATGCTGCTTGCGATCCCACCGATCATCTTCACCCTATTGGCGTCACGGCAAATCATCACCGGTATGACCGCCGGAGCCGTTAAAGGATAAATTATGGCAAAAGTAGCAATTATCACCGGTGGCGGTGGCGGTATTGGACGTGCAACGGCGATCGCCTTGTCGAAAGCTGGCTGGACCTGCGCCGTCGTTGGCCGCACCCAAGGCAGCTTGGACGAGACCGTGGCCGCGCTTGAAATTCCCGGCTTGGGGATTGTTTGCGACGTCTCGGACAATGCTCAGGTTGAGGCGATGGTTGCCAAAACCGTTGAGGCATTTGGCTCGGTGGATTTGGTCTTTAACAACGCTGGTGTGACAGCAGGCGGTGTGCCTGCGGATGAGTTGCCCAACGAGAAATTCGACCAAGTCATCGCGATCAATGTCAACGGTGCCTATTATGTTGCGCGCGCGGTCTTTGGCCAGATGCGCAAACAGGAAACCGGCGGCCGGATCATCAACAACGGCTCGATTTCGGCGACGACGCCGCGGCTGTTCTCGGCCCCCTATACCATGTCCAAACACGCGGTCACTGGGCTGACGAAATCGCTCGCGCTTGACGGCCGGCGCTATGGCATTGCCTGCGGCCAGATCGACCTTGGCAATATCTCGTCAGCTATGGGCGATGCGATGGGTGCTGGTGTGTTGCAAGCCGATGGCAAGATGATGGGTGAGCCTGTGATCGGCGTTGAGCCGGTCTGCGATGCCATCGTCTACATGGCCGGTCTGCCAAACAATGTGAATGTACTGCGAATTAACGTCATGGCCAATGAAATGCCATTTGTCGGAAGGGGATAACTATGTTCAGCACTAAAAAGGTGATGATGCAATGAGTGCGTCTATTTCTCTGGATCAAGATTACACATTTTTCATCGGCACCTACTCCGATATCGACGTCTTGGCTCACCAGCCCTATGCCCCAACCGAGGGCAAAGGCATCCACACGGCAACGATTTCCAAAGATGGCAAGATCACCGAAGGCGTCGCCAATGATGTCTTGAACCCCGCCGTGCTGATCCCGCATTCAAACGGGTCGATGCTCTATGCGATCGTTGAGACGATCAAGAGCACGGGTATGGTTGTTCAGTACAGCGTTTCCGATGGCAAAGTGCTCGAAGAGCAAGGCACCTATTGTGCCTCGGGTAAATCGACCTGCTACCTTGCGCTTTCCCCGTCCAAAGATGCGGCAATCGTCATCAACTACTGGGATGCGATTGTCGATGTTTGCGACGTGGCCCCCGATGGCCGTCTTGGCCAGACGGTCCAGAGCTTTAAGCAGTTGCACCGCAAGCCCGGCGAGTGGCGTCAGGTTGAGTACCGTGAGGACCACTGGACCAACCGTCAGGTCGGCCCCCACGCCCATTGCGCCCATTTCTGGAAAGATTGGGTGTTCATCCCTGATCTTGGCGAAAACGCTGTGTTCCAGTACCTCTGGGACCCGAAAACCAAGCAACTGACCCACGACACGATCATTCCATTCGAGGCTGGCTCTGGCCCGCGTCATATGGCGATGCACCCGACTTTGGACATTTGCTACGTGTCGAATGAATTGTTCAACACGGTGGCTGTTGCGAAGCTGGATGCGAGCGATCCTTCCGCGAGCAAAGAGCGGATGGTGCCGTTCCAGTATGTCTCCACCCTAAAGAACCGCGATCAGGTGACCTATGTGTCCGAGATCAAACTCTCGCCGGATGCGCGTTTCCTCTATGTTTCGAACCGTGGTGATAACTCGTTGGCGATCTTCAAGGTTCTTGACGATGGTCAGCTTGAGCGCATCGACGTTGTCCCAACGGGCGGTAAGTTCCCGCGTCACTTCGCGATCACGCCTTGTGGTAAGGCTGTGCTTGTGGCCAACCAAGACAGCTCAAACATCACGACCTTTGCGCGCGATATCGAAACCGGATTGATCACAGCAACCGGCGACACATTTGAGTTGCCTGCACCCAACTATATTCGCTTTCCTTAAGGACGATCCATGGTTTTGCCCGTCTCTGCCAACTTAGGCTTTTTGTGGGATAACATTGCGTTGCCCGACCGCATTCGGGCAGCAAAAGCCGCCGGATTTGACGCTGTTGAGTGTCACTTCCCCTACG
>CAYLLD010000057.1:0-16967 GCA_964384315.1 uncultured Rhodobacterales bacterium | reverse complement strand
ATCTGCAGCACATTGCGCGAGGTGCCGCATTTGGGGTTATGATGAACGACGATCAACAGCTTATCCACTTCGTATTTTTTCGGTTATTCGGGTCATTCTGGTCACAGTCTTGCTCATTGCGGCACCAACCCCAGCCCCCGCAAATAAAGCGTGGTGCCGCTCTCTAAAAGCTCCTCGGCGGAATAGGGCGCGCGGCCACCGGGCGAGCCGCGAGCGAAGAGCTCGACCACCCCGTGGGACATGGCCCAGATGTGATGCGACATCATTGCAGGCGGCGGGCGGTTTTCGGGGGGCAGATGCGCCAAAAGCGCCTCGCTGGCGGCGGTCATCACCGCCATGGCTTTATCGGCGGCCATGTTCAGCTCGGGGTTCCCTGCCAGCGACAGACCGCTTTCGAACATGGCGATATAATGGCCCGGATGCTTGCGCGCAAAGCTCAGATAGGCCTGCCCCATGGCCTCAAAGGCGCGCAGCACATCCGGATTGCCCGCCTTGCAAGCCGCCGCCAAATCCCGTGCAAAAATCTCATAGCCCTGCCGCGCCGCCTCTTCTAGGATCTCCATCTGGCCCTTGAAATGGCGATAGGGCGCCGCTGGCGATACCCCCGCTTCTCGTGCAGCCTCAGCCACGGTGAAGCCCGCAGGGCCCTTCTCGACCACAAGCTTCAGCGCGGCATCCACCAGCGCTTGGCGCAGGTTGCCGTGATGGTATCCGCGTTTGCCGCTCATCAGATCAGATCAGGCCCGCCGGTGATCGCCTCATCCGGCACGCAGGCCACGGCGGGGTCCTTGAGGTCATAATCGATCTGGCTCAGCACCGTGCGCATGGCCGCGATGCGCGCGCGGGATTTGTCGTCGGAGCGCACCACTTGCCAAGGCGCAGTTTGCGTGTGGGTGCGCTTAAACGTCTCTTTGATCGCGTCCGTATAGGCGTCCCAGCACGAGAGGCCTTTGACGTCGATCCCTGAAAGCTTCCACTGCTTGAGCGGATCGCTTTCGCGTTTGAGAAACCGCCGCAACTGCTCGGCGCGCCCCACGTTGAGCCAGATTTTGATCAGATGAATACCGTCGCGCTTTAGCATCGCCTCGAACTGCGGCACCTGATCAAAGAACATCTCGCGCTGCTCATCGGTGCAAAACCCGAAGACTTTTTCTACGACACCTCGATTATACCAAGACCGATCAAAGAAAACGATCTCACCCGCGCTTGGCAAATGCTGGATGTAGCGCTGAAAATACCATTGGCTGCGCTCGGCATCCGAAGGCTTTGAAAGCGCCACAACACGGGCATGGCGCGGGTTGAGATTTTCGCGAAACCGCTTGATCGTCCCGCCTTTGCCCGCCGCATCGCGCCCCTCAAAGACAATCGCCACCCGCGCGCCGCTGTCCTTGACCCAAGTCTGGAACTTCACCAGCTCGATCTGCAGCGCCGCCATGGTCTCTTCATATTCGTCTTTATCCATGCGCTTGTCGTAGGGATAGCTGTCGGCGGCAATGCCGCGCTTTTTCACACCCTCGATAAGGCCGCGCACCGCAGCGGGCGCCTCATTTTCGAAAAACGCACTGATTGCCCCGTCAAAGGGCTTTGGAAAGGTCGGTTTTGCCAAGGAAGTCGCCCCGCATGGTTCATGTTATCTTGTTTTACATAAGCCTTGCGGGGCGGAATTGGAACTGTTGCGGGCGCTTTGGCGGCTTAAAATCGACCGGTCAGCCCAAAGCGGATCGAGCCCACGCTGGTTGTGGCCACACCGCCGCCGCCATCGGGGGTGAATTCCGGCGATGTGATCGCGAGAACTTCCACCGACCCCAGCCAGCCTCGACCAAATTCGGCCTCAACGCCCATGCCCAGCGCGCTGCCCATTGAGACCATTGCGTCCGGCGCGCTGCCGTTTGTGCCGAGGCTGGCGTTGCTCAGGCCAAACCCTAGCAGCGCATAGGGATAGAGCCGCCCCAAATCATAGCCCGCGCGGCCATGGATCGAGCCTGACCATGTGTTTTTGATCGTCACCAGCCCCAAATCCGCATCGGTCACGCTGGTCTCAAGCTTGTGCCACGCCGCTGCGGTTTCCCAGCCATACCGAAACCCCGCCGCCCCTTTTTCGGGCGCTTTGAGATCATAGGATAGCTTCACCCCAAGGGCGCCGGTATCGCTCGATGAGACCTCCAAGTCGCCCCCGCCGGTCTTTTTGATCGTCGCCCCCGTGGCCGCAGCCCCGAAGGTCAGTTGCACCGAGACCGGCTCTGCGAGGGACGATGATGGGCAAAGCGCGGCCACAAGCGCGGCCACAAGCGCGGGCGCCAATGCTGAAGTTTTGTAGATGTTCATGAAATTGCTCCTGAGTGTTAATTTAGCCGACAACCGCATGGCCGCGCCCTTTGAGGCAGTCATTGATGATGTCTTGGCGTTCGAAATGTGTCTCGGTCGCGCCCCCTGCTGTGCCCAGTAGCCCGCCCAAAAGCGCGCCGCCCAAAGCAGAGCCCAGCCGGTCGCCGTCCGCTTCATCATCAAGCCCCGCCGCAGCCCCCATCACCGCGGCCCCAAGGGCAGCTTGGGTTTTGGTCTCGGGGTTGATCAAGGTTTTGGACCGGCTCAACTCGCGGCACTGCGCCAGATCGGATTGATAGGCCGCCCCGACGGGACCATCGACGATGGGCTGATATTCAGCCCCTGTTCCTGCGCAGCCGGCGATCAGACAAACCGATCCCGCTGCGAAAATTGCTATTTTTCGCATGGTAGTCTCCAGAATTTGATGTCACGCAGGGAATCATGAAACGAGAATCGCCTGCAGATTTTGTATAGCAGATAATTTTTATTGTTAAACAGAAAGTTTTTAATATACTACGGAATGAACCAATAGGAGAATGACATGAGCTGGAAAATCAATTGCCTCAGGGCGTTTCTGACCCTCTACGTAATTTTCGACGTGGTCATTTTGACCTTGATCACTGGCGGGCCCGTGATCGGGAAGAGCGCGGTGGCGGTGCAGATGCTCGATGTCACAGGCGACGTGCCGATTGACACAAAGGCCCCGCCTTTGGGCACGGGCGTGGCGGTGATCATTGGCGTCTTTTATATATACTGTCTGATCCGGCTGTTTTTCGCGCTGGACCGGATCATGGTGAGCGCCCACATAGGCGCGCTTGCAGGGATGGGCACGGCGCGCACCTTGCGTATTCTGGGGCGGTCTTTGATCTGGCTTTGGGTGGCTGTCATTGGTCTTGAGACAGTCTTGCCCATCGCGCTGTTTTGGCACGCGATTGAGGCGGGGGGCATCTCGGTGGAACTTACGCCCTTTGACCTAAAGGTCGTTTTCGCCCTAGTTGGCGTTGCATTATTGGTAATCGCGCAGCTCGCCCGCGAGGCGGATGACATGAAACAGGAGTTAGATGGTGTCGTCTGAAACGGGTGCAACGGGTGCAACGGGTGCAACGGGCAAAACCGAGGTGGGCAGGATCGTGGTGCGCCTCGATGTGATGCTGGCACGGCGCAAAATGAAATCCCGCGAGCTGGCCGCCCAAGTGGGGATCACAGAGGCGAATATTTCGCTGCTCAAATCCGGCAACGTCAAAGCGGTCCGCTTCTCGACCCTTTGCGCGATTTGCGAAATCCTAGAGTGTCAGCCCGGCGATATTTTGGAATATGAGCCAGCGAAGGGCGTTTAGGCGGAGTGATCCGCATCCGGCAAATGCTCAAGGTTATGAGCGTCAATCTCGTCGGATGGGTCTACAGATGATAGCTCTGCGTGTGATGGATCATCAGCTTGCGCCTCATCGTCCCGCGTCACCACCTCAACGGTCTGATCCGCGGCTTTATCCCGATCACTTACTTTGGGCACATCCAGCTTTGTGGAATTTGTGGACCCCTGCGCCGATGATGCAGGCGCCTCAGCCGTTGAGGCCTTCACCGACGCCCCAAGTGACGCTGACTTAGGGGCCAAGGTTTGCTTGAGCCGTACAGCCACTTGCGACAGTTCAGTATCCGATACAGCCGCCCGTGCGATACCACTGGCATCCACCGCGCCGACAACCCCATCCGCTTGTAGCCGTTTGAACACCGCCTCGCCTACCGATTTATCCACACCCAGCATGTTCTTATAAGTGGCCGCCGTGGAATGAACCCAAAGACCCGCCCATTGCACGGCCTTGGCATATTGCGCCGCGCTCACAGGCAAGGGCGCAGCGAAAAGCTTCAGCGGCAGTGCCGGAGTGGCAGCCAGTGCCCCGATGTTTTTAAGAAAGTTTCGGCGTTTCATTGTGTAGCACCTTCCGTCTAATTCCCACGGTCACCGATGCGGGAGCGTCATTTTGCTCTTGGCCAAGCTGCATGCAAACGCAAGGCGAACTCGACCTAGCGGGCGCGGCGGTCACCGATTGCGTGATTTTGCAGCGCGCCCTACCGTAATAAATAGGAAGTCCAAGCCCATTTTTCAACCTAACGCTACGTGAGTTGAGCTTCGACCGCGTATTATCTAAGGCCGCGCACCCCGCCAAAATTTTGTGCGCCGTCAAATGCCTTTCCTCGCACAGATCATTGATTATGACGCCTTATGAGCCGCCAGAACCATCTGGGCACCTTCATCTCGCAGTGACGCCAGTGCTTGATAATCAGCGCTGTGAAAAAACTCTTGAACGGCACCTTCATCTGGGAACTCAAAGACAGCAATATTGGGCAGCTCAATATCCCCCAGCAGCACATCCTCAGCACCGCCTTTAAAAAGCAACGTCCCACCAAATTTGCCGATGATTGGCGCTGCCGCCTTTGAATAGGCCGCTAGGGCCTCTGGGTTTTTCACTCGTAGTCGTGCTGTCAAATATGCCGCCATTGATCTTCTCTCTTTGTGATCTTTTTCAAGAGATAGATAATCGCAAACATGCATGATATAGCAAATAAATCATGGCTTTGATGCGGATTTGCATGGATGGAAAACTGGGACGATCTCAGAATTTTGCGCGCAGTTATAAAGGGAGGATCGATGACAGGCGGTGCGGCGCTGCTTGGGGTGGATCAAAGCACAATCTCGCGACGTCTTCAGGCCTTTGAGAAAAGAATGGGGCGCGCCCTTTTCCATGACACGAAAAAACGCAATCACCTGACCCCTTTCGGTGAGGTCTGTGCGCAGACAGCAATGCGGCTAGAATCCGAGATGGCCCAGTTTGACCATGCTCTGCGGATAAACGATCAAGGCTTTGAAGGGTCTATCACGATCCGAACCGGGGATGTTCTGTCAGATCGTCTTTTGCTATCTGTGTGTTCGAGCTTCCTAGAGAAATTCACCAAGATCAATCTGCAGATCGCCCGGCAAGATAACATGGGCAGCGGTCTTGACGCGGATATCGGAATTTTCGCCACGAACGCGCCGGGTGACGAGTATTTTGGACGAAAGCTAGCACGCGCCACATTTGCCTCTTATGCGTCCCATGACTACCTCAAAGCCTTTGAGCATCGGCGACCGGACATGACGTGGCTCAACTGGGATGACGGCTCAGGCAGCCCGACTTGGCCTGCCCTATCGCCCAAAATTCCAGATGAGCGCTGTAGGCTCAGATGTACCAGCGTTGAGTCCCTCCTAGAGGCCACACGCATGGGAATAGGCGCAACGATTTTGCCTTGTTTCATTGGTGAGATCGATCCGGCCTTATCACGGGTTGTGCCCGGTGAAATTCTGAGCGAGCGCAACGTTTGGGTCTTCCAACAGCCTGACAGCCGCAAATCACCAAAGGTCAGAGCATTTTTGGATCATTTGTATTCCGAAATACTAAAGAGAATAGACGTGATCGAAGCGGGCTAAATATGCATGGCCGCACATGATGCACGGCGCGGATGAATTTGGCCCCGCGCTCGCGGTTATATTTGGGCTTTTAATTACCCCCACAGCCAACTTAAGCATTCGCGACTTACCAATGGAGATCAAAAAATGGTTGCAGATAAACAGCTCAGCTTGAAACGCGCGCAAGAACGCAGCTCGCATGGCCGTCAGCAAGATGATGGCATTCTTGTCATTCGAACGGTGGCCATGCCTGCGGATACCAATCCTGCCGGTGACATATTCGGGGGCTGGCTCATGTCTCAGATGGATTTGGCGGCGGGGAACATGGCAGGCAGAGTGTCCCAAGGACGTGCCGCAACGGTTGCTGTTGAGGCGATGCAGTTTCTTAATCCGGTCAAAGTGGGGGACGAGGTTACGCTTTACGCGACCTTGAAGCACATCGGAAAGTCATCCATGCGGGTTCATGTCGACGCTTGGGCGCGGTCTAGATTTGGCAAGACCGCAAAAAAGGTAACCGATGCTGATTTTGTATTTGTGGCATTGGACGAAAACGGAAAACCGCGCGCGATACCAGATGAGTGAGCGGGCAAAATTCCCGGCCCACCACAGTGCCAATGCAGGTTTGCGCATTGGGCCCTAGAGGTGGCCGGGGCGTTTGCTAGCGCTCTAGATCAGCCCGTGTAAAGGCAGGCAGCACGGTCAAATCCCGCGCCTTGGCGATATGGGGCGCGCCCTCGCCGCGCCAGATCGCGCAGATCACCGCCAAGACATCCGCCCCCTCGCCCCGCGCCAGATCGAGCGCATCCGAGACCGCCCCGCCGGTGGTGATCACATCCTCGATAAAGGTCACTTTGCGCCCAGCCACGTCTTGGCCCTCAATCGCGCGGCAGGTGCCATAGGTCTTGGCCTCTTTGCGCACAAAGGCCGCAGGCAGGCCGGTCTCTAGGGAAATCGCCGTCACCAAAGGCACACCGCCCAGCTCAAGCCCCGCGATGATTTCCGTGCCTTCGGGCAGCAAATCCGCCATCACCCGCGCAAGGGGGCGCAAAAGTTCAGGGTCACCCTCAAAGCGATATTTGTCGAAATACCGCGTCGAGATTTGCCCCGAGCGCAGGGTAAACTCGCCCTCAAGGGTTGAAATGGCGGCCATACGTGCGGCAAGTTCGGTGCGGTCCACGGGTCTAGTCCTTCTTTAAATCAGCCAAGTTAAACGGCGTGGTCTGATAAATCTCGTTGATCCAATTGCCATACAAAAGATGCGCATGGGAGCGCCAGCGGTTTTCGGGCAGCCGCGCCGGATCATCGTCGGGATAGTAATTCACCGGCACGTTGATCGCATTGCCCGAGGCCACATCGCGGTCGTATTCCTCTTTGAGCGTACAGCTATCATATTCGAAGTGGTTGAAGATATAGAGCGCGTTTTGCACCGGATCATTCACCAGACAAACCCCGACCTCGTCCGAGGCCAGCAGGATCTCAAGCCCGTCAACGGCCGCAATCTCGGCCTCACGCATCTCGGTCCAGCGGCTCACAGGGATCACAAAATCATCCGAGAACCCGCGCAGAAACGGCGAACTGGGCACGCGGGTTTGATGGCGATAGGCGCCAAAGGCCTTGGCCTCCAAGATATGCTTTTGCACCCCATAAAAATGATTAATCATCGCCATGCCGCCCCAACAGACCCCGAAGGTCGAATGCACATGGGTGCGGGTCCACTCAAAGACCTCGCGCAGCTCGTCTATATAGGTGACGTCGCCAAAGGGCAGATGCTCGATGGGCGCGCCGGTGATGATCAGCCCGTCAAACCGCTGGGCGCGGGCCTCTGAAAACGGCTTGTAGAACGCCTCCATATGCTCGGGGGCGGTGTGACGGCTTTCATGTTCGCTCATGCGAATGAGCGTTAGCTCGATCTGCAACGGCGTCGCGCCGATGAGCCGCGCGAACTGCGTCTCGGTCTGCACCTTTTTGGGCATCAGGTTCAGCAGGCCAATTTGCAGCGGCCGGATGTCTTGGCGCGTCGCTTGATCCTCGCCCATCACCATCACGCCCTCTTGGCGCAGGATGTCATGGGCAGGCAGGGTTTCGGGGATTTTGATCGGCATGAGCTTAGCCGCCTTTCGCCCGCGCCGCCGCATGGCGAGCCAGCGCGCTGTCTTTGTCGGACACCCCAAGCAGGTTGGTGATCAGGCGCATCGCGCCGTCCTCTTCGTGGTCGCGGTGGTCATCGGCCAGCACCAAGCGCCACAAATCCTCGATCAGCGTGCCGCGCTCTTCATAGGGCACAACGTCTTTGATGATCCGTGTCAGCCCAACCGTGTCCCGCGCCCCTGCCGCCGCCTTGATGCCCTCTTGGATCAGGGCCTCCGCCGCCTGAGCGCTGACCCCCAACCGCTCTTGCAAGATCGCTAGGATTTCCTCGGCCTCAGCCTTGGCAAACTCATCATCCGCCTGCGCGATCTGAACCAAGAGCGCCGCAAGCGCCACATCCGCGCCCATTATAGGCGTCGGGGGCTGGGTGCCGATCAAACCATCAAGCAATTTGCGAAACATGAACCGTCCTTCGTTATGAGAGCATTGGGGATAAGGTTAAAATGCGAGACCAGAGCCTGACCATTTAAGCATAACAAAGGCAAGGTCCAGTGCTGCGCGTCAGTTCAGATCGTTTTACCTGCGTCCGCTCTTGGAACGGGTCCTTAGAAATTATGCTAAGCTTTACGCAATGTTCACTCAACGTTCTTATTGATTGGGGCAACAAGGAGAACGCCCCATGTCCACCTCGCTCGACCGCCACACCGGCCAGCAAGACAAGATCACAGCTTTCGCCACCGCAGCCTCGCTTGATGCGGTGCGCACCGTCGGCAAGGCTTTGTCGCAAAATCGGCTTTGCTTTGCATACCAGCCGATTGTCGCAGCTAAATCGCCCAGCACTATCGCCTTTTACGAAAGTCTCGCGCGGATCAAAACCAACGACGGCGGCCTGATTAGCGCAGGCGAATTTGTCTCGGACCTAGAACATCACGATGTGGGGCGGCTTTTGGATATGGCCGCGCTTCGCAACGCCATGACGCTGATCAGCGAACAACGAAATTTGCGGGTCTCAGTTAATCTATCGGCGGCCAGCGTGGGCGATATGGCATGGCTGCAAGTCCTCGAAGAGGCCTGCGCGCGCGATCCAATTTGCGGTGATTTTCTAATCGTCGAAATCACCGAAAGCGCCTTTTTGGACCTAAGCCAAAACGCACTTTGGTTTTTGAACCGGATCAGAGAACTGGGCGCATCGGTTGCCATCGACGATTTTGGCGCAGGGCACACATCACTAAGCCAATTGGGCAAGTTCCGCTTTGATTTCCTGAAAATCGACAAGAGCTTTGTGCAGGATTTTGTCACTAACCCAGGCAATCGCTATCTGGTGCGCTCCATGATCGAAATGGCCCGTCACTTCGAAATGGTTTCGGTGATCGAAGGGATCGAAGACCCACGGATCGGACAAGAATTGGCGGACATGGGCGCAGATTGTTTGCAAGGCTATGCCTATGGCAAACCCACGCTCATGGACGCTTGGGGATCAGCACAAAAGCACCAGAACTGATACGAGAAAAACTTTTACGGGCAGAACTTTTACGGGCAAAACTTAAAACAGATCGTCAGATCATTTGGTTTTGGCAATCTTTGAAAGCTGATCCTGCATTTGCGCAAGCTGCGCTTTCAACTCGTCCAACTCACCTTTTTCACGAGGCGGTTCCGCATCTGGCACAGCGGCACTAGGCATGGCTTGATCTGTAGGCGCCTGACCATTTGGCATTTGACCAACACCAAAGGGCGAGAACATCTTCATGGCGTTCTCAAAAAACTCCATATTGGTCCGTGCCATAGCTTCAATCCCGCCAAAGGCTGGATTTGCCGAAAAAGCCGAGGCCACTTGTTCGCGAATCTGTTCTTGGTTGCGCGAAAACGAGTCCATCGAAGCTTCAAGATAACCGGGCACGACCCCTTGAAGCGTATCACCATAAAGCGAAATCAACTGACGCAAAAAGCTGACAGGCAACATGTTTTGCCCCTTAGCCTCTTCGTCAAAAATGATCTGCGCTAGAACCGAACGGGTGATATCCTCTTTGCTTTTGGCATCATGCACCACAAACTCTTCGCCAGCGCGCACCATGGCCGACAAATCTTCGAGCGTCACATAACTGGATTTCGACGTGTTATAGAGCCGACGGTTCGCGTATTTTTTGATAATCACCGGCGCATCGCCGGCGGTTTCACTATTTTTAGCCAAGTCCGCGTTCCCTCATCGCTTTAAGACATAGGACAATGTAAACGTCCAATACGCAACTGCAATAATTTTCTTGCGCCTGCGAACAGATTTGCGCAACTCCAAACTCAGGTCATTTGCGAAAGGCCACGAAGGAAAACATCGCCATGAAAATCGGGATATTAGAAGCAGGTGCGCTGCCAATTGAGCTTGAGCAAAAATGGGGGCGGTACACGCGGCTATATGAAACGATGTTCGCAACGGGCGGCGGCGCATTCACCTGTACGCCTTATAAAATTTACGAAAACGAGTTTCCCCAAGACCACGCCGCCCACGACGGCTGGTTAATCACCGGGTCAAAACACGGCGCTTATGAAGATCATGACTGGATCCCGCCCCTAGAAAATTTGCTGCGAAAGCTTGCTGCGCAGAAAACGCCGCTCGTTGGGGTTTGCTTCGGGCATCAAATTTTGGCGCAGGCCTTGGGCGGCAAGGTTATAAAATCCCCCAAAGGCTGGGGGCTTGGGCCCGCACAGTACAATTACACCAAGCTCCCAAATTGGTTAAACCGTCATCAGGGCGAGTTTTCAGGCAATGCCGTGCATCAAGATCAGGTCATAGAATTGCCCGAACAGGCGACGGTGCTTGCCAGTTCCGATTTTTGTCCGAACGCGGTTTTGGCCTATGGCGATCCGCAGGCGCCAGATGCGATATCTATTCAACCGCATCCAGAATTTGAAAATGAACTGGTGTTGGATTTGCTCGAAATCCGCCGAGGCGAAACCTTTGATTTAGCCTCTACCGACCAAGCAATGGCTCGCCTAACTCAGCCCGTTGATAACACAGCTTGGGCCCGTCAAATCGTAGACTTTTTTAAGATGGCACACCACCGAAACACGGCCAATTGACCTCACGCTTGGCGGTGCGCCTTTGTCAGAAACTAACGCATAACGCCCTAATGGGCAGTGTGGCCAATGCGGGTGATCTCATCTTTGAGCCGCAGCTTTTGCCTCTTGAGATCAGCGATTTTCAGGTCGCTGCTACCGGGTGATCGCAACTCAACCTCAATCGTGTGGTCAAGTGACTGATGCTTCTTTTTCAGCTCTTCGATATGTGAACTCAAGGCCATAAGCGTCTCCATTTTTGTTGCGATACACCCTGATCGTGGCACAACCAGACTGCTTAGTCAGCATTTTTGCGCATCGACTGTTTAAAATTGATTAATGCTGCTTGCTCGATGAGCATCTGCTTGATTTCATTTCAAAATAGGACGTCTGCGCCCTATCGCCTCTGTCGCTGAGCTAGGAAAAACCGCCACGATGCCCCCCCCCGCGATTAAAATCAGGCCTAAAATCGAGAGACCGGACGGAACTTCATTAAACCAAAAATAGCCTACAGAAATCGCGGCAATCAGGTTGAAATATAAAAATGGTGACAGCACCGATGCATCTGCGCGCTCAAAAGCGGCCACGGTCAGCGAATGCGCCAAGGCCGATAACACACCTAATGCCAGACCGGCTTTCAATAGCCCCGCATCAATGGGCGGCACCCCAGAGGCGAAAGCCAAAGGGGCGATCAACAAAGAGCCCAAGAGGCATTGAACCGCGAGCGACGACAAGGCCCCGCCTGAGGTTTCGGCATCGCGGGTCGCAGCCAAATAGGCACCCAAAATTGCGCCGCCTAACAGGGCAATGACCGTGCCAAGCTCGATCCCCGTGGCGGGTTTCGCGATTATGATGGCGCCGCAAAGCGAAAGACATGCACCGCAAAGCCGCCGCAACGTGAGTTTTTCGCCGAAAACGGCCACCCCAAGCAGCGTTGCCACAAGTGGCGCGATCAAAAACCCGCCGACTGCATAGGCCATTGGCACCATGGATAGCGCGGTGATCAAACAGGTCATGGAGGCGACCAAAAGACAGGTTCGCGCCACTTGCCCGACCCGGCCCGAAGCGGGCACGCGGATCGGTTGGCCAAGCGCCAATGATGCAACAACCGCGACGCATCCAGCCGCGAAATATCGCAAGAAACACACGAAAAATGGAGAATATTCGAGGCTTAGCTGTTTGGCGATACCGTCAAGACCGGGGGTCAGAAACATCGCAAGGATTAAAAACAGTATCGCGTTTCGCATGACGGCCTCTTTTGACACTCTTTTAATAGAGTATCGGCCAAGCAATTCAATCTAAAGTTGTGCCTATAGCCTCATCGAGCCCCACACCCTTTTCAAGGATCAACTTCGCCGCCGTGGTCAGGTCTTTTTGACCCGCCCCACCTTGCCCCCCGTTTTGCCGACCGTGATGCGCAGCTGCGTGAATGACCAGTCCTGCGCTCAGCTTCATTTCCCCGCCTGCCCCTTTGATCGCCCGCAAAATCACGCGTTTGGCCGCGCGCCCAGACCGGGACCACAGCGGGATCACTTCAATCGCGCCGAACCCATGGGCGTTAAGTGCCTCCAGCGCCTCCCCCAGCGCTTCGGCCCGGTGAATCATCGTCATTGTGCCTTTGGGCTTGAGCCGCCGCGCGCCAACCCCAATCCAATGCCCCAGCAAATCATCTGCACCGCTATGAGCCGTTGCATGAGCCGCCCCCTTAGGCGCGGTGAAAGCATCCACGGAAAAATAGGGCGGGTTAAAGAAAATATGATCGACACAAATCGGGCCAAGTGCCTCAAGGAGCGCGGCGATATCGGCCTCAACTACCTCAAGGGGCAGGCCATTTTGCGCCGCATTTTCGCGGGCCAGTTGCGCATATTCCGGTGTGATTTCGACCCCAATGGCCCGCGCCACAGGCTGGCGCGCCAAAAGACAAAGCGAGGCAGCCCCGACACCGCAGCCCAGTTCAAGAACCACATCCCCAGATCTCGCGTTCACCGCCGCGGCCAAAAACACCGCATCAAGCCCCGAACGGAACCCGGATTTTGGCTGTTTCACCAATAAACGGCGACCCAAAAACCCATCTTCGCTAACATCCAAAGCGCTCACGAAACCTCAAGCCCATTGTCCCGCAGCACCGCGCTAGCCACAAAAGCGTCACGATCCGCGACCATGATCCGCCGCGGCATTATGCCTATGGTGCCCTCAAGCACGCTCATATGGACGTCCAGAACAAAGCAGTCTATATCCTCGCCCGTAAGCAAAGCCTGAGCGAAGCTAATTGCAGTGGGATCGTTGGTTCGCAGCACCTCTTTCATACCACCACGTTATACCGTCGCCTCAGCAAATCAAAGCAAGTGTAGATCACGCCCGTGCCAACGCCTCTTTCCCGCCTTCACGATCTGGTTGCGCCGCAGATGCAAGCCGTTGATGCCCTGATTGCCCAGCGCATGGTGTCGAAAAATGCCCCGCGCATTGCGGATGTGGCGACGCATCTGATCTCTGCGGGGGGCAAGCGCATTCGCCCGCTGATGACCTTGGCTACGGCGCAGATGCTGGGCTATGAGGCGGATGCGGATACCAAACTGGCGGCGGCGGTTGAGTTCATTCACACCGCGACGCTCCTTCATGATGACGTTGTTGATGAGAGTGATCAGCGCCGGGGCAAACCCACGGCCAATTTGCTTTGGGATAATAAATCCTCGGTTCTTGTGGGGGATTTTTTGTTCTCGCGGGCCTTTGAGTTGATGGTCGAAACCGGCTCGTTGCGGGTTTTGGATATTCTGGCCAATGCCTCGGCGGTGATTGCTGAGGGCGAGGTTTTGCAACTATCGACAGCGCAAGACATTGCCACGGACGAGGCGGTTTATTTGCAAGTGGTGCGGGGCAAAACGGCGGCGCTTTTCGCGGCGGCATGCGAGGCGGGGGCGGTGATTTCAGGCGCTTCCGCGTCCCAAACGCGCGCGGCTTATGACTATGGCGATGCCATTGGGATCGCTTTTCAAATCACCGATGATGTGCTGGATTACGGCGGCGCAAGCGATGCGCTTGGCAAAAACGTCGGTGATGATTTCAGGGATCGCAAAGTGACTTTGCCGCTGATTTTTGCGCTAGAGGCCGCAGATGAGGCCGAGCGCGCATTTTGGCAGCGCACCATTGGCGCAGGCCAGCAGGAAAGCGGCGATTTGGATCAGGCGCTGGCGATTTTTGCCCGGCATGACGCCCTAGAGCGGGCGCGGCAATCGGCGCTGACTTGGGCAAAGACGGCCAAAGAGGCGCTGGCGCAAATGCCTGCGGGCCCAACCCGCGATGCTTTGGCCGAGACCTCAGATTTCGTTGTTGCCCGCATTATGTGAGGCTGCGGCGGCGGCGACCCACCAGCTAGGGTTCGCCGCTTTTAGGGCGCGCGCGGCCCTTTGGGCGGCGGCGTCATCGGCATAAATTCCAAAACATGTGCCACCTGATCCCGACATTTGGGCAAAGCGGCACCCTGGCGTATCTAAAAGCCCATCGCGCACCTCGGTAATGCCCGGCTCGACCGCAAGCGCGGCCTCAACAAGATCATTTTTGCACCGACCCAAAAACGCGACCAATGCGTCGACGTTTTCAAAAGCTGTGGGAAAATCTGTTCGGCCTTTGGGGGGTATTTTGAGCGCGCGAAACACGCTAGCGGTGGACACCGGCGCGAGGCGATTGGCCAAGACAACCCAAAAGGGCGGCAAGGGCGGCACATCGTTCAAGACCTCGCCCACCCCTGTCGCGCGCGCAGGCGCACCAGCATAACACATCGGAACGTCAGCGCCCAAAGCCTGCATCGCTGCCGGATCAGGGGTGCGGCCGTAAATTTCCCGCAGCCCATGCAAAACCGCCGCTGCATCCGCCGAGCCGCCGCCAATGCCCGCCGCAATGGGCAGGTTTTTTGTCAGGTGAATGGCCGCGCCCTGTGTACCTTGGCACATCACCTCAGCGGCGCGCCAAATCAGATTGTCAGGCCCTGCCTCAAGCCCCTTAGCAAATGGGCCATCAATCGTCAGGCTAATTTGAGGCGCTGGGGCTATGTGCAGCTCATCGGCGATATCGGCAAAAACCACCAGCGTATCAAGTTCATGATAGCCGTCAGGGCGCCGCGCCAGCACATGCAAATAGAGATTGATCTTGGCCCGCGCCGGTTTGGTGATCGGCATCACGTCTGACATCACGCCGACATCATTGCGCTTGGGGCGCGTCTCCTTCGCCCGCCAAAACTTCATCAAGGCCAACCTCAAGCTTTTGCCGGATGCGCGCGGCATCTTCAGGCTCGGGATCAAAAGACAAAGCCCGGCGCCACTGGAATTCCGCCTCAACCGTGCGGCCCACTTTCCAATACACATCGCCCAAATGGTCGTTGATAATTGGATCGATGGGCAATAGCTCAGCGGCCCGCTCCATATGCGGCACGGCACCTTCAAAATCCCCAAGCCGATAAAGCACCCAGCCCAAACTATCGGTGATATAGCCATCATCAGGGCGCACGGCGACGGCGCGCTCAATCATATCGCGGGCCTCGTCGATTTTGATCCGCTTTTCCACCAGCGAATAACCTAGATAGTTTAGTACCAAAGGCTGATCCGGCGATAGCTCTAACGCACGGCGAAAATCGGCCTCGGCCTGATCCCAATCATCAAGGCGCTCGTTGGTGATCCCCCGCACGTAATAGGTCCGCCAGTCGAATTCGCCGGGCACCTCGATCAGATCAATCGCCGCGGAGTATGCCGTCGCGGCCTCGGCATATTGCTCTTGGCCACGCAACAGATCACCAAAAGCGATGTTCACAAAACGATCTTCGGGAAATTTCTTCGCAAGTGCCCGCAAAACACCAATGGCATCCTCGGTGCGCCCCGCCGAGGACATCGCATCGGCGCGGCCAATTTCAGCGTTGCGAAACACTGGCACATCCTCGGGCACGCGGGCGTATTCGATAATCGCCAATTCATGCTGCTCTTGGACCTCTAACAGGTCAGCGACCAGCAAATGCGCGTCCACGCTATCGGGGCGAATGTGCTGGGCAAGACGGGCGTAAAGCGTGGCGAAACGCGCCGCATCCTCTTGATCAAGCAAAGTCGCGAGGGTCAAAATAACCTCAGCGGCCCCATCAATGGGCGCGCGGATGTAATCAAAACCGGCGGCCCCGCCCGCCTCAATTTCTGCGCGCAGAGCATCGCTTTGTGCCCCAGCACCTGCCAATTCATCCGCCTCGATCAGCGCCAAGGCATCCTCAGGGCGCTCGGCCTGCAAGAGCATCTTAACATGCACATCCAAAGAGGCACGGCTGATGCGCAAAGGCCCCGCACCAGTGCCTTCCATGATCGTAAGCGCGCTATCGAAATCACCAACATAGGCCAGCATGAGCGCTTTGTGATATGCGCCCAAACCGCCAAAATCCGATTGCTCGGCCAGCCCATCAAAATAGCCCGTGGCCGCCTCAATGTCATTGAGGCCAACGGCGATCCAAGCGCGCAGAAGATCGCGCATGAGCGGGTTTAGCTCAAGCTTAGGATTGGCGATGATGGCGTTGGCGCGGGCGTAATCCTCAATGCGCAGCGCATCAGCAATCAGCACCAGAGCCCCAAGCTGGGCGTCATTGCTTTTGCGCAGCAGATCGTCAGCGAAGGGCAGCGATTGTTCCATCTCGCCCGCAAGCACCCCATTGATGATCGCGCTTTGCTTTAGGCGCAGATTGCTTGGATCGTTCTGGGCGGCCAGTCGAAAATAGGTGGCTGCCGCCTTGAAATCACCGCGATAACTCGCTTGCCCCGCCGCCAGATAACTGCCGACCAAACCATCCGCCTGCGCAGGTGGCAGGGGCGCATTCAGCGCAACAAGCGCGCAGATAGCTGTGGCAAAACTTCGGGTGATATTTGGCATGTGTCACTCGCAACGATGGGGCGCTCCCGGATACTTATCGCGCCGGGCAGGTCGATAGGGGGAAGCTAAGGCGCAACCGTGCAAATTACAACCGATGCCGCGCGGCGCGCCCAACATGGCCCCAACACGGCCCCAACACGGCCCCAACACGGCATCGTGAATAATTCGCTAC
>CAYLLD010000056.1:0-17063 GCA_964384315.1 uncultured Rhodobacterales bacterium | reverse complement strand
CTCGGGCACCGGGGTATCGGCCCCGCGCCAGCCCGGCACGATAATCAAGCTTGCTTCTTGTAGAAGATCAAGATTTTCATCGGCTTCCAACATCAAACCGCCAAGGGCGCGCACGGGCCCCGGCTCTGCCTTGACCGTGGCAAAGCGATACCACTCTTTGAACTCTGGGCGCGGCAGGGCGAATAGCTCGACCGCGATACCAAACTCGAAGGTGCACAAGCCATCGTAAGCAATGGCGCAGACCAAAGGGCGCTTTTGGGGTATTTTGGCAGGTTTTGTCATCTTGGCAGAATCCGACCGCATGTTGTCTTTATTGCCAGTATCGCGATTTTTTCAATCGTGGCAAGCCTTGGTCACCAACAAGGAATGAGGAACCACCAATGACACTTCAAACAGACCTGCTGGCCGCCATCGAGACCTATTTCGATGCCATTCACGAGTGTGACACCGCAAAGCTGAACGCGGTGTTTCACCCCCAATCAAGCCTGTTCGATGCGGACAATGGGACGGTTTTTGTTGAGCCAATCGACAGCTTCAGTAAGGATGTGGCCGGGCGCGTTTCTCCGGCGCGGAAAGGCCAGCCTCGCAAGGCCGAGGTCTTAATGATCGACCATCTGTCCCCGATCAGCGCCACAGTAAAAATCCGCATCCGCGCCCATCAAAACATCTTTGTCGATCACTTGGGCTTTCTAAAGGGCGCCGAAGGTTGGCAGATCATGTCCAAAATCTGGCACCTCGAAAGCACCCTCGACGCGGCTTGAGCCGAGCGAAACTTACCAAAATCAACCAAAGGAACATCACATGACAAAGACAAACGCAGTCGGCTGGTTCGACATTTTTGTAGACGATTTGGCGCGGGCCGTGACTTTTTACGAGACGATGCTCGGGGCCAAGCTTGAGCCAATGGGCGATCCGACCGGCGAGACGCAAATGATGAGTTTTCCCGCCGAAATGGGCGCCTATGGCGCGGGGGGCGCGCTGACCAAGGCCCCCCATGCGGGTCCGGGAGTGGGCGGAACAATCGTATATTTCATGGTTGAGGACTGCGCACAGCAACAAGAGCGCGTCCCAGAGGCTGGCGGTATTGTTGTGCGGCCCAAGTTTTCAATCGGCGAGTTCGGTTGGGTTCTTTTGGTCCAAGACACCGAAGGCAACATGATCGGTTTCAACTCGATGACGTGATCCATCCCAGCGATCGCAGGTGCCTTTCTGGGGGCCTGCGAGCACCTGATCTAGGCTTGGGCTAAGCCTGAACCGCGTCCAAGATCGCCTTGGTTTGCGCCGCCCAGCCGACGATCCCGCCTTGCGCGGTTATCATCTCAATTGTGGCCGTTTTAAACGCAGGAAAATAGCTTTCCGTCGCGTCTTGCGCCACAAGACAATCATAACCCCGGTCATTTGCCTCGCGCATGGTCGTTTGGACGCAAACCTCCGTGGTCACCCCTGCAAAAATCAGATGCTGCAAGCCACGCTCTTGCAACAGCGTTTCAAAATTCGTTCGGCAAAACGCGCCTTTGCCCGGCTTATCCAGCACGACCTCGCCGGGCAGCGGTGCAAGTTCGGGTATGATGTCTGCACCCGGTTCGCCCGCAACCAAAAGACGACCCATCGGGCCGGGATCACCAATCCGCAACTCTGGCGCGCCTCGGTCTCGCTTGGCGCTAGTAAGATCGGACAGGTCAGGCTTGTGGCACTCGCGGGTATGAATGACGGGCAGCCCCGCATTTCGAAACCCCGCCAAAAGCCGGGC
The DNA here is from genome assembly GCA_964384315.1 of uncultured Rhodobacterales bacterium. Taxonomy (GTDB): domain Bacteria; phylum Pseudomonadota; class Alphaproteobacteria; order Rhodobacterales; family Rhodobacteraceae; genus CAYLLD01. The sequence continues at coordinate 15,313 of CAYLLD010000056.1, read as the reverse complement.
AACGGTGGGCACAATCGCCCCAAGCCGCGTCACATCGTTGCCAAGGCTGGCCCCAAAGCCGCCCGGCTCGACGAAGTCCCGCTGCATATCGATGATGACTAGGCCCAATGTGTCTTGCCGAAAGGGAAAGGCGAAGGGATTTGCCGTGATCGTCTTAATCGGGCAGGTCATGTCGCACCAGCCATGTAAGACCCAATCTCAGCAACATTGGTGGCACCCGTCTGGGCCATAAACGTCAATCGCCCCTCGCTCATAACGCCAACGCGGTCGCTCAGGGCGAAAATTTCGTCAAGGTCTTCGCTGATAAGCAGGATTGCCACGCCCCGGTTGCGCGCTGACATAAGCCGGTCGCGGACGGCGGCCACTGCATTGAAATCCAGCCCAAAGCAGGGGTTCGCCACGATCAACAGATCGACATCACCGTTCAGTTCACGCGCCAAAACCGTGCGCTGAACATTGCCCCCTGACAAAGTGGAAATCGGGCTATGCGGCGAGGTTGTTTTGATGTCGAAGGCGTCAATCAAATCCTTCGCCTGCCCGGTGATGCGCCTGTGATCGTGCCAAAGAACTGGGCCGTTTGGACCAATGTCGAAATCACGCAAAGCCAGGTTTTCGGCCACACTCATTCGAGGGGCAGAGGCGGTTTTCAGCGGCTCTTCTGGCAGATACCTCACTTTGAGCGCCTGCGCCTGGGCGCGCGTCGCGCCAAAGGGACGCGCTTTGACATAAATCTGGCCGTGGGTCAGGCGCCGCTGCCCGGTCAAAATCTCCATCAACTCGGTTTGGCCATTGCCCGAAATCCCGGCAATGCCGACGATTTCACCCGCCCGCACCTTTAGCTCATCAATCTCAATGCCGTTTGGTCCAGAGCGCGCCGGCGCGCGCACCTTTGTGAGGTCAAGCACAGCCGCCCCCGGTGTTCCACTGCTTGTCAGATCAGCCCGCGGCCCCAGCGCGCCCATCATCATCTGCGCCATCTCATCATCGCTTAGCTCGCTCACCTGACCAGTGCCATTCACCCGCCCCCGGCGCAGGACCGTGACCGCATCGGCAAATCGACGAACCTCGCGAAACTTGTGGGTGATCAACAAAACAGTGATCCGTTTTTGCTCACATAAGACGCGGATGTGGCTCAGAACCTCGTCCGCTTCTGCGGGGGTAAGCACCGATGTCGGCTCATCGAGGATCAAGAAGCGACTGCCAAGATAGAGCTGTTTGACGATTTCCAGCTTTTGCTTTTCACCCGCCGAGAGCCGATTGACCGGGCGATCTAGGGGCGTTTGAAACGGTAGGCCCTCTAGAAAGGTCTCAAGGGCGCGCGCTTCGGTTTTCCAATTGATCACCTGCGGGGCATCCGCCCGACTGATCACCAGATTTTCCGCGCCAGTGAGAGACGGCACCAGAGTGAAATGCTGGTAAACCATACCAAGGCCAAGGCGCTGTGCATCGATAGGATCAGCCACTTCGACCTCTTTGCCATCGATCAAAATCGCGCCCTCGGTCGCATGATAGAACCCCATGATGCATTTCACGAGGGTCGATTTACCCGCACCATTCTCACCCAAAAGCGCATGCACCGTACCCGGTTTGATCTTAATCGATGCGTCATCAAGCGCGGTCAACGCCCCAAAACGCATGGTCATTCCCACGGTTTCCAAACCGCAGGCCCGCATCACACAAGACCCGCAATGAGGGTTTTGCTATCTGCCACCGCGCCAAAAACGCCGCCTTGCATCGTGACCATCTTGATTGCCGCGTCGTGATTGCCTTGGTCGGTGGCCCCGCAACAATCCTCAAGCACCACGCATTCGAACCCCCGATCATTGGCCTCGCGCATGGTGGTCGAGACGCAAACATCCGTCGTGATCCCGCAAATGACCAAGTTTTCGATGCCCCGCATCCGCAAAACCATCTCAAGGTCGGTGGCACAGAAACTGCCCTTGCCCGGCTTGTCGATGATGGTCTCACCCTCGAGGGGGTACAGCTCTTCGATGATGTCCCACCCCGGCTCACCGCGTACCAGAATTTTACCGCAGGGCCCCGGATCGCCGATGCCCGCGCCAATTTGCTGCGAGCGCCAGCGTTTGTTTGCGGGTAAATCACTCAGGTCAGGTCTGTGGCCTTCGCGGGTGTGCAAAATCTGATAGCCCTTGGCGCGCATCGCGGCGAGCACCGCTTTGATCGGCTCAATGGGCGCGCGGGTCAGCGATAGGTCATAGCCCATGGCATCGACATACCCGCCCTTGCCGCAGAAATCCGTCTGCATATCGATGATGATAAGGGCGGTGTTTTCAGGGCGTAGATCGCCGTTGTAGGGCCATTTATAGGGGTGGCTTTCGATATGGCTCATTCAGCGGCCTCTTGTTTGACATCGCCAAAGAGACGCGTGGGCTCTGGAAAACCGCAACTGGTGCCGTCGGTGACTTTGACCTCATCCTCCCAGGGCAGCCGATAGGCCCCCGCTGCAAGATCGGTCATGTAAGTATAGGGACAATCCTGCGCGCCGCCTTTGACCGCAACATACCCGCGATGCCCGAACTGATAGATGTTGTTCTCGACGCCCCAGCCCAGACGCGCCTCGCGGATCAAGTCGGGGCGCAACTCAGCGGTGATGATCTCATCGGCGCGGCCAGAGGTGCCATGAGCGATGATCTTGCCGTCAAAATTGACAATCATCCCCTCGCCCATACTGTCGAAACTACCATCGCTGCCACACATACAAACATTTGCCGTGGCCATCAGGTTGCAAAAGGCGTTGGACTGATTGGTAAAGGCCCAACTGTCGCGGATCGGCGCGGTGTATCCGGCGGTGCGGATCATGATCTCGGCGCCCTTGTAGGCGCATTCGCGGGCCATCTCTGGGAACATCCCATCGTGGCAAATGATCAGTGCCAGCTTTGAGCCATTTGGACCATCGCACACGGGGATACCCTGATCGCCGGGCTCCCACGGCTCGACCGGGACCCAAGGGTGCATCTTGCGGTAATAAAGCTGAACTTCGCCGTGATCGTCGATGATCAGGCCCGTGTTATAAGGCATGCCGCCGGGGTTCAGCTCCATGATTGAAAAGCAGCCCCAAATCTTGTGCTGGATACAGGCCGATTTGAAGGCCGCAACCTCGGGACCATCCATGCGGCACATGATCTCTGGGTTGATGTCCATCGAAAGCCCGTGGAGCGCGTATTCGGGAAAAACGACCAAATCCATCGTCGCCATATTGCGCCGCGCCTTGCCCACCATATCGACGACTTTTTGGGTCTGCGCTGCCAAATCACCCGGCGTTTTTACCGTAGGCAGTTGCAACTGCACCATCCCGATCACAACGCCGTGCTCTGACTTATTCAACCCGCCTAAACCGTTCATCCAAGCCTCCTATTTGGTGATCGACAAAGCGCCCGGCGCGCTGTCCAGCGCCTTGCCCGGTGTCGATGTGAAAATCAGCAGCGCCAATGTCAAAACATAGGGTGCTGCAAAGAAAATATAGTAGCCCGAGGTGAAACCGACGGTTTGCAGGGCCGGGCCAAGCGCGCCCGCCGCCCCGAACAAAAGCGCCGCGAAAAGGCACATCACCGGGTTCCACCGCGCAAAAATCACCAAAGCGACCGCCATCAGCCCTTGGCCCGACGACAGCCCTTCGTTCCAACTGCCGGGGTAATAAAGCGACAGATAGGCCCCCGCCACGCCAGCAAAAGCGCCCCCGGCCGCCGTGGACCACAGCCGCACCCGATCAGGGGCGATGCCGATAGCCCGCGCCGCCTCAGCGCTATCGCCCACCACCCGGATGCGCAGCCCAAGAGCTGTGTTGCGGAACATCCATGCCATGCCAAAGGCCAAGCCGATGCCAAGCAGAAACAGTACATTCACCTGAAGCGCAGCCCGAAGTTGCGAAATCTCGGACCACCAGCCCAAGGGCAGCGAGGGCAAATCCGGGGCGACGGGCTGGATGTAGGGCTTGCCAAAAAAGAAGGCGAGGCCGATGCCCAAAAGCATCAAAGCGATCCCCATAGCGATGTCATTGACGCCTTTAAAGCGGCAGAGCCACCCGTGGAGCAGGCCAAAAACCGCGCCCGCAATTGCGGCGGCCAATACGCCAATCCATGCGGAATTGCTCTCATAGGCAAGGGCGTATCCCGCCATAGCACCAAAAACGAGCGTGCCTTCAAGGCCCAGATTGATCCGCCCCGAGCGCTCGGTCAGACATTCCCCAAGCGACACGAATAGAAACGGTGTCGAGACGCGGATCGCCCCGCCCAGCATTGCGATGGGGACCGCCCAAATGCCAAGATCCTCGGTCATGCCCGCGTGTCCCATAAATCCGGGCGAAACAACTTAAAGCGCCCGTAGAGCGTCTCGCTCAGCAAAAGCACCACAAAGACGAGGCCTTGCATCACCAGGATTGTGGCATCGGGCAAATCCATACGGCGCTGGATCAGACCAGACGAGGCCTCAAACCCCGCCAAAAGCACCGCAACCGGGATAATCGCCAGCGGGTTATGGCGCGCCAGAAAGGCGACCAAAATACCGGTATAGCCGTAGCCCACCACGAGCGACGCATTGGCCGCCCCGTGGATCGCCGTCACCTCGAAATAGCCTGCCAGCCCAGCCATTGCGCCGCCCAGCGCGGTAAAGCCGATAATCAGCTTGCCCACGGGCAAAAGCTGCACTTGAGCTGCACGAATATTGTCGCCTGCCACCCGTGCGGCAAAGCCAATGGTGGTTTTGTCCAGAAGGACCCAGCAAAAGACGCAACAGATGATACCTACACCAAGCCCCCAATGCACCTCGATGCCGATGGGCATGTCCCCGACGCGCAAAGGCGCGGGCAAAGGGGCGGTGGAGGGTTTGTTCAAACTGGCCGGATCGCGAAAAGTGCCTTCGATCAGGTGGTTCATCAGCGCGATGGCAATATAGGCCATTAATAGCGACGAGATGGTCTCATTGACCCCGCGCCAAATCCGCAAAAGGCCGATCGCGCCGATCCAGGCGCCGCCAGCAAGCATGGCCGCTAGGCCCATCAAGACCAAGCCAATTGGGCCTGACAAAACCCCCGGCAAAAACCCTGTCCAAACCCCGACAACCGCAGCGGCCAAACCGCCCAGCGCAATGGCCCCCTCGCCGCCGATCACCACCAGCCCGAGCCGGGCAGGCAGCGCCACGCAAAGTCCCGCAAACAAGAGCGGCGTCACCCGAGAGAGCGTATTTTGCCACGAAAATGGGGTGCCGAACCCGGCCTTATAAACGAGGGCAAAGAACTGTATGGGCGAATGACCCAGCACCGCCAGAAACAGCGAAAAGAGCGCCAATCCCATGATCAGCGCTCCAATGGGGATCACAACAGCCTCTAGCCGCGGCATCCAAAACGCCAGCGTTTCAGTGGGCTTGGGAAGAGAGGCTGCTGTGTCGGTCATCATCGGCCTTTGACTTAGCTTGTGGCGCCGATCACGCCCTCAACCAGATAATCCATGCTCTCAAGCGCGATGTCGTCCTCGGCAAACCCCTGCCCTTCGGTCGCGATCACATTGCCCAGATTATCCTTGAGCGGGCCTTGGATGACCGAGTAACCACCCTTCATGATCGCAGCTTTGGTCGCCTCGAACTGTGCACGGGAGGCGTCGGAAACCGCGGGACCCAATGGGCTCATCTTCACGAACCCATCCGCCAGACCGCCGCGCACGAAATTGTCGATCGTGCCACCTTCAAGGGCGGTTTTTACCATGCCAGTGTAGACATCGGCCCAGTTCCATTCCGCCCCGGTCAGGTACAACTCTGGCGCAAGTGGGGATTGGTTGGCGTGATAGCCACAAACAAACGCGCCCCGGCCCGCTGCGGTCTCCATCACCACCTTGGGACCATCCACGTGACAGGTGATCACATCGCAACCTTGATCCGCCAACGCATTGGTGGCCTCGGCCTCTTTGACCGCCAGCGACCACTCGCCAGTAAAGATCACCTGACAGGTAATCTCTGGATCGACCTGACGTGCGCCGAGCAGGAATGAGTTGATGTTCAGCAAAACCTGCGGAATTGGCTTGGCGGCGACAAAACCGATCTTCTTGGTCTTGGTTGCGTGACCGGCGGTGATCCCGTTGAGGAACTGGCCCATCCCGATATAGCCAAAGTAACTACCGACATTCATCGGGTGCTTATCCGCTGACCAAAGCCCCGCTGCGTGCTGAAAGCGGACATCTTCGTATTTGGGCGCGACCTCAAGGATATGCGGGTCAAAATAGCCAAAAGACGTTGGGAACAAGAGCTTGGCATTGTCGAATTCAACCATTGACTGCATCGTGCTTTGAACATCGACGGTCTCGGGAACGTTTTCCTCTTCGACGACGGTCACGCCCTCAATGGCCTTCACCGCAGCGGCGCCTTCGGCATGGGCTTGGTTATACCCAAAATCGTCCTTGGGACCGACATAGATAAAGCCAACGGTCAGTCCATCCGCCGCAAGCGCAGAGCTTGGCAGCATAGATGTGGCAGCAAGGGCAGCGGATGAGCGCAGCAACGATCGGCGATTGAGAGTAAAAGACATGGGCAAGCTCCTGTTATGGCGCGGCAGTGGCTGCGCTCAGCGGTGGTTAATCAAAGGTTAAGAGCCTCGTTGCATTCTGGCTTCTGCTGATTTCACCGCGCAGTGGTGCAAAAAATTCACCGCTTTGACCTAGCGGGGCCTTGTGGCCGCGCCTTGTGGTATCGCTGCATGATGAAAATTGCCCCCTAGACAGCCCGCGCTCAAAGGCTACGCTTTGCCAAAGGAGTAAGTGCAATGATCCGCGCCGCGATAACTCTAGCCGCCCTTTGTTTTGCCCCCAGCGCTCAGGCCGAGCTTTGGCACCGCGTCACAATCCCCGATTTTCGCGCCTCGTCGCTTGCCTATGATGCGCAGGTTTGCGGTGTCTGGGTGGTCAACGAGAGCGACGAGTTAATCCTGCTCGACACCACAGGGGTTGAATTGCGGCGGATCAAAAGTGGCATGGGCCGCGTCCAAAGCCTCACTGTTGAAACCCACGGGCTGCTCTTGGCCGACGGCTTTGGCCGCTTTCGGCGGATCGACCGCCAAGGTGCGCCCCTTGATGATGCGTTTTCGCTAAGCGCGGTTTTATCGGACACAGAAGGGCTGCATCTTGATGCGGATGGCAGTTTTCTGGTGGTTGAGGACGACCCGGCCCGGCTGTGGCGGATTGGCCCCGCAGGTGAAGTTTTGATGGAGCTGCGTGGTGGCGATTTCACCCCGCCCCTGACCGAGCCGCAGGGGGTGACCCGCGATCCCTTTTCGGGGAATATTCTGATCGTGGACGATAACGAAGGGCTTAACAGCCTCTTTGAGTTGGCCCCCGATGGGCGTGTGCTCTTGGTCACGCCGCTGACGCCTTGGGGGTTTGATGCTGAAGGTGTGGCGCTGCAGCCTGAAACCGGCACGGTGTTTATCGGCTTTGACAGTGGCCGCGCGCTGGCAATTTTTGACTGGGCGCCTAGCGAGATCACGATTGAGACGCCGCTGGATCGCGGCCCGGATTGCGTGATGTCGTAAATCTTAGGCGGCTGAAATCGCCGACGTCTTTGGCGCGATCTCGACGCGAACCCCCGCCTCTTGAAGCTGCGCTGCATGGTCTTCGGGCGGGGCCTGCGAGGTGACAATGGCATCAAACCCCTCAAGATCCGCCAGAAAATGCAAAGCGTGGCGGCCGAATTTCATGTGATCCACCAGCAAATACCGGCGATCCGCAGCGGCCATCTTTAGCCGCTTGGATTGCACGACCTCTTGATCCTGATGAAACCCTTTGGACCCATGAACCCCCGAGCAGGAAATAAAGGCCGCGTCTGCCCGAAGGCCTTGCAAAGCGGTCTCGGCCAGCAGCCCAAAAAACCCGTTGAACTTGCGCGAGTACTCGCCGCCCAGCGCGATCAGGTCGATCCCTGCAACCGGGGTGAGACGCTGGATGATGTAAAGGTTGTTGGTGATGACCGTCAGCGGGGCTTTGGTGGCAATCACCTCGCCAAGGGCGGCGGCGGTGGAGCCGTCATCAACCAAAATCGCTTGGCCCGGCTCAATCAGCCCGGCGCAATGGGCCGCGATGCGCTCTTTTTCTTCGATGGCCTGACGCTGGCGGACCGAGAAATCGACCATAAAGGCCTGCGAGGCCGCAATCGTCGCCCCGCCACGCACCCGGCGTAACAGACCCGAGACCTCCATCTCATCGAGGTCACGGTGGATCGTCATCCGGCTGACAGCGAACCGCTCGGCCATCGCCTCAATGGTCACCATTCCATTTCGCACGAGCATATCCATAATGCCCTGACGCCGCACCTCTGCCTTCACCTGCCGTCTCCTTGTTCAGTGATGACGCATGTTATAACATGTTTGTATAATTTTGCACGTCATAATGTTAAGTTCTTGTTACGAACAGGATTCCGCGTTATAGGGGACGCAAATGAGTCGTCGCGCTTCAAGTGATCGGCAAAACTGAGGTGAAGAATACCATGGTAAAAGTTGCCATTAACGGCTTTGGCCGCATCGGCCGCAACGTTTTGCGCGCAATCGTTGAGCATAAACGCTCTGACATTGATGTTGTGGCGATCAATGATTTGGCTGCGCCCGAGATTTCGGCCCATCTGCTGCAATATGACAGCGTTCATGGCCGTTTCCCCAGCGAAGTTGCGCTGAAAGGCGACGAAATTCACGTTGACGGCAAACCGATCCGCATAACAGCCATGCGCAACCCGGCTGATCTGCCGTGGTCGGATGTTGACGTTGTTATGGAATGTACTGGCGTGTTCCGAACGCGCGAGGCGGTTCAGCCGCATCTGGAGAATGGGTCGAGCAAGGTGCTGATTTCCGCGCCAGCTAAAAGCGATGACGTCAAAGCCATTGTTTACGGCGTGAACCATGACGTGCTCACGTCAGATGACATCGTGGTTTCGAACGCGTCTTGCACAACCAACTGTTTGGCCCCGGTGGTCAAGACGCTCAACGATGCCATCGGTATCGAGCAAGGCTACATGACCACCATTCATGCCTATACGGGCGATCAACCGGTGCTTGATAAGGCGCATTCGGATTTGCATCGCGCCCGCGCTGCAGCAATGTCGATGATCCCGACAACGACCGGGGCGGCCGCGGCGGTGGGCTTGGTGTTGCCGGAACTCAAGGGCAAGCTGGACGGTTCGGCCATTCGCGTACCAACGCCGAATGTTTCGTGCATTGATCTCAAATTCAATGCCAGCCGCGCCACAAGCGTCGAAGAAATCAACGAGCTGATGCATAAAGCCGCCGCCAAAGGCCCGCTCAAAGGTATTTTGGGTGTGACCGATGCGCCGCTGGTGTCGATCGATTTCAATCACAACTCCAACTCAAGCACCTTCGCCACTGGCCAGACCAAGGTGATGTCCGGCAATCTCGTACGTGTGCTGAGCTGGTACGACAACGAATGGGGCTTTTCCTGCCGAATGGCAGATACGGCTGTATTGATGGGATCACTTTAACACTCCTGCACGATCCCGTCACTTTTGGCCCCGGAGACACCCGCTCTTCGGGGTCAATTATTTTGCAGCCCGGCTTTGCCGAGGCTGCGCTTTAGGCGCCAGCTAACAAAATTTGACACGAAATTTTGCAAAACATTAACGGCCTTGGGGCTATCACCTAACCGACGTCACAACATGTCGAGGTTGGTATGCCAGAGATCATTGATATTCTGTTGTCGCGGGCTGGTTGGCTGATCATGATGGCCTGTTTTGTCGGGCTGGCCCTTGGTTGGGCATTCTGGGGGCGGCGGCTTTCAGAGCTTGAGGACACGATCGACGCGATCAACGTAGATCGCTCTCACCGCAGGCGACATGCTCAGACACTTCAAACCGAACTTGATGCTTTGGCGCGGCGCTCTGCGGCCACCGAGGTCGCGAATACCCATCGGCGCGCGGCGATGCGGGCGCAGATTGATGCACTAGAGAATGCGGACGCGGCGAAATTGGCGCGAGACTTAGAGGCGACCAAGGCGCAGTTCGTCGCGCTTCAGGACCATATATCCAAGCGCGAACCGGAAAAACGTCAAGAATTTGCGAAATGGCAACGGGCGGTGCGGGACCGAGATGCTTACATCGCCCGTCTCGAACGCAGGTTAAAAGACCTGCAGGCGCAGAGCGCTTTGGCAAAGGCAGCGTCTTAAAACAAACTGCCCAATACAAGCTGCCGATTGCCAGAAAGCATCGGTTAACCGCGATTAACCTGCTTGGGCCTCTACCTCGCGCGTCTTTGGGCCAAGCTTGGCATGGACCGCGTCCAGATCAATTTCTTTTTTGGGCGGTTCGCTATTGGGCTCTTTGCCGTAGTTAAACAGGTTAAAATCACGCCGGTAAATTTCCTGCATTAGGTGGATCGACATGTCATCAAAGTAATCAGCCACCGGGAAAAGACGCTTGGGCCCATGCCCCTCGCTTTCGTTGAACCGCGGCACCGCACCCATATCGACGGGGTGGTTTTGCTCCCAGCGCCCCAAGGCCGCCGTCATGCCATTTGCAAAATCCTCGGTGGCAATGATCATATCATAGCGCCCACCATTGGCGATCAGGGTCGAGGCATGACCAGAAACCGCGCTCCAGTGGATGTCAGGATCGATGGGTTTGCGAAAGCGGATGGTGTCACGGGCAAAGAGCAGGAAATGCCGGAACGCGCGGATTTGATCGAAATCCCCCTCAACATCGACCCCGTAGCGCCGCATCCATGGGGATAGTGTCGCCCCCCGATAGCGATTGCCCGAACGCTGAATTCCCGCGATCTTGTCAAAGAACGACGAGAGAATTCGGGTCCAAGGGTTGCGCACACATGTAAAGGTAAAGGTGTCATCGCAGGCGTGCTGCTCGATCAGCGGACGGCTGTCGTCGAAGGCCCATTTGTGAATACCAGACTTAGCGTCATGAATATCCCCGTCGTAAAATGCACCATGATCGCCATAGTAAATAATCTGACCAATGGTCGAACAAGCGCATTTGGGTATCACACGATACACCACACGCTGGCTTTCAGACATCCAAGTCCCCGGAAATCCCATCGGTTATCCTCTAAGTTATTCACGTCAATTTTTTATAAATCTAAATGGTTAACTAAACAATTTGATCCAAACTCGGACAGACCTAACCCGTAAGTTCTTAACCCGCCCTAAAAATCCCGCATATTGCGCCGCCCAATGAACGAGCCCCCTTTGACCCAGATTGCTTTTTTGCTCCTGTGCCACAAAAACCCCGAGCTGGTCATCGAACAAGCCCGCACCTTGAGCGCGCGCGGCGATGTCGTCGTGATTCACGTCGATGGAAACGCACGTGCTGGTTTGGCGCGCACCATTGATGCAGCGATTGCCACCATGCCCAGCGTGATCCGCGCCCCCTCGGTGCGCTGTGGTTGGGGGGAGTGGTCGCTGGTCGAGGCCACGCTCAGTTTAATCCGCACCGCCCATGCGCATTTCACCGAAGCCACCCACTTCTTTTTGATCTCGGGCGATTGCATGCCGGTCAAATCCGCCAGCTACATCCACGGCGCACTGGCAGACAGCGCGCAAGACTACATCGAGCACGCGGATTTTTTCGAGGACGGCTGGATCAAAACCGGCATGACCGAAGAGCGGTTGATCTACCGCCACCACTTTAACGAGCGCACCCAAAAGCGCCGATTCTATACCTCGCTCGCCGCGCAAAAACGCTTCGGCTTGCGGCGCGCCCTGCCCAAAGGGCTCAAGATGAAAATCGGGTCGCAATGGTGGGTGCTGCGCCGATCCACCATCGACCGCATCCTTGCCTTCATCGCCAAGCGCCGCGACGTGGTGCGGTTTTTCAAAACGACATGGATCCCCGACGAGACGTTTTTTCAGACCCTCACCATGCATTTGGTCGCCCGTGAAGAGGTGGTGAACAAGCCGCCGACGCTTTTGATGTTCTCGGATTACGGGATGCCGCTGTCGTTTTACGCGGACCACCTAGAAATGCTGCGGGGCCAATGGCAATTCGCCGCGCGCAAGATTTCCGAGAGCGATCACAAACTGCGCGCCGAGTTGAACGCGCTGTTTTTGTCCCCCGACCCCGAACAGCAAAGCGAAGGCGCGGGGCAGGTGATTTATGAGTACATGCGCAAACGCGGGCGCAAGGGCAAACGGTTCGGCAATCGCATCTGGGAAACTGGGGCAAGCCTTGGCACCGGCTTTGAACTGACGCTGATCCTCTGCAAAAAATGGCATATCGGGAACCGGATCGCCCACGCCCTGAGCCAGATTTCTGGACAACCGACCTTTGGCTATGTGTTTGATGAGGCGCAGCCGTGGTTGCCGGATTTAGGTGGGTTGGAAAAGGGCCAAGACAAACGTAACCGGCACCGCCGCGCATTTTTGCAGGTCTTGGCCGCCCATAACAATGTCACCGCCCTCACCCTTTGCATTGATCCCGCCAACATTAGCGCGATAGAGGATTTTTGTGCTGATGGGGCGCAGGTGCGGCTCTTGGACGTGCGTTGCGATATGGATGAGACTTGGGTTGAGGGGCATGCTGCGCGCATCGGCTTGGGCACGGCGGGCTCAAACGGGGCGATGCACGCCGGGGTACTGCGCTCGCTGATGAACCAAATCGACGAAGAGCAATCAGAGCTATCCGCCATGGGACTGCCCGGCAGACAGGTCATTCACGAAGGCCAATCCCCCGGTGAAATGGCCCGCCCGATTGCCCAAGCGCTCAAAATTTCGATTGACGACGCCGCCGCATTGGCGCGAAGGGAAGACCTGTTCGAGTAAGATGGAAATTGCCCCAATGAGCTACAGCTACGACGACCAGAATATCTTTGCCAAAATCCTGCGTGGCGAGATCCCCAATAAGACCGTGCTTGAAACGGACCACTCCCTTGCATTTGAGGACATCGCCCCGCAAGCGCCGACCCATGTGTTGGTGATCCCCAAGGGCCCTTACGTGAATTTCGACCATTTCGCATCTGAGGCCTCGGATGCCGAGCTTGCGGATTTCTCGCGCGCGGTGGGCGAGGTGGCACGGATCACTGGCGCGGCAGAGGCTGCGGGTGGCAAGGGCTATCGGCTTTTGTCCAACGCAGGCGCGCACGGTGTCCAAGAGGTGCCGCATTTGCACGTTCATGTCTGCGCTGGGCATATCTTGGGCCGGATGTTGGCGAAATCTTAAACCACCCATGCGAGCGAGACACAAAGCCGCGTAATTTCATGCGGTTTCACTTGCCTGAGCAAAGCCGCTTGGGGTACTGACCAAAGCGAAGATCGAGCCGGAGCCTTTCAATGAGCATTGACGAGCCAGACGTAGAATATGTCGAGAAAACCCGTATCAGCTGCGATGGTGGCGCCGGAATGGGCCACCCGCGGGTATGGTTGCAGATTGACCCGACCCGTAAATCGGTGACCTGCCCTTACTGCGACAAAAAATTTGTCCTCAAGTCTGGCGCTAGCGCGCACTAGGCGTCCAAGCCCGATATGGCGAAACATGTCGAGACTTTGTCGACATATTGTTTGAATAGGCCGCCGCGCCATATTTGCGACAAAATCCAAAGCATTTTTATCCATCAGCGGGAAAAAGTTCCCCTGATGTTCTACCTATTTTTGGTGTTTAATACATCGTGTTGGCAGACGAAAAGGATGCAACATGACAAGTTATCTAACATTCTGGGCGGTCTCGGGCCTTGTGCTTTGCACAACCTTGGCCGCGAATATCACCCTAGCCCCGCAAAGCGTGGAGATGCGTTATGGTCAGCCCACCATCGGCGGTAGCATCCAAGGGCTAGAGCTGCAGCAGCGCGGCTCGATCGATTATCTAATCCCCGTGCTGTCCCGTCAGGTGTCGATTGACACACAAGATGCGGTCAAACGCGCCTTTTAGGCCATTCAAATCACGCGCGCGCCCTTGCTGTGGGCCACGATTTCCCGCAAAACCAATGCCTCACGCAAAGTTAGGGTAAGGCTATGAGCGAGCGCTTCGGCAAGGGTCACCATCTGCATCTCATCGACGGATCGGCGTTCATTTTCCGCGCCTATCACGCGCTGCCGCCGCTCACGCGCAAATCCGACGGGCTGCCCGTGGGCGCGGTCGCGGGGTTTTGCAACATGCTGCTCAAGATGGTCGAGGATCAAAAGGGCTCTGATGCGCCGACCCATATCGCGGTGATTTTCGACCACTCCGGCAAGAGTTTTCGCAACGATCTTTACGATAAATACAAGGCCAACCGCCCCCCCGCCCCCGAGGATTTGGTGCCGCAGTTCCCCCTGACCCGCGACGCTACCCGCGCCTTTAACATCGCCTGTATTGAAACCGCGGGCTATGAGGCCGACGATATCATTGCCGCCTATGCGGTGCAGGCCCGCGATGCTGGGGGCCGCGTCACGATTGTCTCGTCCGACAAGGATTTGATGCAGCTGGTTGGCGGCGGCGTTGAGATGTTCGATGCGATGAAGAACAACCGCATCGGCCCCGAGGAGGTCGAGGCCAAGTTTGGCGTTGGTCCCGACCGTGTGGTTGATGTGCAATCCCTCGCCGGTGACAGCGTCGATAATGTGCCCGGCGCGCCCGGCATTGGCGTCAAAACCGCCGCGCTTTTGATCAATGAATACGGCGATCTCGATACGCTTTTGGCCCGCGCCGAAGAGATCAAACAGCCCAAGCGGCGGCAAAGCCTCGTGGAAAACGCCGATCAGATCAGGCTGTCGCGCCAGCTTGTGACCCTCGATCAGGCGACGCCGCTGGATACGCCAATCGAAGAGTTCGACGTGCGCGCCCCCGAGCCAGAGCCGCTTTTGGGCTTTTTGGCCGAGATGGAATTTCGCACCCTCACCAACCGCATTGCCGCCAAGATGGGGGTCGAGGCGCCCGCCATCAAAGAGCCCGAAAAATCCGCCTCCGAAGAGGCGGGCATCGATGCCTCGCTGGCCACGCCGATTGATCCTGAAAAATACGAAACCGTCTCGGATATGGCCGCGCTTGAGACATGGATTGCCGCCATTCGCGAGCGCGGGTTCGTGGCGGTGGACACAGAAACCACCAGTCTCAACGAGATGAAGGCCGCGCTTGTGGGCATTTCTCTGGCGGTCGAGCCGGGGCGCGCGGCCTATATTCCGCTGGCGCATATCGCGGGGGAAAACGATCTTTTGGGCGGGGTGACACGCGCAGAGGGGCAGATGCAGCTTGAGACGGTTCTGGCCGCGCTAAAGCCCATTTTAGAAGACAGCAGCGTGCTGAAAATCCTGCAAAATGCCAAATACGATATGAAGATTCTCCGCCGTTATGGGGTTGATCTGGCGCCGGTTGAGGACACGATGCTGCTGAGCTA
>CAYLLD010000055.1:0-17089 GCA_964384315.1 uncultured Rhodobacterales bacterium | reverse complement strand
GGCACAGGTTGCTGCGAAAAAGCGCGATTAAACGGCGCCGATGCGCGGTAGTTTTTTGGGGTTGTTTGTATCGGACACGAAACTGCGCCTTTCGCTTGGCAAAAACCACGCCTATCAATAGGCCCGTATAATTAGACCCGTTCAATAAACCCGTATCATGGCCCGTGAGCCAAAGCGCCGCGCGAGGCCTGCTCGACAAACGCATTGGGTAAGGAAAAGACATGGCTGAACTCACCGAACCAGTTGGCCCATTGCGCCTTGGCGTAAACATTGATCACGTGGCCACAGTGCGCAACGCGCGCGGCTCGGCCTATCCCGACCCGGTGCGCGCGGCGGCGATTGCCGAGGCGGCTGGGGCCGATGGGATCACGGCGCATCTGCGCGAGGACCGCCGCCATATCACCGATGCGGATATCGACGCGTTGATGAACTCGCTTGAACGCCCGCTCAATCTCGAAATTGCGGCAACCCCAGAGATGCAGGCCATTGCGCTGCGGCATAAACCCCATGCAATCTGCCTCGTGCCCGAAAAGCGCGAAGAGCGCACCACCGAAGGCGGCCTCGACGTGGCCCGAGATGAAAACCGTCTGGCGCAATTTATCGCGCCGCTCAAAGAGGCGGGCTCGCGGCTGTCGTTTTTCATCGGCGCGGACGAGGTCCAAGTGCGCACTGCGGCGCGTATCGGCGCAGATGTGATTGAAATTCACACCGGGGCCTATTGTGATTTCCACGCCGAAGGCCGGTTTGCCGCGCGCGATGAGGAATTGGCCCGGATCACCGAGATGGCAAAGCTGGGCCATGCCTTGGGCCTGGAAATTCACGCAGGCCACGGCCTGACCTATGAAACCGTCGCGCCTGTGGCGGCGCTGCCTGAGGTGATGGAGTTGAATATCGGCCATTTTCTGATTGGCGAGGCGCTGTTTGTTGGTCTTGAGACGGCGATCAGGCAAATGCGCGAGGCTATGGATCAAGCGCGCGCGGCCCGTTTTGGCGCCCCGTCCTAAGCGCCGCTTGGCAATGTGTGCAGAACTATGATTATCGGCATTGGAACCGATCTGGCCAATATCGAGCGGATCGAGGCCACGCTGGCGCGATTTGGCGATCGGTTTCGCAACCGTGTCTTTACCGAAGCTGAACAGGCCAAGGCCCGCCGCCGTCCCGAAGAGGCCAGCACCTATGCCAAGCGCTGGGCGGCCAAAGAGGCCTGCTCTAAGGCGCTGGGCACGGGGCTGCGCATGGGCATTGCTTGGAAAGATATGGCGGTTTTTAACCTGCGAACTGGCCAGCCGCGCATGGAGCTGAGCGGCTGGGCGCAAACGCGATTGGATGACTTGATGCCGCCGGGCCACGAGGCGGTGATCCATGTTTCGCTGACCGATGACCACCCTTGGGCCCACGCGATTGTGACGATTGAGGCACGCCCCGCTGCAACCGCGCAGATGCTTGACTAACGCGCGGCCACGCTTCACAAGACAGCTTTATTCCCGCAGCAGGTAGCAAAAGCATGGCGAGCAACACCGCAGGTAAACAAAGCGAATTTGTCGAACTGATTAAGACGGTCGCTTATGCCATCTTGATCGCGGGCGTCATCCGGACATTGCTCTTTCAACCCTATTGGATTCCAACAGGGTCGATGAAAGACACGCTGCTCATCGGCGATTTCCTCTTCGTCAATAAATTCGCTTACGGCTACTCGCGGCACTCCTGTCCTTTCTCGATTTGCCCGTTTTCGGGGCGGATTATGGGCAAAGAGCCTGATCGCGGCGATGTCATCGTCTTTATGCACCCAGATCAGAATACCGTTATGATTAAGCGGCTCATCGGCCTGCCGGGCGACCGGGTGCAGATGAAAGAGGGCGTGGTTTACATCAACGATATCGCGGCCCCGCAAACGCCCCTTGAGCCCTTTGTTGAGACTAAAAAGCCCCAAGGTCCGATGGCGACGATCCCGCGTTGCGCGAATGCCCCGGTGTCGCCCAATGGCGGCGAGTGTATCAAAAAGCGCGCCAGTGAGACCTTGCCCGGCGGTGTGACCCATAACGTGTTGGATATTGTGGGCGGTGGGCTGGATAACACGCCCGTATTCATGGTGCCTGAAGGCGAGTTTTTCTTCATGGGCGACAATCGCGACAATTCGGCTGATAGCCGTTTTTCCCGGCGAACCGGCGGTGTGGGCAATGTGCCGTTCGAAAACATCATTGGGCGCGCGGACCGGGTGATTTTCTCTTCGGCAGGCTCGTCGATCTTTGCCTTTTGGACATGGCGCTCGGACCGTTTCTTTAAGGCGGTGAATTGAGCTTTGCGCCCGATAAAGGCTTGTCCTGATGAGTAAACTCCAATGAGCAGGGAAGCCGATCTAGCCCAGTTTTGCGCCCGTTTGGGCCATGAGTTTGCCGATCCTGCGCTGTTGGAAGAGGCGCTGACCCATCGCTCGTTCTTTGCCGAGGGGGCGCGCAACAATCAACGCTTGGAATTTTTGGGCGACCGCGTGCTTGGTCTGGTGACCGCATCGGCGCTTTTGGATTTGGATACTCAGGCGGAAGAGGGTGATTTGGCCCCGCGGCTCAACGCCATGGTGCGCAAGGAAACCTGCGCCGAGGTGGCGGCTGAAATCGGGCTTGGCACGGTGATGCGCATTGGCCGCTCCGAGATGCTCTCGGGGGGGCGGCGCAAAACCGCGATGCTGGGCGACGGGATGGAGGCGGTGATCGCCGCCGTTTATATTGACGCGGGTTTCGAGGCCGCCAGTGCCATGATCCAGCGGCTTTGGGGCGCGCGGTTTGAACAGGCCGAGGGCCATGCGCGCGATCCCAAAACCAGTTTGCAGGAATGGGCGCAGGCGCGCGGGTTCAAGCCGCCTGAATACAAGGTCGTCGGGCGGCAAGGGCCGGATCACGCCCCAATTTTTGAAATCGAAGCGGCGCTGGAAAACGGGCAATCCGCCCGCGCGCGCGACCGCTCAAAACGTGCCGCACAGCAAAACGCGGCGGCAAAACTTCTGGATGCTTTGGAGCACACATCATGACACGCTGCGGATTTGTGGCACTGATCGGCGAGCCGAACGCCGGAAAATCGACACTGACGAACGCGCTGGTCGGGGCCAAGGTCTCGATCGTCACTCACAAGGTACAGACCACCCGCGCGCGCATTCGAGGGGTCTCGCTTGAGGGCGACGCGCAGATCGTGCTGGTGGATACGCCCGGTGTCTTCAAGCCGCGCCGCCATCTGGACCGGGCCATGGTTTCGGCGGCTTGGGCGGGGGCGGCGGATGCGGATATCGTCTGTCTGATGATCGAGGCGCATCGCGGCATTACCCAAGGGGTCGAGCGGATTTTGACCGCGCTGGCCGAGCGCGAAAGCGAGCAGACCTTGGTTTTGGTGATCAATAAAATCGACATGGTCAAAGCCGAGGTGCTTTTGGCCCTGACCGAGGCGCTGAACGCGCGGATGAATTTCGCCGCGACCTTCATGATCTCGGCTGAGAAAATGCGCGGGGTCGATGACCTTAAGACTTGGCTAGGTGAGGCGCTGCCCGAGGGCCCTTGGCTCTATCCCGAGGATCAAATCGCCGATCTGCCCCTGCGCATGATGGCCGCCGAGGTGACCCGCGAAAAGCTGACCCTGCGCCTGCATCAAGAGCTGCCTTATCAGCTGACCGTTGAGACGGAGGCTTGGGACGAGCGCGAAGACGGTTCTGTGCGGATTGACCAGATTATCTACGTGGCGCGTGATGGCCATAAGGGCATCGCCCTTGGCAAAAAGGGCGAGACCATTAAGGCGGTCTCGACGGCGGCCCGGCAGGATCTTGAGGATTTTCTAGAGCGCAGCGTGCATTTGTTTTTACAAGTGAAAGTGCGCAAAGGTTGGCTTGAAGAGCCCGAGCGTTACACGGAAATGGGCCTAGATTTCTCTGATGGCCGATAGCGCACGGATCACCAGCGGTTTTTGGGTTGGGGCCTATCGGCGCCGACTAGCCCTTGCGGATATCCCGGTTTTTGTGCGCGCCAAGGGCGATGAAACCGCAGGCGCTGTGTTGGTGAAACTATCGACGCTAGACGGGCAAGCGGTGCTGTTTCAACGCGGTTTTGCCTTTGAGGGGCCGCGTGGCTGGGATGAGCTGGCCAAGGGTGCCGATGCCGAGGTCGAGGCAGCTTTGTCGCGGCAAATGGGCTTTGATAGCGATCTTTGGGTGCTTGAAGTGGAAAGCGCCAAGGGCGTGACCTTGCTCGAAGAGCAGGGCCTGTGGGAATGAGCCGGTTTACACCCTGTACAAAGTTCCGCCCCTGCGGTTTGGGTCTTTGTACAGCCTGTAAAACCGTCTTTACACCCTGTACAAATTGCCGAGGTTACGGCCATTGAATTGGCGCGACGAGGGGTTGCTGTTGTTGGTTAAAGATCACGGCGAAGCCTCTGTAATAATTGAGGTTTTAACATCTGAACACGGGCGTCACGCCGGGCTTGTACGCGGGGGTACATCGCGAAAACTACGCCCGGTCTTGCAGCCCGGAAACCAGATTGCCCTAGAATGGAGCGCGCGGCTGGAAACTCATTTGGGCAGCTTCAAAGTAGAGCCGTTGGGCGCGCGCGCCGCCGTCGCTCTGGGGGATCGCTTGGCGCTTGAGGGCGTGAATACGCTAACAGCCATGCTCAGCCAGCTTTTGCCAGAGCGCGAGCCGATGGCGACGCTTTATAGCCAAACGATTGCGCTTGCGGATGAGATTGGCGAGCCGGATTGGGCCGCCAAATATGCGCTTTGGGAATGCGCGCTTTTGGGGCATTTGGGCTTCGGGCTGGATTTGAATGCTTGTGCTGTAACAGGTGCGGCCGACAATCTGACCTTCGTTTCCCCCAAATCGGGACGTGCGGTCACCGCAGAGGCAGCGGGGCAATGGGCCGATAAATTGCTGCCCTTGCCGCGCTTTTTGAACCGGGCTGAGCAGCCTAAAGAAAACGACGTGGCCGATGCCTTGCGGCTAACCGGCCATTTTTTGCGTCATCACGTGGCCCCCAGCCTTGGCCGCGACGACCTGCCAGCCGCGCGGGATCGATTTTTGGCACTGGTTCTGAAAGCGCGGCTCTAGCCGATATTTAGCTTGGCTTGGTCTCTAACAAACGCCGCGCAATGACCTGCGCCTGAATTTCGGCGGCGCCTTCAAAGATGTTCAAAATCCGTGCGTCGCACAAGACACGGCTGATGGGATATTCCAGCGCAAACCCGTTACCGCCGTGGATCTGCAAACCGTTATCCGCACAGGCCCAAGCCACCCGCGCACCTAGCAGCTTGGCCATGCCCGCCTCAAGATCACAACGCCGTCCGTCGTCTTTTTCGCGGGCGGAAAAATAGGTCAGCTGACGGGCAATCATGATCTCAACCGCCATCATCGCCAGTTTTGATGCCACACGGGGGAACTCGACAATCGCCTTGCCAAATTGCTTGCGATCAGTGGCGTAATCCATCGAAATCTCAAGCGCCGATTGCGCCACGCCAATGGCCCGCGCTGCCGTTTGGATGCGCGCGCTCTCAAAGGTCTCCATCAACTGGCGAAAGCCTTGGCCCTCGACCTGACCCAAAAGATTTTCAGCATCGACTTTGAACTCGTCAAACCCAAGCTCGTATTCCTTCATGCCGCGATACCCCAACACCTCAATCTCGCCGCCGCTCATGCCTTCGGCGGGGAAATCCTCATCATCGGTGCCGCGCGGCTTTTCGGCCAGAAACATCGAGAGGCCACGGTGGTTATTGCTATCGGGGTCAGTGCGCGCGAGCAGCGTCATCACATCAGCACGCGCCGCATGAGTGATCCATGTTTTGTTGCCTGTGATCGAATAGCTATCGCCGGATTTGACCGCGCGGGTGCGCAAACTGCCCAAATCCGAGCCAGTGTTAGGCTCGGTGAAAACGGCAGTTGGTAGGATTTCTGCGGTGGCGATTTTGGGCAGCCAGTTTGCTTTTTGCGCCTCGGTCCCGCCGCAAAGGATCAACTCCGCCGCGATTTCCGAACGTGTGCCGAGCGAACCAACGCCGATATACCCGCGCGATAATTCTTCGGAAACCACGCACATCGCCAGTTTGGACATCCCAAATCCGCCGAATTCTTCAGGAATGGTGAGACCAAAAACGCCAAGCTCTGCCATCTCTTCGATGAGCGCCATCGGGATAAGCTCGTCCTTTAGATGCCATTCATGGGCATGGGGCATAACCTTGTCGTCGGCAAACCGACGGAACTGTTCCCGGATCATATTGTAATCGTCATCGAGACCGGTTTGACCCACCGTTGGGGTAATGCCACGGTCAATCATCATCTCGGACAAAGCCATGCGCGCGCCGCTGTTATTGCCCGAGATCAACATGCGTTGCAGTGCGGGGGCCGAAAATCCGTCAATCATCTGCGGATCGATCCCAAAGGCGGCGGGGCGAATTGTTTCGGTTTGAGACATCGGGATGCCGTAAACGAGATGATTGAGATACTCGCCAAGCCCAATTTGCAGGATCAAGGACTCAGCATCCCCAAAACTATCCGTAGACTGAAGCCGGGTGGCCCATTGCTCCATCTGTTCGAAACAGGCCAGATAGGTTGCGATCCAAGACAGACCATGCAGCTTGTCTTGATGCCGTTCCAGCAAAGCCGCGTCCGCCCGATCACCGACAACGACAAGCTCGCGCATATGTTGGGTCGCGGCGTCGCATATAGAAGTGGCTAGGGCCCGGGCAGCGGTTGCAGCCGCAATGAGTGACGAAGGCTCAAAAATATCAGGAGCTATTTCACCAGATTGCTTGTTCATTACGGCACCCTTTTCATTGGTTTGCACGTAATATTCTTACCCGAAAATTATAAATATAGCAATAATAATATGCTGCACCTGCGAACATCTGTCGCAAGCACGATTTCAAACCCAATTAAAATTGAACAATACGAATGGGGCTAGCGCGCCCCGTCCGCCGCTTTGGGCCTCTTTGTCTAAGGTAGCCCAATCAAGTTACTTCTTAATAAACCACTGTCCCGATGAGCAATTCAACGTATGAATATCAACAACGATGAGTGCGCCGCGGCCGTATTCCTCGCCCGCATATAGGCAATTCGCATCAGATTCTGCCGACACAGTTGCCCATCGCATCTGGCCACTTTCGGAAGGGCCGCATTTATAAGGCACCTTGCCCATCATCATCAACGAACCCGCCGAATAGGTCTTATCAGCGTGGTGGCAGGCGGCGTCCTGAGCGAACAACTGGCTCGGCCCCAGAGCCAAAATGGTTGCAATTACGGCTGGAATTCGGATCATTGGCTGCTCCTTTGAAGTTTTTTTGTGCGGCGATTTCTATGGTATTTCAAGGGGATTGTCGAGCAAAGCCGCGCCAAGACCTAGTCTGAATTCGTCTGACGTTTTTGCGTTCTGGTTAAGCGCGGCGCGGCGCCAAAGCGGCGGCGATAGGCGGCGGAAAAATGCGCCGGATTTGCAAAGCCAGTGGCTAGACCAACTTGGGTTACCGAAAGCGCCGTTTGCGTCAGCAGTCGCCGCGCGGCACCAAGGCGAACATGCCGATACATTGCCATGGTGCTTTGGCCAATTTCGATTTGAAATCCACGGTTTAGCTGGCGCGGGCTGATTTGTGCAAGCTGGGCCAATTCGCTCAAAGATAGGGGGTCAGAGATATTGTTCTCCATGGCCTCTAACGCCACCAAAAGTGTGGGGTTTCGCGTGTTATAGCGCGCGATTAGATTTGCCTGCTGCGGTCCCGTCGCAGATCGGGTTTCAGTGTGTAAAAACCAATCCGAAACGACGCGGGCAAAGGCCGGGCCAAGATCGCGAGAAATTAACTCGTGCATCATATCCATCGGGGCGATGCCGCCGCCGCATGTGATCCGATCTTGGTCATAAACAAAAAGACTGCGCTCAAGCTGCAGATCGGGGTGCCGCTCGTGCAAGGCATCCCGGTGTTCGGGGTGGATCGTCATACGTTTGCCTGCCATCACCCCCGCATTCACAAGAATCGCCGGCCCGCCTGACACACCGCCAATGGTCACCTGGCGCCGCGCGAGCGCCCGCAGCCATCCAAAAACCGACTTGTCGTTAAATGAAAGTGGCGTGCCCCCGGCGACAACGAAAACCGCATCGAAATCAAACTTATTGTGTATCGTTAACGTGTTAATAGACGCGCCACTCGAAGAGACCACGCGCAAACCGTCAACGGATAGGGTCTGCACAACATAGTGAGCTTGGCCTGAGATAAGATTTGCCGCTCGTAGAGGCTCGCTCAATGAGGCGAAAGCCATCAAAGCGAATCCATCGATGAGCAATATCCCAATGCGCCGTGCTGGCTTGATCTTAACAGTTTTGGCCATTTTTGAATATTATCTAGCGATTTTTAAAAAGTACAGCGGCTTGCCCTGCATTAAGTTGCCGTAAATCAAGAGGGAAGAGATGCGCTACTCCGCATTAAGAGTGTTTTGGGAAGGTCTCACCGGCAATAAGGGCTGGGCGCCGATGTGGCGTGAGCCAGAGCCTAAGGCCGCGTATGATGTTGTCATCGTGGGCGGTGGCGGTCATGGCTTGGCGACCGCTCATTACCTTGCAACGCGTTTCGGCATCACCAATGTTGCGGTGCTTGAAAAGGGTTGGATCGGCTCGGGCAATGTCGGGCGCAATACAACGATCATTCGCTCTAATTACATGCTGCCCGGCAATATTCCCTTTTACGAGTTGTCGCTAAAGCTCTGGGAAGGGCTGGAGCAAGACTTCAACTATAACGCGATGGTTAGCCAGCGCGGGATTATCAATCTCTATCACTCTGATGGGCAGCGCGACAGCTATGTGCGGCGCGGCAATGCGATGCGGTTGGCCGGGGCGGATGCTGTGTTGCTTGATCGTGAGGCGCTAAAGGAAAAATGCCCTTTCCTCGATTTTGACAATGGGAGATTTCCCATAAAGGGCGGGTTGTGGCAGCCCCGCGGTGGTACGGTTCGGCACGACGCTGTGGCCTGGGGCTATGCCCGCTCTGCA
Source organism: uncultured Rhodobacterales bacterium (assembly GCA_964384315.1). Classification (GTDB taxonomy): domain Bacteria; phylum Pseudomonadota; class Alphaproteobacteria; order Rhodobacterales; family Rhodobacteraceae; genus CAYLLD01. The sequence goes on along the minus strand of CAYLLD010000055.1, from coordinate 8,089 downwards.
GACAGCCATGGCATTGATATCATTCAAAATTGTGAAGTGACGGGGTTCGATATTCAGGATGGATCTTGCCTCGGCGTCCAGACGACACGGGGGCCGATACGGGCAAAACAAGTGGCCGTTGCCGTGGCGGGCTCGTCTAGCCGCGTTATGGGCCTAGCTGACATGCGCCTGCCGATTGAAAGCCATGTCTTGCAGGCTTTTGTGTCTGAAGGGCTCAAACCTGTGGTGCCGGGCGTGGTTACATTTGGCGCGGGTCATTTTTATTGCAGCCAGTCCGATAAAGGCGGTCTGGTTTATGGCGGCAACATTGATGGATACAACTCTTACGCGCAACGCGGCAATTTGCCGATCGTTGAAGAAGTGGCCGAGGAGGCCATGGCCATTATGCCCATGTTAGGCCGCGCGCGGTTGCTTCGCTCTTGGGGGGGCATCATGGATATGTCGATGGATGGATCGCCGTTCATCGATAAAACCCATATTGATGGGCTCTATTTTAACGGCGGCTGGTGTTACGGCGGCTTCAAAGCAACCCCGGCAAGCGGGCTGTGTTTTGCGCATCTTTTGGCAAAAGATGAGCCCCATGAGGTCGCACGCGCTCTGCGCTTAGATCGCTATATTTCGGGCGCAATGATCGATGAAAAAGGCGCTGGCGCGCAACCAAATCTGCATTAGGGGGCTGACATAGTGACAACTAAACCATTTGACACCGTGTCAGCTAAAAAGACGCTACAGTGTTAATCAATCATCCACTTCTTGGCCCCCGCGATAGCGGCGAGTTTTATATTCTGGGCGATGCGGCGCTACTTGATCGCCCCGACTATGACGCTGGGGCGCAGGCGATTTATGATTACATCCATTTGCGGGACAATCCGGCGGGTGAACACCGCGAGCTTTGGTATCACGAGGCGGGCGATCGGTCTTGGCTGGTTGTGACCCGCAATACGCTAACTCATGAGATTTTGGACGTTGAATTGGCAAGCGATGTTGCCCGTGCGCAGGGGCGCAGCAGATGAGCGGCTATCGGATCAACCAAGACAAAGTGGATCAAGCTACTCCGCTTGAATTTCGCTTTGATAACAAGCTGATGCAAGGATTTTCAGGCGATACGCTTGCATCTGCTTTGCTGGCAAATGGCGTTCAGCTTGTCGGGCGTTCGTTCAAATATCACCGGCCACGCGGCATATTTTCTGCAGGCTCAGAGGAGCCGAACGCTCTGGTTGAATTGGGTCAGGGCGCAGCGCGTGAACCCAATACGCGGGCGACCACCACTGAGTTGTTCCACGGTCTACAAGCGCGCTCGCAAAATCGGCGGGGACCTCTTTGGGCTGATCTGATGGGCGTCAACGATTGGTTGGCCCCGTTTTTGGGCGCTGGTTTCTACTACAAAACCTTCATGTGGCCTGCGTCTTTTTGGGAAAAACTCTACGAACCAGCTGTTCGGGCCGCCGCCGGATTGGGGCGTTTATCGGGTCTTGAGGACCCAGATACCTATGACAAAGGTTATCTACACTGCGATCTTTTGATCATTGGTGCAGGCCCTGCTGGATTGGCGGCAGCATTGCAGGCCGGTCGGTCCGGCGCGCGCGTGATTTTGGCCGACGAAGATTTTCGCATGGGGGGGCGGTTGCTTGCAGAGACCCATGAGGTTGACAGCCTGTCAGCCAAGACTTGGGTAGAGCGTGCGCTTGCTGAACTTGACACCATGTCAAATGTTAGCCTCATGCCGCGCACCACCATTTTTGGGGCGTTTGATCACGGCATTTTTGGGGCCCTAGAGCGTAAAACCGATCACCTTCGTGATGCGGGGGGCAAGCCGCGTCAGGTGATGTGGCGGATCTATGCAAAGCGGTCCATTTTGGCATCTGGCACAACCGAACGCTCAATTGCTTTTGGCAATAACGATAGGCCTGGGGTGATGCTGTCGGGGGCTGTGCGCAGCTATGCATCCCGGTTTGGCGTCGCATGCGGTCAGCGTGTCACGATCTTTACCAATAACGACAGCGGCTGGCACACAGCCAAGGATTTGATCAAGCAGGGCGTCCGAATTGGGGCGGTGATCGACACCCGCGAAACCGTTGAGCATGACCTGAATTGCCGCACGATAAAGGGCGGGCAGGTGGTTTCGACCCGTGGTCATTTGGGTCTTTCGGGTATCAAGGTGCGCGCGGGTGACGGCACGCAGCAATGGCTTGATACGGACTGTCTGGCGGTGTCGGGCGGGTGGTCACCCAATTTGCATCTGACCTGCCATCAACGGGGGCGCCCGGTTTGGAATGACGAAATCGCAGCCTTTACGCCGGGCCATGATATGCCTGTCGGCATGGCTGTAGCGGGCAGTGCGGCCGGGCTTATGACCCTTGGTGCCTGTCTTGCATCCGGTCATAAAGAGGCCAGTAACGCCCTGAAATATATGGACATTGATGCGTCGACCAATTCGGCGCCCCGCGCTGATGACGAAGATTTTGCTATCTCACCTTTCTGGCATGTCGGCGCATCCAAGGCGCGTGCCTGGGTTGATTTGCAGAACGATGTGACCGCCAAAGACATCAAGCAAAGTCAGACCGAGGGCTTTCGATCGGTCGAGCATCTCAAGCGTTACACGACCCTTGGCATGGCAACCGATCAGGGGCGCACGTCGAATGTGCTGGGTCTGGCGATCATGGCGGAAGCGACGGGTAAAAGCATTGAGCAGACCGGCACGACGATGTTCCGGCCACCTTACAATCCTGTTTCGTTCGGCGCTTTGGGCGGTCGCTCGCGCGGCAAAGCCTATCGCCCGACGCGCAAGACGTTTTCCCATGATTGGGCCGCAGAAAATGGGGCTAGTTTCGTTGAGGCCGGACTTTGGCTACGGGCCGAGTGGTACGCGCGCCCCGGTGAGGCTGGTTGGCGGGACAGCGTGGACCGCGAGGTGCTGGCAACCCGCCAAGGGGTTGGCATTTGCGATGTTACGACCTTGGGTAAGATCGATGTTCAGGGGCGTGATGCTGCGACTTTTCTTGACCGGATTTACAGCAATACAATCTCAACGCTGAAAATTGGTAAGGTGCGTTACGGGCTCATGCTGCGCGAAGATGGAATGGTCGCTGACGACGGAACCGCTGCTCGGCTTTCCCAAACGCATTTTGTTGTCACCACGACAACCGCCAATGCGGGCCCGATTTTACGCCATATGGAGTTTGTGCGCCAATGCCTTTGGCCCGATCTGGATGTTCATCTGGTGTCGGTGACCGATCAATGGGCGCAGGTTGCTGTTGCCGGGCCCAAATCGCGCGCGCTTTTGGAAAAGATCGTCGACGATTTTGACCTGTCAAATGGGGCATTTCCGTTCATGGGCTGCGCTGAGTTGACAGTGTGTCAAGGCATCCCGGCACGCCTGTTTCGTATCTCATTCTCTGGTGAGTTGGCCTATGAAGTTGCTGTGCCATCGCGCTTCGGCGACAGCTTGATGCGCGCTCTTATGAGCGCCGGTGAGACATATGATGTCACACCTTACGGAACCGAAGCGCTCTCTGTCATGCGTGTCGAAAAAGGTCACCCGGTCGCCGCGGAACTTTGTGGCACAGTGACGGCTCAGAACCTTGGGCTTGGGCGCATGGTGTCGAAAAAGAAAGACTGCATTGGCAACCGCGCGTCCGAGCGGGCGCATCTGGTGGATGGCAATGGCCTTATGCTGATGGGATTTCGGCCCGTTGATCGTAATAAGTCTTTCCATGCTGGTGCCCATTTTATTGCCCAAGGCGCTGAAAAGACGCTGGAAAATGACGAAGGCTGGATGACCTCTGTGGCTTATAGCCCAAGCCTTGGGCACATGATTGGACTGGGCTTTATTGCCAACGGGGCGGCGCGCGTCGGTGAAGTTGTGACCGCTTGTGATCCCTTGCGTGATCTAAACATCGACGTGGAAATCGTGAGCCCGCATTTTGTTGATCCTGAAGGGGAGAGACTACGTGGTTGATGTTAAATTGAATGCGCGGTCGCCGCTCAATGGTCACAAGTCCAAGATTGGCCAGATTGAGATCGAAGAGGAGACCGGATTTGCTTTGGTGAATGTTGCCGTTGCGCGCGGGGGCGAACATGTTTTCGCTGACACTGTGTCAACGGCCTATGGCATTACTCCACCCGCACCACTTTACACTGTGTCAGCCCCAAATGGCGCGCATTTTATTTGGATCGCGCCTAGCACCTATATGGTTCGGTATCGCTCTAGCGACCCGCGTCCAGAACTTAAGATCGCAAAGGCGCTTGGGGATGCCGCATATGTAACCGACCAATCGGATGCTTGGGTTGCGGTTCGCCTCAGGGGGCCGACGGTCTGCGCAGCCCTCGAACGCGGTTGTATGTTAGATTTACACCCTGTCAATTTTGCAGTTGGCATGGCGCAACGAACTCAGATTGAGCACATGAATGTCATAGTAACTAGGGAGACGGAGGAGAGGTTTTTGTGCTTATCGGCTTCATCCTCCGCGCAATCTTTGCTCCTCGCGTTAGAGGTCTCAGCGACTAATATCGCGTAATTACAATAACTTAAAATCAGTAGGAGACTAAATATGCGCTACAAGAGCGACATCGAAATTGCCCGTGAGGCAAAAAAGCTACCCATCCAAGAAGTGGGTGCCAAGCTAGGGATCGCCTCTGAGCATCTTCTGCCTTACGGCCACGACAAGGCGAAAGTCTCGGCTGACTTTATTGACAGCCTGTCAGACAAAAAAGACGGCAAACTCGTTCTTGTAACGGCGATCAATCCCACCCCCGCTGGTGAAGGTAAGACCACAACAACGGTTGGTTTGGGCGATGGTCTGAATGCGATTGGCAAGAAAACTGCCGTCTGTATCCGCGAAGCGTCGCTGGGCCCGTGCTTTGGCATGAAGGGCGGGGCCGCTGGTGGCGGCTATGCGCAAGTTGTGCCGATGGAGGAAATGAACCTTCACTTTACCGGTGATTTCCACGCTATCACAAGCGCGCATAACCTGCTTTCCGCGATGATCGACAACCATATTTACTGGGGCAACAAGCTTGAGATCGATCAACGCCGGGTGGCTTGGCGCCGTGTGCTGGACATGAACGACCGCGCGCTGCGCGATGTTGTGACCAGTCTTGGCGGTGTTGCAAACGGATTTCCGCGGCAAACTGGTTTTGACATTACCGTCGCCTCAGAGGTCATGGCGATCCTATGTCTATCCAATGATCTGGCGGATCTGCAAAAGCGTCTTGGGGACATCATCGTGGCATATCGGCGCGATCGCTCGCCGGTTTACGCACGCGACATTAAGGCGGACGGCGCAATGACTGTGCTGCTCAAAGACGCGATGCAGCCCAATATCGTGCAGACCCTTGAAAACAATCCTGCATTTGTGCACGGTGGCCCCTTCGCCAATATTGCCCACGGCTGTAACTCCGTGATCGCTACGAAGACCGCTCTGAAACTTGCGGATTATGTGGTAACCGAGGCTGGCTTTGGTGCGGATTTGGGCGCTGAGAAGTTCCTGAATATTAAGTGCCGCAAAGCCAGTTTGTCGCCCTCTGCGGTGGTCATCGTTGCGACGATCCGGGCGCTTAAGATGAATGGCGGCGTGGCCAAAGGTGATCTTGGCGACGAGAATGTCTCGGCGGTCGAGAAGGGATGCGATAATTTGGGGCGGCATATCGAGAACATCAAGCAATTCGGTGTGCCTGCCGTTGTGGCAATCAACCATTTTGTAACGGACACCGAGGCCGAAGTTCAGGCCGTTCAGGACTATGCAAAATCCCAAGGCGCTGAAGCGATTTTGTGCGAGCATTGGGCGAAAGGGTCCGCGGGAACCAAAGCATTGGCGGAAAAAGTTGTGAGCATGGTCGAAGGTGGCGGGGCTCAATACGCGCCGCTTTATCCTGATTACATGCCGCTTTTTGAGAAAATTGAGACGATTGCTAAGCGGATCTATCGGGCCGATGAAGTTTTGGCCGATAAAAAGGTGCGCGACCAATTGGTTGCTTGGGAGAAAGCGGGCTACGGTCATCTGCCTGTTTGTATGGCAAAGACGCAATATAGCTTTACGACCGATCCATCCATGCGCGGGGCCCCCAATGGGCATTCAGTGCCGGTGCGTGAGGTTCGGCTATCCGCTGGGGCTGGTTTCATCGTGGTAATTTGCGGTGAGATCATGACGATGCCCGGTTTGCCAAGTGTCCCCTCAGCCGAGGCGATTGGTTTGAACGAGCAAGGCGATGTTGAGGGGCTGTTTTAAACCATGGCAACGATCATTGACGGAAAAGCCTTTGCGGCAGATGTTCGGACGCAAGTTGCTGAACATGTTAAGCGCCTGAAAGAAGAGAACGGTGTTGCGCCGGGGCTTGCAGTTGTGCTGGTGGGGGAGGACCCTGCCAGCCAAGTTTACGTTCGAAACAAGGGAAAACAAACGTTAGAGGTCGGAATGGCCTCCTTCGAACACAAATTGGCAGAAGATACGTCGCAAGAAGACCTTCTCAACCTGATTAACAAGTTAAATAATGATCCCGAGGTTCATGGCATTCTTGTGCAGTTGCCGCTGCCTGATCATCTTAATTCTGATCTTATAATCAACACGATAGATCCAGCCAAAGATGTAGACGGCTTCCATATTTCAAACGTTGGCTTGCTGGGGACCGGGCAAAAATCAATGGTGCCTTGTACGCCCTTGGGGTGTTTGATGATGCTTCGTAATCATCACGGGTCGCTCTCGGGTTTGAACGCTGTGGTGGTTGGCCGCTCGAACATTGTGGGCAAGCCGATGGCGCAATTGCTGCTTGGCGATAGCTGTACCGTGACCATTGCGCATTCGCGGACCAAGGATTTGGCCGCTGTTTGCCGCGAGGCAGATATTTTGGTTGCTGCGGTTGGTCGGCCTGAAATGGTGCCGGGCGATTGGGTGAAACCGGGGGCGACGGTGATCGATGTTGGGATCAACCGGATTGATGCGCCTGAAAAGGGTGAGGGTAAGACCCGCCTTGTGGGCGATGTCGATTTTGCCAGCGCCTCACAAGTGGCCGGGGCGATCACCCCTGTGCCGGGCGGCGTTGGTCCCATGACGATTGCGTGTTTGCTGGCAAATACCGTGACCGCCGCGTGCCGGGCCAATGGTTTGCCCGAACCAGAGGGGCTGACCGCCTAGCAGGCGGCGAAATGCATCACGATGTTTCGGTTGTGCGGGTGGCTGCGGTGTTCAAAGAGGTAGATGCCCTGCCATGTGCCCAGAGCAAGCCGCCCGTCCATCACTGGAATTGATAGGCTCACCGGCAGCACTGCAGCTTTGATGTGGGCGGGCATATCGTCCGGCCCCTCTGCCGTGTGGCGCAACCAGTTCATTGAAGGGTCGTTTGCGTGGGGAACCATGCGGGCGAACCACTCGTTCAAGTCACGTTGAACATCGGGGTCGGCGTTTTCTTGGATCAAAAGCGAGGCAGATGTGTGTTGAACAAATAGCGTCAACAGGCCTGAGGCCGCCGCAGGCACAAAATCTCGGGCGGCCTTGGTGAATTCATAAAGACCGGGCCCGTTGGTCGACACTGTCAGGCGCGATTGCGTCATGGTTTTGGGTCTCGGATTTGCGGTGGCGAAGGCCGGACAAACACGCAGGTTTTCCCGGCCAGCGCTATCTATTGATCCAAGAAGCTACGCAATTTGCGGCTGCGCGAGGGGTGCTTGAGTTTGCGCAGGGCTTTCGCCTCGATCTGACGAATACGCTCGCGGGTCACCGAGAACTGTTGGCCCACTTCTTCCAAAGTGTGGTCCGTGTTCATCCCGATACCAAAACGCATTCGCAACACCCGCTCTTCGCGCGGTGTGAGCGAGGCGAGCACGCGGGTCGTCGTTTCCTTCAGGTTGCCCTGAATGGCCGAATCTAGCGGCAGGATCGCGTTTTTGTCTTCGATGAAATCGCCAAGCTGCGAATCTTCTTCGTCGCCAATCGGCGTCTCTAGCGAGATCGGCTCTTTGGCGATTTTCATCACCTTGCGCACTTTTTCCAGCGGCATTTGCAGCTTTTCGGCCAATTCTTCGGGCGTCGGTTCGCGACCAATTTCGTGCAGCATTTGCCGACCCGATTGCCATTCGCGCTTTTGAATATACAGG
>CAYLLD010000054.1:0-17334 GCA_964384315.1 uncultured Rhodobacterales bacterium | reverse complement strand
TCTCGACCGTGTCGCCGTGGCTTGCGATAGACTGGGCCATCGCGCCCTCGGCGATCTCAATGCCTTCGGCGCGCAGACGCTCTAGCACCAGCGCCGCTGCCTCGGGATCATCCTTGCCAAGGGCCTTGGCCCCTTCGATCACGGTCACTTTTGCGCCCAAACGGCGATGAGCCTGCGCCATTTCCAACCCGATGGGACCGCCGCCGATGATCAGCAGGTGATCGGGGCACTCGGGCAGCTCAAAGATCGTTTCATTGGTGAAATGCGGCACTTCGGCCAGCCCGGGAATCGGCGGCACAAAGGGGGCGGAGCCCGTGGCAATCACATAGCGCCGCGCCTTGATGATATGGCTGTCCGTGCGCAGCTCATCGGGGGCGGAGAAGCGCCCGTAGGCCTCAATGACCTGAACCCCCAAACTCTCAAAACGCTCGACGCTGTCATGGGGCTCAATACCCGCAATCACGCCGCGCACATGGGCCTTGGCCGCCGCGAAATCCACGCGGGGCGTCTGCGGTGTTACCCCAAAGGGCGCCCCCGTGGTCATGGCATGGGCGTGATGGCCCGCAGCCAGCAGCGCCTTTGAGGGCACGCAGCCGTAATTCAGGCAATCGCCGCCCATTTTATGGCCTTCCAAGAGCACAACCCGCGCGCCCATCTGCACCGCACCAGCCGCGACAGACAGACCGCCAGAGCCGCCGCCAATGACGCAAAGATCGGTTTCAATCACTTGCATTAGTTGCGTCCCTTAAGCCGTTTGAGGATGATCGGCAGGGCCGAGAGCAGGCAAAGCGCGCTGATCGGGCCGATGACGTACCATTGCCAGATGATGTCGAGCGAGGGGGTCTCGCCGCGCGCGATCACATCCGAGAGGCCCGCGCCGATCCATGTAAAGGCGACCGAGCCGGGGATAATGCCGACAAAAGTGGTCCAGACGAAATTGCGCAAGGAGACGCCCACGAGTGCTGGCACCAGATTGGCGGCGAAAAACGGCACCGCAGGGATAAGGCGCATGAGCAAGAGGTACGAGATTTCGTCCTCGCGGATGCCGTTGCGGATGCGGGTGATCGCGCCGCTTGATTTATCGAGCCGCTCTTGCAGAGCATCGCCCAGCCCAGATTTGGCAGCCAGAAAAATCACCGCCGCCCCGATTGTGGCCGCGATGATGATGTAAAGCGCGCCGGGGAATAGGCCGAATAGAAACCCGCCCAAAAGCGTCAACACCGAGGCGCCGGGCAAAGAGAGGGCGACGACCAAGATATAGGCCAGCGAAAACCACAGCACTGTGGCGACGTAATGAGTATCGCGAAAGGCCAAGAGCGCCTCGCGGTTTTCAGCCAGCGCCTCAAAGCTAAGGACGTCGCGCAAAAACACGAATCCCGCTACCGCCGCCAGCCCGATTAAGGCCAAGGGGGCGATGCGTTTTAAGCTTAGGCTATTTTCTGGAGGGTTTGAGTTTTCATCCATAGTTTGCATCTTTGACCTCGGCATCATTGCGTGGCTAGTACTTGCACATCTTTCTTGCCAAAAACCATCCATGCTCACGCGCGCTTGATCGGGGTGTGGCGGATGTTTCAGTTTGGCGGGTTTGGGCGCGGCCTAGCGCACGCGGGCGTGAGTTTGCTTGCGCAATTGTTGCGAAACTTTGCAAAACTGGGCAAAGATTGTTTCAGGCACTGGTAAATGCGGGCCTGCCAATAGGGGCAAACTCTGATTGACAGTTAGGGGCCGCTTGCATAAACGTGCCGCTTCAATGAGGAATTGAGCCGAATCCAGCCCGCCAAGCGGCGGCACGACTGATCGGCACCGCCGAAGGAGAGCGTTATGAAGCGCACATTTCAACCATCTAATCTTGTGCGCAAGCGTCGCCACGGGTTCCGTTCGCGTATGGCCACCAAAAACGGCCGTAAAATTCTGAACGCGCGCCGCAATCGGGGCCGTAAGAGCCTCAGCGCCTGATCCGCACGCCGGACAAGCCTTATGATGATGACAATGCGCCCGCGCTCTTGCAGCTGTGGGCGTTTTGCTATGGGATAGCCTCTTCTTTTTGTGGGATAACCCCAACTTGCTGACCCCCGTTTTGCCCCCCCCTATTATCCAAACAATGACCAAGCGTCGGGATTTTCTGGCCACGGCCAAAGGTGCCAAGGCCCATAAGCCGGGGTTTGTTTTGCAAGCGCGGTTTCGGGGCGATGATGATCCGGCTTTGCGCATTGGTTACACCTGTTCGAAACGCGTGGGCAATGCGGTGGCGCGCAATCGGGCCAAGCGGCGGCTGCGGGAAATTGCGCGGCTGACCTTGCCCGCGCATGGGCTGGCGGGCTGGGATTACGTGCTGATCGGCAGGGCCAGCGCAACGGCGGATCTGCCCTTTGAGGGATTGGGCAGTGATCTGATTGCGGCCTTGGCGCAGCTGCATAAAACCGCGCCCGCCCCTTAGACGGTTCCAAAGCGGCCCCGATGCCGCTAGCATAGCCCCATGTCACCCCTTGCTCATATCGTTGCGCTGCCTGTGCGCGCCTATCGGTTGATCATCAGTCCGATGATTGGCAGCAATTGCCGCTTCGATCCCTCTTGCTCGGCTTATACGCTGGAGGCGCTGGCCAAACACGGGGCAGGGCGTGGCAGTGTTCTGGCGTTTCGGCGCATCATCCGCTGCCATCCTTGGGGCGGGTCGGGCATTGATAATGTGCCGGATTGAGCGCGGGTAGGGCAACGCCATGACCGATTACATCGACATCTATTGCGAGCGCCTAGAGCCGGGGCTTTTGGCAGAGCCGCTCAATTTTTTCACCAACGCTGCCTTTATGATCGCCGCGCTTTTGATTTGGCCACGGGTGCGCGGGGATCGCGGCGCGCAGGTCCTTTGCGTCTCGCTATTCATGATCGGCGTCTGCTCGGGGCTGTTTCACAGCTTTGCCAATGGGATCACCAGCGCCGCCGATGTGATCTCAATCCTCGTCTATATTCTGATCTATCTCTTCCTCGCCAACCAGCGGCTCTTTGGTTGGCCCACCCTTTGGGCCGCCATCGGTGCCGCGGCCTTTATCCCTTATTCATACGGGCTTGTGCCGCTGGCCACCTCGCTTTTCGGCAGCCTCAACGGTTCGGTCGCTTATCTGCCCGTGTTCATCGCAATCGGGGCCTATGCGGTTTTTGTGCGAAAATCGCATCCCGCTGTCGCGCGCGGGTTCGCGATCACGCTGGGCCTTCTGGCGGCCTCGCTGTTTTTCCGCACCATCGACGAGAGTATTTGCGCCGCGATCAGCATTGGGACGCATTTTTTGTGGCACATTCTAAACGGTATTTTGCTGGGCTGGATGATCCTCGTGATCCATCGCGCCCAAAACCAAGTTTGACACCTGTGTCCAAAAATTTGGACACCGGTGTAAACCACCCCGTGCTTGCGCCTCATTTGACTGCGTCGTATGACGGCGCGATCCCTGATCTTTTTACGAGGTTAACGAGCGCAGATGTCCATTGATAAAGACACGGCCAAGCGCGTGGCCCATTTGGCCCGCATCGAAGTTCCACCAAGCGATCTTGACGCGCTGGCGGGCGAGCTTTCGGGCATTTTGAATTTTATGGAACAGCTCAATGAAGTTGACATTGAGGGGGTTGAGCCAATGACCTCCGTGACGCCAATGAAAGCGCCGCAGCGCGAAGATGTGGTCAATGATGGCGGCAAGCCCGAAGCGATCCTCGCCAATGCGCCGGATGTGCGCGAAGGCTTTTTCGCTGTGCCTAAAGTGGTGGAGTAGACAATGGCTGGATTGAACAAACTCGGAATTGCCGATGCGCGCGACGGGCTGCGCAAGGGCGAATTTACAAGCGCCGAGCTGACCGCAGATTGCTTGCAAGCCATCGATGGGGCAGGGGCGTTGAACGCGGTTTGTGCAGCATTGCCCGATGCGGCTGGGGCAATGGCAAAGACGGCGGATGAGCGGCTTGCCAAAGGCGATGCGCCGGATATGTGCGGCATCCCTTTGGGCATCAAGGATCTGTTTTGTACCCATAAAACACCCTCGCAGGCGGCCTCGAATATCCTCAAGGGATTTCTGCCTGAATATGAAAGCACCGTGACCCAGAACCTTTGGGACACCGGCGCAGTCATGCTGGGCAAGTTGAACATGGATGAGTTCGCCATGGGCTCGTCCAATGAAACTTCGGCCTATGGCCCTGCGGTGAACCCGTGGCGGCGCGCGGGCGAGACGACGGCTTTGACGCCGGGCGGCTCTTCGGGCGGTTCGGCCTCTGCGGTGGCGGGTGATCTTTGCGTGGCGGCGACGGGCACGGATACCGGCGGCTCAATCCGCCAGCCAGCAGCCTTTGTGGGCATCACGGGGGTCAAACCGACCTATGGGCGCTGTTCGCGTTGGGGGGTGGTGGCCTTTGCCTCGTCCCTTGATCAGGCGGGGCCGATGACCAAAACCGTGCGCGATGGCGCGATTATGCTTGAGGCAATGGCAGGGCATGATCCCAAGGACAGCACTTCGGCGAATATCGCTGTGCCCAACTTTGAGGCGGCGCTGACAGGGGATATCAAGGGTAAGACCATTGGCATCCCCAAAGAGTATCGTCTTGATGGCATGCCCGATGAGATCGAGGCGCTTTGGGCCAAGGGCCGCGATATGCTGCGCGATGCGGGGGCCAAGATTGTTGACGTCAGCCTGCCCCATACGAAATACGCGCTGCCTGCGTACTACGTGATCGCGCCGGCGGAGGCCTCTTCGAATTTGGCGCGCTACGACGGTGTGCGCTTTGGGCACCGCGCTGAGCTGACCGCTAACGACGGGGTGACCCAGCTCTATGAGCGCACCCGCGCCACGGGTTTTGGGGCCGAGGTCAAACGGCGGGTGATGATCGGGACCTATGTGCTCTCGGCTGGGTTTTATGACGCCTATTATGTGCGCGCGCAAAAGGTGCGGACGCTCATTCGGCAGGATTTCGAGACTGTGTTTAACGACGGCGTTGACCTGATCTTGACCCCCGCGACCCCTTCTGCGGCCTTTGGCATCGGCGAGATGGCGGATGCGGACCCGATCCAGATGTATCTCAATGACGTTTTCACGGTCACGGTGAACCTTGCGGGTCTGCCCGGGGTTGCGGTGCCAGCGGGGCTTGATGGGGCCGGATTGCCCTTGGGCTTGCAACTAATTGGGCAGCCGTGGGAAGAGGGCGAGATGCTAAATGCGGCATATGTGTTGGAGCGCGCCTGCGCATTTGATGCAAAACCAGAAAACTGGTGGCAAAACGCTTAGGATTTTGTCATAGACTACGCCCAGTTTGACGTGTCACTTTTAAACCGGGGCAAACCTCAATGTTGCGTTACCTGATCCCAAGTTTGGCCGTGCTGGCCGCCTGTTCGGAACAACCGGCGGGCCAAAGCGAGTATTTCGACATTGTGACGCTTAGCGATCTTGCCGAGCCGAGCACGCAAGTGATCCAGCAGGTGACCCCGGCGCAGACCCCGCTTTCGGTTATTACCGAGCAGGCCCCGCAAGGCACCGACGAGACGCTGATCACAAGCCTTAGCGCTGCGATTGAGAATGCCGAGAATGGGACGCTGACCTCGCCGGTTGAGACGGGCGCAGGTGGTGTGCAGCCATTGGTGGTGATTGACGGTACGCAAGACGCACCCGGTTCCGTGGAAATTGATGGCTCCTCTGAGGCGATCTCGGATAATTCGTTTTCTAGCGTAACCGCCGAGCGCTCGATTGACGACGACCGCGCGCGCACCGAGGCGCTGTCCCAGCAAACCGTTGTCCTAGAGGCGCAGCCGGTGCCGCAAGTTGAGGCAGGCGTCAATCTGGCGGCCTTTGCCCGTGCCACCACCCATAGAATTGGTGAGCGCAAGTTTGATCGTCCAGACGGCTCGAAAAGCGCGGCCCGTCGAACCTGCCGCAAATATCCAAACCCAGATGCCGCGCAACGGGCGTTTTTGGCCGCGGGTGGACCGCAGCAGGATGATTTAAAGATTGATCCAGATGGGGATGGTTTCGTCTGCGGTTGGTCGCCGCTGCCATATCGAAACCTGAGCATTGGCCAGTAGATGAGCCAAGCAGGCTAAACCAGAGTTTAGCCCGTTTAGTCCTCATTAATCATAGTGCCCCGCCGCACTTAGTTTTACCGCGTGGTATCGGCGAGGCGCTTTAGCGCATTTTGCTGGCATGTCGTTATGACCTACCAGCGACCATTTATAGCATTCGGGAACACAGTGAGGGCGCAGGACCTATCGATCCTACGCATGAGCCCACCCAAATGGCTAATCAGGTCTTAAGTTTAACTGACCTTCAGATCGCCAGCGTTGGAGCGCCCTTTGGGCCCCTCGACAAGCTCGAATTCGATCGGTTGATTTTCATTCAATGTGGTCAAACCTGCTTCTTGAACAGCAGTGATATGAACGAACACGTCACTTCCGCCACCGTCAGGGGCAATGAAACCATAACCCTTTTCAGTATTGAACCACTTCACAGTACCTTTGGCCATTTTGGGCCTTCCTTAATGTTTTACCAACACCAGTTTGTGTGTTGATTTCTTCGTAGCCTCACCCTTGGTGGAGGTCCACCAAATGCGAGTACAGGCTTTTGCCCGCGATTACCACGTAGTACATTATTAACAGATTCCTAATTTCGTACAATCATAGCGCGATAAAATGCTTCACAATTTCGTAATTGCTTGAGTAAATTGATGTTTTGGGCGCGCGGAGCCGTGCCAAAATGGAAAATTGGCGGAAGTTCGCTTGAAACCCAGCCCTCAGATGTGTTTTCTGCGCGCAAAATAGACAAATAAAGGACGGAACAGGTCGATGGACTTATTCACAATCGAAAACTTGGGAAACCTAATGGTGCTGATTTTCCTTCAGGCCGTGCTTGGTTTCGACAATTTGCTGTATATTTCTATCGAATCGCAGCGCGCGCCAAAGCATCTGCAGGCCAAAGTGCGCCGCTGGGGCATCATTATGGCGTTGGTGCTGCGGGTGATTCTCTTGTTTGTGATGATCCGATTGATCGATACGCTCAAGGATCCGTTCTTTGAAATTAACTGGACCGGGGTCATCGAAGGCACGTTCAACTTTGCCACTTTGGTGTTCCTCTTGGGTGGTGTTTTCATTATGTACACCGCTGTAAAAGAGATCACTCATATGCTTGTGATTGAAAAACTGGGGCATGACGGGGAAAGTAAATCTAAGAAATCCGCGGCTCAGGTCGTTTTGCTGATCGTCTTTATGAACTTGGTCTTTAGCTTCGACAGTATTCTTTCGGCTTTGGCGATCACCAACGTCTTCCCAGTTCTTGCCTTTGCGATCATTTTGTCTGCTGTGGCGATGCTGCTTTTGGCGGATACTGTGGCAGAATTTCTCGAACGCAACCGGATGTACGAGGTTCTGGGCCTCTTTGTCCTTCTGATCGTTGGCGTCGTGCTTTTGGGCGAGGGCGGCCATTTGGCCCATCTCAAACTCTTCGGCTACGAAGTCGTCGCGATGTCCAAGGCGACCTTCTACTTCTCAATCGTCGTTCTATTTATGGTTGAGATCGTTCAGTCGGGTTACCAGCGCAAGCTGCGTCACGAAGCGGCAAAGGGCGGCGGCGGTCACTAACCCTCAACGGGTCATTGCGACCAAATCAATGCCAAAACTGAGGGGGAGGGATTGAACCTTCCCCTTGGATTCCCACCCGCAAACTTGCTAATCGTATCTTAAAGCAATGGAGGGGCCTTATGGGTATTCTGGATTTTCTAACCGGCGAATTTATCGACGTCTTGCATTGGGTCGACGACACCCAAGACACTCTGGTCTGGCGGTTCGAACGCGAAGGCCATGAGATCAAATACGGCGCCAAGCTGACCGTGCGCGAAGGCCAAGCGGCTGTGTTTATCCATGAAGGCATCTTGGCGGATGTGTTCCACCCCGGTCTCTACATGCTTGAGACCAACAATATGCCCATCACGACCTCGCTCAATCACTGGGACCACGGCTTTAAGAGCCCGTTCAAATCCGAGGTCTATTTCGTAAATACCAAGCGGTATCAGGACCTCAAATGGGGCACCAAAAACCCGATTATTTGCCGCGATCCTGAGTTTGGCCCCGTGCGGCTGCGCGCTTTTGGCACCTATGCGTTGCGGGTGACCGATCCGGGTCTGTTCCTGCGCGAAATCGTGGGCACCGACGGCGAGTTCACCACCGATGAGATTTCCTACCAAGTGCGCAACATCATCGTGTCGCGCTTTACGGCGGCGATTGCGGCGGCGGGCATTCCGGTGCTGGATATGGCCGCCAATACAATCGAGCTGGCGCGGGTTTTGCGCGATAAGCTGAACCCAGAGCTGGCGGCTTTCGGGATTTCCATGCCTGAGTTTTACATCGAGAGCATTTCGCTGCCCGAGGCGGTTGAGGCCGCGCTTGATAAGCGGACGTCCATGGGCGTGGTCGGCGATCTTAATCGCTATATGCAGTACCAAACCGCCGAGGCGATGACCGCTGCCAATGGGGCAGGCGGGCTGATGAATGCGGGCATGGGCGCGGGGATTGGCATGGCTATGGCCGGTCAAATGATGACGCCGCAGGTTGGGCCTTGGGGTCAAATGGGGGGTCAAATGGGGGGTCAAGTGATGGTACCTCCTGCCGCGCCGCAAACTGCGGCTTTGCCACCGCCGCCACCGCCTGTTGAAAAAGTTTGGCATCTGGCTGAGGGCGGTCTGACCAAAGGCCCGTTTTCGCGCGCCGCGCTGGGACGCATGGCCCAAGAGGCCGAGATTTCTCGGGAAACTCTGGTTTGGACCGCTGGCCAAGACGGCTGGAAATCCGCCGATGAGGTGCCTGAACTTGCGCAGCTTTTCACGGTGCAACCACCGCCACCCCCAGCGGCCTAATCCGCCGGATCGGCCCAAACTATGACCGAGACGGAAACGCCAGACGCTTTGCACGATCATCAGTTCGGCTGCGAAACCTGCGGCTCTGATCTGCGCTTTAAGCCGGGCACCGACCATCTGACCTGCGACCATTGTGGCAACACGCAGGAGATTTTGGGCGGTGGCCTGTGGAATTCCGGCTCGATCAAAGAGCTGGATTTTCGTCAAGCGGCGGCCAAGGCCTTGCCCGAGGCGGAAACCACGCAGCTGCCCATTCTCGATTGCCCTAATTGCGGGGCGCAGGTCGAGTTTGAGCCCGATGTTCACGCCGCAGAATGCCCGTTTTGCGCCACCCCCGTTGTCACCTCTACAGGGGCGCATCGCCAGATAAAGCCGCGCGGGGTGCTGCCTTTTGCCCTTGATGAGGGACAGGCCCGCGCCGCGATGAACAACTGGCTGGGCCGTCTGTGGTTCGCGCCTTCGGGCCTGTCGGCCTATGCCCGCGCGGGCCGTGCCATGCAGGGCATTTACGTGCCCTATTGGACGTTTGATGCGGATACCCGCACCCGTTACACCGGCGAGCGCGGCAAGGTTTATCACGAAACCAAACGTGTGCGCGTGCGCGTGGATGGCAAAATGGAAACCCGCACCCGCCGTGTGTCAAAAACCCGTTGGCGTCCGGCCTCGGGGCAGGTTTCGCGGTTTTTCGACGATGTTCTGGTGCTCGCCTCAAAGGCCCTGCCGCGCGAGTATGCCAGTGCGATTGCGCCGTGGGATTTGTCCGAGCTTGAGCCTTATCAGCCGGAATATTTGGCTGGATTTCGCTCGGAGGCCTATACGATCGAGCTGGTGGACGGCTACGATCAGGCGAGCGCGATCATGGACCGCACCATTGTGCGCGACGTGAAATTTGACATTGGCGGCGACAAGCAGCGCATCCACCATCTGGACACGGATGTGGGCGCGATCACCTTTAAACATGTGCTGCTGCCGGTCTGGATGGCGGCCTATAAATATCGCGGCAAGACCTATCGCTTCTTGGTCAACGGGCGCACTGGCGCGGTCAAAGGCGACCGCCCTTGGTCCAAAATCAAGATCGCACTGGTGGTCATCGCAGGCCTTCTCGCGGCGGCGGCGGTCGGCTATGTCGTTGCCCTCAACCAAGATGCCCGGGCCTTCGAGGTCATCCGCATCCAATAGGAGCCTGCCCCATGAGCGATACTTACCAAGCCATGCAACTCGTTGCGTTGGACGCGCCGCTCGTGATGCAAGACGTGGCGCGCGCGCCGCTTGGCCACGGGCAGGTGCGGGTGGCGATTGGGGCGGCGGGTCTGAATTTTGGCGATTTGTTGATCGTAAAAGGCACCTACCAAGAAAAACCTGTGCTGCCGGCCACCATCGGGATGGAGTTCGCGGGCACCATTATAGAGGTGGGCGAAGGCGCGGGCCCCTTCAAAACCGGTGATCGGATCGCGACCTACAGCGGCATGGGCGCCTTTGCCCGCGAGGCGGTGGTCGATGCGGCCCATTGCGTGGCTATTCCCGATGCGATGTCTTTTGACGATGCGGCGGCATTTCTGGTGGCCTATGGCACCTCTCATGTGGCGCTTGAGTACCGCGCGCGCCTTCAAAAGGGCGAGCGGCTTTTGGTGCTGGGCGCCTCGGGCGGGGTCGGTCTGACGGCGGTTGAATTGGGCGCGCAAATGGGTGCCGAGGTGATCGCCTGCGCGCGGGGGCCGCAAAAACTGGCCATCGCAAAGGCGGCGGGCGCGCATCATCTGATCGACAGCGAAACCGCCGATATTCGCGAGACCGTCAAGGCCCTAGGCGGGGCGGATGTGGTCTATGATCCGGTGGGCGGCGATCAGTTCAAGGCGGCGCTGCGCGCGTGCAATCCTGATGCGCGGATTTTGCCCTTGGGCTTTGCCAGCGGCGAGGTGCCGCAAATTCCGGCGAATATCATTCTGGTCAAAAACATCTCGGTTTTGGGCTATTACTGGGGCGGTTATGCGAAATTTGCCTCGCATGTGCTGACCGACAGCTTCAAAATTCTGATCGACATGTATCTGAACGGGCAGATCAAGCCACATATCTCGGCGCGGCTTCCGCTTGAGGAGACCAACGAGGCGCTGGCGCTTTTGCGGGCCCGTAAATCGACGGGCAAGGTCATTGTTACGATGTAAGCGGGCGGGTAACAGGGCGCAAAAATCACGCCCCGCCGCTGCGCTTATTTCCAGCCAACTTCGTTAAAAATCTTCTGGGCTGCGGGCACATTCTCCGCCACCTCGCTCAGATCAACCGCATCGGGGCGGAACAGGCCCAAACGGGCCACCGATGGGCTCAGGCCAACCCCAGGCACCGCCGGATATTCGTCATTTCCCGCCGAAAAATAGACCTGCGCGCTATCGCTGCTGAGATATTCAAGAAACTTGATCGCGTTCTCGCGATTGGGCGCATGGGCCGCGACACCGCCACCAGAGAGGTTCATATGCGCCCCTTCGGCGTTTTGCGCGGGGAAAATCCAACCGATATTGGCGCGCTCGGCCTCGGATAGACCCTTAACGTCGCGGCGAATGGAGCGGGCAAAATAATAGGTGTTCGAAATCGAGATATCACACTCGCCCGACACCAAACCGCGCAGCTGATCCGTGTCCCCGCCTTGGGGCGCGCGGGCGAAATTGGCCACAACACCAGCCGCCCAATCCTTGGCCGCCGCCTCGCCGTGGTTTTCAATCACCGCCGCCAGCAACGTCTGCGAATAGGCGTTGGTCGAAGAGCGGTGACACACCAGCCCCGCATAGGCAGGATCGGCCAGATCAAGATAGGTCAGGGGCGGCGTGCTCACATCGGCCTTATCGTAAAAAATGATCCGCGCGCGCTGGGAAAACCCGAACCACTGGTTGCCTGCGTCCTGCAAATTCGCTGGCACCCGCGCCTCAAGGGTGGGGCTGTCGATGGCTTGCAAAACCCCCGCCGATTTGGCCCGCGCCAGCCGCGAGGTATCGACGGTCAAAAGCACATCCGCAGGGGAATTGCGCCCCTCGGCCTGCATCCGCGCGATCAGCTCATCCGCCTTGCCTTCAATGCGGTTAATCGTGATCCCCGTCATCTCTTCAAAGTCGGAATAGAGCCGCTCGTCGGTGTCGTAATGGCGCGACGAGTAGAGGTTGAGCGTGTCTTGGGCGGCGGCACCCATGGCGGTTGACGCCAAAACGGTCGCCAGAACGAGTGTGGATTTAATCACAGGATCGGTCCTTTTGGTGGTGGTGATGAGGCCATGTTGCAAAATCTTTCGGGAATGGCAAGTAATTCCGACAAAAATACTCGGAAAATAATTTTGCGTCGAGATGGCCTTGGCGCGAAAAACCCGATTCACCTTTGCGCCAAATGCCTGTACATCTCGCGCCATGAGCACAGATAAGACCATTTTGCGCGCCCTGCGCGGTGAGACATTGCCAGTGCCGCCGGTTTGGCTGATGCGCCAAGCTGGGCGCTATTTGCCCGAGTATAAAAAGACCCGCGCCCATGCCGGTAGCTTTCTTGATCTTTGCTACAACCCCGAATTGGCCGCCGAGGTCACCCTGCAGCCGATCCGGCGCTTTGGCTTTGATGCGGCGATCCTCTTTGCGGATATTCTCCTGATCCCCCAAGCGCTTGGGGCGGATTTATGGTTCGTCACCGGCGAGGGGCCGCGCCTGTCTAAGATCGAAAATGCCGCTGATTTTGCGCGGTTGAAACCTGCCAGCGACGTCCATGAAACGCTCTCGCCG
Organism: uncultured Rhodobacterales bacterium; assembly: GCA_964384315.1. Taxonomy (GTDB): domain Bacteria; phylum Pseudomonadota; class Alphaproteobacteria; order Rhodobacterales; family Rhodobacteraceae; genus CAYLLD01. Next base: position 4,717 of record CAYLLD010000054.1, on the reverse strand, counting down.
ATTTACGAGACAGTGAAAATTCTGCGCTCTGAGCTGCCCGCGGAAACCACGCTGATCGGTTTTGCTGGCGCGCCTTGGACCGTGGCAACTTATATGATCGCGGGGCAGGGCACGCCGGATCAGGCCCCTGCAAAACGTCTTGCCTATGAGCAACCCGAGGTGTTTTTCGCGCTTTTGGACCGCATCACCGAGGCCACGATTGCCTATCTTTCCAAACAGATTGAGGCAGGTGCAGAGGTCGTAAAACTCTTTGATAGTTGGGCGGGCGCGCTGCCTGGCCCGTTGTTTGAGCGCTGCACAATTGAGCCGACCCAAAAGATCGTGGCCGCTTTGCGCAAGCTGCACGGCGATATTCCGATCATCGGATTTCCCCGTGGTGCTGGGATGGGCTATGCGCGGTTTGCCGATGCGGTGGATGTGCAAGGGCTGGCGATTGACACCGGTGTAAACCTTGCGGATGCCGCGCGTTTGCAGAGCAAAGTTTGCGTTCAGGGCAATCTTGATCCGCTCTTGATGGTTACCGGCGGTCAGCCTTTGATCGACGCGGCCAAAACCATTCGCGACGGGCTGTCGGCTGGGCCGCATATTTTCAATCTGGGCCACGGGATCACGCCGCAAGCGGACCCTGCCAATGTGGATGTGCTGCTCAAGGCCATTCGCGGCTAGTCTTAGAACAATTTGGCACTGCCCCGACTTAGCAATTCCGCGCCTGCGTCCGTACCTAGGGCGGCCGCGTCATCCCGCGCGCCGTCTCGGGACACCTTCATAACTTGGCTGCCATCGGGGCTTAGAACTTCGCCGCGAAATTTCAGGCGGCCATCGATGATCTGGGCCAATCCGGCAATTGGTGTGCGGCAAGACCCGTCTAACTGGCGCAAAAACGCCCGCTCTGCGCCAATGCGTAGGCCGGTTTCCTCGTGATGCAGCGGCTCAAGAACCGATTGTAGATCACTGCGGGCAGTTAAATGCTCGATCCCCACGGCGCCTTGGGCAATCGCGGGCAAGAGCACATCGCTTGGTAAAGTCGTGCCCAAATCCTGCTGGCCAAGGCGGTTCAGGCCCGCGCGGGCCAAGATCGTTGCAACCGCCACGCCATCCGTCAGCTTTTTAAGGCGGGTCTGCACATTGCCGCGAAACTCAACCATCTGCAGATCGGGCCGCAACGCTAAAAGCTGGGCACGTCGACGCAAAGACGAGGTGCCAAACACCGCGCCTTGGGGCAGGTCAGCAATCGCGCCAAAATGATGACTAACGAGGGCATCATGCACATCCTCGCGGGGCAAAACAGCGCCAATGCAATGCCCGTCTTGAAGCTGCGTCGGCACGTCCTTCATGGAGTGTACAGCCATGTCAATCTGGCCATCCGCCAAGGCGCGCTCTAGCTCTTTGGTGAACAGACCCTTGCCGCCAACCTCGGACAAGGGGCGATCCTGAATGAGGTCGCCGCTGGTTTTGATCACCTCAATCGACACCGCATCGGGCGCCAAATCATGGGCCTCGCATAGCTCTTTGGCCACCTCGCGCGCCTGCGCCAGCGCCAGCGGCGAGCCGCGTGTTCCGATGCGCAACGGCGCTTTGATGGACCCGCTCATGGCCAAGCCGCCACAGGGGGCATCGACATAAGCACCGCCTCGATATTGTGACCGGATTGCAGGCCAAATTTTGTGCCGCGATCCCAGACAAGGTTAAACTCGGCGTAGCGGCCGCGTTTGAACAGCTGCCAGTCGCGATCGGCCTCGGTCCATGGCTCGTTCATGTGGCGCTCGATCAGAGGCACATAGGCGGTCAAAAACGCGCGCCCCACGTCTTGGGTAAAGGCGAAATCCGCCGCCCAATCACCCGAATTGTGATCATCATAAAAGATGCCGCCGACCCCGCGTGCCTCATTGCGGTGACGGATCATAAAATAATCGTCGGCCCAAGCTTTGTATTTGGGATAAAACGCCGGATCATGGGCGTCGCAGGCGGTTTTGAGCGCGCCATGAAAATGCGCCGTGTCCTCAGCGACCTCAACCATCGGGTTCAGATCAGAGCCGCCGCCAAACCACCAAGCCTTGGGCGTCCAAAACATGCGCGTGTTCATGTGCACCGCCGGCACTTTGGGCGAATGCATATGCGCCACCAGCGAAATGCCCGCCGCCCAAAAGCGCGGATCATCATCCAGCCCCTCGACCCGCGCCGCCATCGACGTGCGGGCCGCCTCGGACAAGGTGCCGTGCACCTCGGAGACATTCACGCCAACCTTTTCGAAGACCTGACCCTTCATCATCGCCATGGTGCCACCACCGCCGCCATCACGGCTGGTCGCCTTGCGCTCAAACCGGCCGGGATTGTCGCCGCCAAGGGCATCAAGCGCCTCAAATCGCGCGCAAATCTGCGTCTGCAACTCGCTAAACCAGCCAGCGGCACGCGCTTTTTCCTGAGCCATATCCATCGGCGGGCCTTTCTTGGGGATGCTTTTATGGACCTTGGCATCTATTGACGCAGATCGCGGCCAAGTTCAAACGCCAGATTGCGTCGGCGCTTGCAGGGGCCGCTTTTAACTTGTGCAAATTGGCGGTAAATCGAGGGCGGGGCAGTTGCGAGTTTTGCGAGCGTGGGCAGCGAACACGACATTATTGGCGAGGAATGGGCAGCGCGCGCGGGCGAGTTGGCGGATTGGGCTATGGCGCAATTGGCGAACCGGCTCGACGTCTGGGGGCAGTACTCGGTTTTGACCCCCGCCGAGCGCCGCCGCTCTGGGCGCAGCTACAAAGCGATGACCTTGCCGATCAAGGATAAGCGCGGCCCTGACATGGTGACGCTCGATAAATTGACCCGCCATTTTGCCTCGCGCCAAGGGCGAAAACCGCAGCTCATCGGGCTTCATGCGAAATCAAAAGAGACCACCTCGCGTTGGTTTGCCATCGATATTGATTTGCACGACGAAAGCGCCGTGGGCGCCGAGGATCACGCGCGGCGCAATCTCAATGCGGCGCTGACGTGGTGCAAGACGTTTCAGGCCAAGGGCTATGACCCGATGCTGTTCAACTCGAACGGCTATGGCGGGTTTCACATCTGGGTTTTGCTCGCCGAGCCTGCCCCGACCGAGGATGTCTTCGCCTATGTGAAAGCGATCGTCTCGGGCTGGGAGGCGGTGGGGCTTGAGGAAGAGCCCGAAACCTTTCCCAAGCGCGTTAAAGACGACAGCATCGGCTCGTGGTTTCGTCTGCCTGGTTTGCACCACAGCCGCGAGATTTATTCCTCGCTTTACTCGTGGGACGAGTGGCTCGACGATCCTTGGCTCAAGGGCAATGCCGCGATTGATGCCATGCTAGAGGTGATCCCCGGTTCCAGCCGAATTCAAAACGGTTGAGGTTCGCGTGATTGATCAGCCCGCATCCGTGCGCAACATTCCGGTCCCTGCGGTTACCAAGACAGTGACAAAGCGGGTGATTGACCAGCCTGAGCGCGTGGTTGAAATTCCGGTGCCTGCCACGTTCAAGAACGAAGAAAAGCGGGTTCTGGTGTCCGAAGGTTCAACCGTCTGGACCCAGGTGCTTTGCGATGTGAATGCCACGCCGGATGTTGTGCGAACATTGCAGCGCGCGCTTGAAACCCGTGGGTTCTACAAAGGACCGATTGATGGTGTGATCGGACCGCTTACGCGCACAGCCATCAACGGCTACCAGAACGGCCAGAGTGATGTTCTGTCGCTTGACAGTGCGCGCAAGCTTGGGCTTGCCATCTGATCCGTTGATCTGACTTCAAAGAAAAAGCCCCGGTTGCGCAGGCAACCGGGGCTTTTTTATGTCTGAGATCTCTGCTTAGCCTGCGGGGTTCAGCGCAACAAAGCGTGGCTGTCCGTCACGACGTACCAGCAGCAGGATAGAGCGGCGACCAGCCTCAACGGCTGCCTCCATACGCTCGGAGATGTCCTTGGGTGTTGCCACGGCTTCCTGTGCAATCTCAACGATCAGATCACCAGAACGCATACCCTTTTCAAAGGCCTCAGAAGCTTCATCGACTTCCATCACAACCACGCCTTCAGCGCTTTTGTTCAGGTTGAAGGTCTTGCGCGCCTCATCCGTAAGCGATGAGAGCTTCATGCCAATAACATCTTCCACAACAGGGTCGCTGACCGGTGCTTTTACTGCAGCATTGACCTGAACTTCTTCTTCAAGCCGCCCAATGGTCACCTTGAGCGTTTCTTCAGCGCTGTTGCGGAACACAACCACATCGACGGTCTTTTCGGCATCGGTATCACCGACGATGCGCACAAGTTCGCGCACATTCTCGACCGCTTTGCCATCGAATGTCTGGATCACATCACCTGCAAGTACGCCGCCTTCTTTGGCAGGCCCGTCTGGCACTTCAGTGACCATCGCGCCGGTTGCTGCTGCAAGACCAATGGCCTCGGCCATGTCATCCGTCACGTCCTGAATACGCACACCAAGCCAACCGCGGCGGGTTTCGCCAAACTCCTGAAGCTGGTTCACGACGTTTTTCACCACGGCAGAAGACATCGAAAAGCCAATGCCAATCGAGCCACCATTGGGTGACAGGATCGCAGTGTTCACGCCAATCACGTCGCCATCCATGTTAAACAACGGGCCACCGGAGTTACCCCGGTTGATAGCCGCATCGGTTTGGATGAAATCGTCATAATTTCCACGCAGGCTCCGGTTGCGGGCCGATACGATACCGGCAGACACCGAAAAGCCCTGCCCCAGCGGGT
>CAYLLD010000053.1:0-17410 GCA_964384315.1 uncultured Rhodobacterales bacterium | reverse complement strand
GGGAGGACCGCAATGCTGGATACGACATCCGATACGATTGAATTGGCCGCCCGAGGTCTGGACAAGCGCTACGGCAGCTTGAAGGCGCTGGATCAGGTGTCTTTTCACGTCTCGCGCGGCGAGGCTGTGGGCATTGTGGGGCCTAATGGCGCGGGCAAGACCACGCTTTTTGGGGCCTTGGCGGGCACGTTTCCAGTGAGCGACGGGCGCGTTCTTTTTCGGGGGCGCGACGTGACAAACGACAGCCCCGAGGTCCGCAACGGGCTGGGCATCGCGCGGACCTATCAGGTGCCGCGGCCGTTTTTGGGCATGACGGTCTTTGAGAATGTGCTGGTTGCTGCGCGGGCTGGGGGCGGCATGGATGAGCCCGAGGGCGTGGATTTCGCCGCGCAAGTTCTGTTGAAAACCGGGCTCTTGGATGCGGCGAATAAACCTGCGGCGGCCATGGGGCTTTTGGACCGCAAACGGCTTGAGGTGGCGCGCGCGCTGGCGACCTCGCCGTCGGTGGTTTTGCTTGATGAGATCGGCGGCGGGTTGACCGAGGCCGAGTTGGAGCAGCTGATTGAGATGATGGACACTCTGCACAAGGGCGGCATGACCATCGTGTGGATCGAGCATATTTTGCACGCGCTTTTGAAGGTCGTCGGGCGGTTGGTTTGTATGGCCGAGGGCAGGGTGCTCGCCGAGGGCGACCCCCGCGAGGTGATGGAAAACGCGGATGTGCGCAGCGCCTATTTGGGAAGTGCGCCGGAATGAGTGTTTTGAACGTCGAAAATCTAGAGTGTCACCACGGGCTGCTATCGGCTGTGCGCGGGATTTCATTTGATCTGGACAAGGGCCAAGTGCTTTGCGTGATTGGTGCCAATGGGGCGGGGAAAACCACGCTCATGCGCGCGATTGCGGGGGCGCATCGGCCCTCTGCGGGGGTGATCAAGCTGAACGGCAAGGACGTGACCGCCGCGCGGACCTTTGAGCGGGTGCGCAGCGGCATCGCCATGTCGCCCGAGGGGCGTCGGTTGTTCGCCGATCTGACCGTGCGCGAGAACCTGTTGATCGCGGCAGAGAACGGGCGCAAGGGCGCTTGGACCCTCGCCAAAGTGCTTGAGGCCTTTGAGCAATTGCAGCCCCTCATCGACAAACCGGCAGGGGGCCTGTCGGGCGGGCAACGGCAGGCGGCGGCCATTGGGCGGGCGCTTTTGGCCAATCCGGATGTGCTGCTGCTCGATGAGGTCTCGCTGGGCCTGTCACCGGCGGCGATTGAGGGCGTTTACCGCTCGCTTGGCGCGATCAAAGCGGCGCGCGAGATGACCATGGTGGTGGTTGAACAAGACTTGGGCCGCGCCCGCGATTTTGCGGATCGCGTGCTGGTGATGGCCGAGGGGCAGACCGCGCTGCACGGCCCCCCCGACGCCTTCACCCATGAGCAAATCACTGCCGCCTATTTCGGCATCAAAGACAAGGAGCCGGCTGATGTTTGACAACATTTTGCAAGCGATCATCCAAGGGGTGCTGCTGGGCGGCTATTACGCGATCATCGCGGCGGGCCTGTCGCTGATGGTGGGGGTTGTGCGCTTTATCAACCTCGCCCACGGCGATCTGGCGGTGCTGGGCGCTTTCGTGACCTTAAGCCTTGTGCAAGTCTTAGGGCTGCCGGTGATCTGGGCCATTGCGATCATGCTGCCCGTGATGGCGGCTTTGGGCTGGATCATGCACGGCGTCCTGTTTGAGCGGGCCATGAAGGGCGGCTTTTTGCTGCCGATCCTCGTGACAATCGGCCTTGGGGCGGCGCTTCAGAACGGGATGTTCGGAATTTGGGGCTCGGACACGCGCTCGCTTGGGGCGGCCATTGGCAATTTGGCTTGGGCCAGCTGGGTTTTGCCCGGCGGGATCATCCTTGGGCAATTGCCGGTTATTATTTTCGCCGCAGCGGTGGCGATCATCGGCGCGCTGCATCTGATGCTAAAGCGGACCAAGCTGGGGCGGGCGATCCGCGCCACGGCGGCTGATCCGGAGGCCGCGCAGATGTGCGGCGTGGATGCGCGCCGTGCGCACCGTGCTGCGACCTCGCTTGCGGTCACTTTGGCGGCCTTGGCGGGTGTGTTTCTGGCCATGCGCTCGCAAGTGACACCCTATTCGGGGCCTGCGCAGCTGATCTTTGCCTTCGAGGCCGTGGTGATCGGCGGCATTGGCTCGCTTGGCGGCACGCTAATCGGCGGCATTGTCTTGGGGCTGAGCCAAGCTTTGGGCGGGTTGATCTCAAACCAAGCCTCTATCTTGACCGGGCATTTGGTTTTTCTGGCCGTTCTCATCTACCGCATTAGCCGCGATTGGAGCGTTGCGCGCGGGGGGTGGCGTACCAGCCTTGCCCAAGCATTGCGCAACCCGCGCGCATATCCTGACCCGATCACACCCAAGGAGCAAACATGACCCCGGCTTTCCAACTCGCCCCGCAGCCAAAGGCTGACACAATCCTTATTGGTCTTTTTGCGCTCGTCGTTCTGGTGCTCGCCCTTTTGCCGTTGTTTGGCTCTGCGCTTGTCATCGACAAACTCACTTTCCTTATGGTCCTCGTAATCATGGCGGTGATGTGGAACTTGCTGGCGGGCTATGCGGGCCTGATCTCGGTCGGACAACAGGCGTTTATAGGGCTGGGCGGCTATTTCATGCTGCGCTTGGTCGAAGGCGGGATGCACCCATTTTTGGCCGTCGTGCTGGCCGCTCCTCTTATCGTGATCGTGGCATGGCCCATGTCTTGGTTTGTATTGCGCTTGAAACCCGCAGAGTTTGCGGTGGCCATGTGGGTGATTGCCGAAACGATCCGCTCGGTGATTATGTTTGACCCTTTGGTGCAAGGAGAAACGGGTCGCTCATTGGTCGCGCTCAATGCGATTGACCCTGACCTGCGGCGCAACACGATTTTTCTGATGGCGCTGGCAGCCGCTGTGGCATCGCTTGTCTTCAGCTTTATTCTCTTGAACGGGCGTTTGGGCAGTGAAAGCCAAGCCATCCGAGATGACGAAGAGGCCGCAGCATCGCTGGGCGTCAGCACAATGCGTGTCAAACGGGTGGTTTTTATCGTCTCGGCGGTCGGTTGTGGGCTTGCAGGCACGCTCTGGCTGGCCAGCGCCATCACCTTTCAGCCCCGCACATCTTTCGGCATTAACTGGTCTATTTTTATGTTGTTCATGGTGCTTGTCGGGGGCTTGGGCAGCTTTATCGGCCCGGTATTGGGCGCAGTCCTTTTCTTTGCATTGCAAGAGTTTTTCGGAGATTTCGGCGCTTGGTATCTGGCTGGCATTGGCGTGGTGGCCATGCTCTTTGCGCTTTATGCCCCACGGGGGATTGTGGGGATTATGTCTCACAAGTCCCAACACAATGCCTTGTCTTTGCGAAAGACCCTTTTGGGCTAGGGCCACTGCGAAAGCATAGGCCCAAGTTGGTCCAATCTTAGATTGGCCAATAAGAGCCCGGCCTCTCGTATAAATTCTTGATTGATAATCCGGCCTAGCCATACGAGGCTTGAAGATCGCCCTAGGGGCCAAGGATATTTTCAAGCCGGAGAAGACCCATGCCAAACGATCTTGAGTTTGTAAGAGTAAACGGGGCGAATATTGCTTATCGGTTTGACGGTCCGGTCGATGGCCCTGTTCTCATGCTGTCCAATAGCTTGATGTCGACCCACAGAATGTGGGATCCCCAAATGACCGCATTTACAAGCAGGTTTCGTGTCTTGCGCTATGACACACGAGGGCATGGTGCAAGTGAATCGAGCGCTGGCCCCTATACCATCGCGTTGCTGGCCGAGGATGCCGCTGCCTTGATCGAGGCACTGGATATTGGCTCTGTGCATTTTCTTGGGCTTTCAATGGGTGGCATGATTGGCCAGCAACTGGCGGTGTCACGCCCTGATCTCGTGCAGCGCTTGGTGCTGTGCAACACAGCATCTGAAATGCCGACGGTCGAAATGTGGAACGAGCGAATTGCCATTGCCAAACGGGATGGGATTGAGGGCCTAGTTGCCAATACGATCCAACGTTGGTTCACCTCGCCCTTCGTGCAACACTCTCCTGCTGCTGTTGGCTTTGTAGAAGGCATGATCAGGGACACAGGCGCTGACGGCTATATCGCTTGCGCTTCGGCCGTGCGCGATATGAGCCAAACGCATATATTGAAAGACATCGCCGCAGAAAGTCTCGTGGTCATCGGCGAGAATGATCCCGCCTGTACACCCGAACAGGGGCTCGTATTGGTAAAGGAAATCTCTGGCGCCCAGAAAATTGTCATCGCTGAGGCTGCGCATTTGTCGAACATTGAGAAACCAGTTGAGTTCAATCGCACTGTTTTAGACTTTCTCACTGCATAGCCTACGGGATTACGGAATATGATTTCACCCCAATTGCAGCCGATTGAAATCCCGTCCACAACACCGCAGCGCTATATTTCATTCAACTGTGCTTTGAATTTACGTGCACCGGGCGAAGATACCGGTGATTGGCATTTTCTAGTGTCCTTCTTTTGCGCGGCCGACGAGCCGCGAAGGTCTGCGTCACTTGCCGGGCACGGCATGGAGATCGATACGACCCCATCGCTTGGAGACCTCGGCGTGAGAGATATGGCGGAGATTTTGGAGTGCCAGAATGTCCGAGCCAATAGCGGCCCTGTTTTTGTTGCAAATCACTACCGCGCGATTGCTGACATCGCATTTGCTGAAGTGCAGGGGAAACATTTTCCGCGCCGGGTGACGAACCGCGGCGTCAATCAGTGGTTGGACACGCCCGAACAGGTTGGAACATTGGTTAGCGAGTACCTTGATTGTCTGCCCAGCCAATTGAGCGGGACTGAACTTGCGCTTTATAATGAATGGCTTTCGACAATTCGTTTTGAGTAAACTAGGGGCGAACGCGGCTTATAAAACGCCGAGATCACATATATCGTTGATCTGTTCTTGAGGCGCGTCGCCTGCTGGCTTCTTGTTAGAGTTTTACAAATAAGTCGGGCATTTTAGGTTTCATGCCAATGTTTGCCTGCGCATTTCAATTGGCAGGACTTGCTCGCTTGGCCAATGTCCGCTGACAAGTGAGCGGTCATACCCCCCGCTTAGCCCAGAGGCTCTCATCGCGGCGGCAGCTCCTTTATAATCGTAGTCAAGAGTTTCGACGCGAAACCCTTGTTTTGTTCGCACACCATATCGAGTTTGCGGGTGACCATCGTGGGGCGGCATCCCAATCACACCTGCATTGAACCAGGTAACACCAGCAACCTGCTTTTCGAAAGCAATGCCACAATGACCACCAATCACAACGTCAATGGGTGTCCCAATGGCAGCAACCTCTGCCTCAAATACCGCCGTAGGGCTGGTTGGCCAAACAAAGGCAGCGACATCTGTGGCCCCGCCATGCAGCACCGCGTGCCGCTGCCCGCCGTAATCAAATGTTACGCCGTCAGGCAGGCCCGCCATCCACGCCCTGTCCTCGGCATTAATCCGGGACTTTGAAAATGCGTACCAATCACGCGAGAGCATCTCGCAAACGCTGCCATCTTCGAACCCGCACCCGCAATCATCTGCGCCGACCTGCAATTGACGCTCGCAATTGCCCGCGACCACGTTCCAGCCCCGCGCCCGGATCAAAGCCACGCAAGCCGCTGGATCGGCGCAATAGGCCACGACGTCGCCAGTGCAAATGACGTTTTGGGCAGGAAAATCCGCCGCGATCTGGTCAAGCGCCTTCAATGCGTGCAGATTGGAATAAGGGCCGCCAAAAATCAAAAGCTCGCCCTCAAGTTGTCCCAAGTCTTGAAAGTTCATTCTGCTTCCCCTCATCGCGTCACAAGACTGCGTCAGGATCGACGTACAAACAAGCCGTATTGCTAGTGTGGCGGGCCATTCACGGACAATTGTAGTGCGGCTTGCAACCCGCGCTGATAGCCGACACTTTAGCCCGAAACACGGGTTAACTTAGACCGACTTATCTTAGACCGGCCTGATTTAAACGGACGCCAAGGAGACCCGCCATGCAACCCGCCGTTATTTTTGGCGCTTTTGCCATCATCATCGCCGTGACATTGGTCATGACACCCCGTCGGATCACAAAGGACGGTTTCTTTGGCGGGCTGAATGCGGACGGCACACCGCCGGGGCTGTGGACGCTGGTTTTGAGCCAAGTCACGACGTGGATTTTTGCACGATCTTTGATGAATTCCGCGATACTCGGTTACTACTACGGCATCGCAGGCGTGCTGGCATATAGCGCCTATTACGGATCGTTCCTGACCGGCGGGTTGATCGTGGCCCGATTGCGGGCCTCGGGCGCGGGATCGGTTCAAGATTGGCTGGGCGCGCATTTCGGGGCGGTTGGTCAAGGCTGTTACAACCTCGTGATTTCCCTGCGGCTCTTGTCCGAGATTTTTGCCAATTTGATCGTCGTCGGGCTGATCTTTGTGGCGGTTTTGCCCGAGTTTTCCGATCAAAAAAACCTCGCGATTTTGGTCGTCACGGGTCTTGTGTTGGTCTATTCAAGCTGGGGTGGGCTGAGTGCCGCCCTGCGCACGGATGTCATCCAAATGGTGATTTTTCTGGTGGTCTTTGGTGCCGCTTTTGTCGCGCTGGTCTCAATGCCTAGCTTCAGTCTCACAGCCACCCTGTCAGCTCAGGGCGTTTCAGGTCAGTACAACGGATGGGTGCTGCTTCTGGTCGCATTTTTGCAAGTTTTTTCCTATCCGGCCCATGATCCGGTCATGATGGACCGTGGGTTTCTCTCCGATGAGGACACAACCCGCAAAAGCTTTTTGCATGCGTTTTGGATTTCGACGCTTTGCATTATGGGCTTTGGGTTTTTCGGAATTCAAGCAGCGCTGGGCGGGGCAACTTACGATACGCAGTTGATCGGCACCTGGGCAGGTTTTCTACCAAGCTGGGTTTTTGCCGCGCTGATGGTCTCTTTGCTGGTCTCCGCGCTCTCAACACTCGATTCAGCGCTTGCCTCATCGGCGCGTTTGGCCGCGGCAGAATTGGGGATGGCGAAACACAGCTTATTGGGCGGCCGGTTGGCGATGGTGGTCGTTGCTGGTCTTGGGGCTTTGCTGACCTTGTGGGGCAATCAAACGCTGTTCGATGCGGTTGCGGTGTCGGGCACTGCATCGATGTTTTTGACGCCCATTTTGCTCGCCGGGCTTTTCTTTGACCGCGCCGTTAGTCTTTGGGCCTATCTTGCAAGCTTCTGGGCCGCAGTTGTGGGCGCGACGCTCTATTTTGCCCGCGAAACCAGCTGGGCCAAGAGCGTGCTTTATGAGGGGCACAAGTATGAACAACTCCTCCAAATCTGCATTGTGGTCTTGGCCATTGGATTTTCCGCTACGGCGATCGGATCAAGTCGTCGGCGAAACAGCGAAAAGCGTACCCTGACATAAGGTTAGGATGAAATCGATAACACGCTATGGCTGTTCGAAGCGCGCAAGAGGCGTTATGCGCACTCCGGGACTGGTGTCACCAGAGGTGAGCCGTTGAAAAAGGCAGCCAAATTTGCGCGCTGAAGTTCTCCCATCGCCATTCTGGTTTCAACTGTTCCAGAGGACTGATGCGGTTGGAGTAAGACGTTCTTGAGCGTCAAAAACCTCGGATTAATCTTAGGCTCATTCAAAAACACGTCCAAGGCTGCACCGGCAATTTGCTCGTTTTCTAGAGCGCTCAGCAAGGCGTCTTCGTCAACCGTCGTTCCGCGCGAGATGTTGATCAATACACCCGTATCGCCCAGTGCTTTCAATGCATCAGCACCGATGAGATTGCGCGTTTGGGGGCCGCCTGACACGCAGATGAATAGCAGATCGACCGCTGCCGCCAATTCCACGATATCGCCGAAATGCGTCCAGCCAGGCGTCTCTTTTGGGGCACGTGAGAAATAGCTGACATCTATGTTAAACGGCACCAGCCGTTCAGCGACGGCGCGGCCGATGCGGCCAAGTCCGACGATGCCCGCGCGTTTCCCAGAAACTTTGCGTTGCAGTTTGTAGTCGCCCTGTTTGGCCCATGCACCGGATTGCATCCACTCTTGCGCGCCGGGAATGTCACGGGACCACGCAATCATCATGCCGATTGCCAAATCCGCCACATCCTCTGTCAAAATGTCAGGGGTGTTTGAGACCAAAATCCCCCGTGACACCGCATGGGCCACGTCGATTGTATCATAGCCGACCCCAAAATTTGCGATCATGCCCAAGTTTGGAAAACGGTCCATAACCTCGGCACCCAAATGAGAGTGACCGCGAAAGGCGATGGCGCGGATGGCCTCAAAGGCCGCGGCAGGAAGATGATCCGGCGCGCCGTCTTGTGGCATCGCCCATATGGTATAGGCATCCTTCATGGGCACGCTGTCACATTCGGGGTAGGTACCAATGACGAGAAGATCAGTCTTTTTCATTTTTGGCCTCTTTGCGTTTTCCAAATTATACAAAGACAAATTTCCAGAGCTACAAACAAATACACGCAGACCTGAATGACGTCGCGATGGCGAAGGCTGGGGCAACCTGTCCGAACCACAGCCTCCCGGCAAGCGCAGCACTCGCAATGCCTGCATCGATCACATTGATGGAGTTTCTTTGCATGGCTGCAAATTACACAGCCGCAACGTCTAGCCAGACGTGTCATCAACTAAACGTGATGCCCAGGCGCGAAAGCCTCGCGCGATAGCTCGAGTTCTCAAATGGTCAAATATTTTTATTGCAAAATTCTATTGATCCGCGTGTCAGGCATCGACGTAGACCCCGCAAGAAAGCGTTTATCAATCGCTCACTAATTTGAAACCAATAGGGGGACTTCATGTCTTACTACAATTTTAAGTTCAAACTCTTCCAATGGATCATTGACCGTTTCGACGTGATTAAGCCGGAGCCGGTTGTGCCAGCACCGCCACCCGTGCCAACAATTGTGGGCATCGCTACTGGCAACCCTGATTTTTCAATTTTGGTAAGCGCGTTGCAGTATGTGGACGGCGCGCTGGGCGCGGGTCTGGTGGATACGCTTGGTGCCGCGGAAACCGATGTCACCGTCTTTGCCCCAACAAATGCGGCATTCGGCCAGCTTGCCGCTGATCTCGGCTTTACTGGCGACACCGCCGACACCACCGCTGTGACCACCTTTATCGTCGGCGCTTTGCCTGCGGAAACGCTCCGCGATGTGCTGCTTTATCATGTTTCGGGCGGGACCCAGACTGCGGCTGACATCGGCGCGGCGGGCAGTGTGACGACCCTGCAAGGGGGCACCATTGGCAACAACGGTGCGATGCTGATCGACCAAGAGCCTGATCTTATGGACCCCACGCTGGTAAGCACGGATATCGACGCCTCTAACGGTATCGTCCATGTGATCGACCGGGTTCTCTTGCCCATCGACATTCCGGGCAATGAGCCTGAGCCTGCCAAACCGAGCATTGCGGATATTGCCGCTGGAGATGCGAATTTCTCGATCCTCGTGGCGGCTCTTTCTTACGTGGACGGCGCGCTGGGCGCGGGTCTGGTGGATACGCTTGGTGCCGCGGAAACCGATGTCACCGTCTTTGCCCCAACAAATGCGGCATTCGGCCAGCTTGCCGCTGATCTCGGCTTTACTGGCGACACCGCCGACACCACCGCTGTGACCACCTTTATCGTCGGCGCTTTGCCTGCGGAAACGCTCCGCGATGTGCTGCTTTATCATGTTTCGGGCGGGACCCAGACTGCGGCTGACATCGGCGCGGCGGGCAGTGTGACGACCCTGCAAGGGGGCACCATTGGCAACAACGGTGCGATGCTGATCGACCAAGAGCCTGATCTTATGGACCCCACGCTGGTAAGCACGGATATCGACGCCTCTAACGGTATCGTCCATGTGATCGACCGGGTTCTTTTGCCCATCGATATCCCGGGCAATGAGCCTGAGCCTACTCCTGAGCCGCTCTCGACAATTTCGGGCATTGTTGCGGCCAGTGGAGGCACGTTTGACGGGGACAACACTGATTTCGACATGCTGCTCAATGCGCTGCAGGCTGCAAATTTGGTGGATGCGCTGGATGACGAAACGGTGAGCCTCACGGCCTTTGCCCCGACCGATGCCGCCTTTATCGCCACCGCCAAGGCGCTTGGGTTTGAGGGCGACGACGAGACGGGGGCCTTTGGCTATATTGTTGAAGCGCTGAGCCTGTTGAACGCGGGCGATCCGATCCCGCTTTTGTCGACCATTCTGACCACCCATGTGTCGCCGAGTGCCTTGAGTTCGGGGGATGTGCTTTCTGCGACGTCGATCTCGACCCTGTCTGGGGTTAATCTTGGGGTCGATGGGGCGAGCCTCGTGGATGCAGACCCAGACTTGCCGAACGCGGGGATTGTGGCCACGGATATCGCGGCATCGAATGGCGTTGTGCATGTCATCGACGGTGTGCTGCTGCCTGCGGATATTCTGCAGTCGGATGGCACCAACGACGTGGATTTCATCATCGCGTCGAACGATGCCAACCATATCTCAACCGGGCGCGATAATGACTTCGTGGACGGCAATGGCGGCAATGACCAGATTAGCACCGGCGATGGTAACGATGTGGTATTTGGCGGCACCGGCAACGACAAGATCTTTGGCGAGCGCGGCGATGACATGATCTTTGGCGGTGATGGCAATGACCGTCTCTATGGCGGCGCTGGCAACGACGAGATCACCGGTGGCGCAGGTCACGACGTCATTTATTCGGGCTGGGGCCGCGACATCTTCGTTTATGAACAAGGTGACGGGCACGACCACTTTGCCGATTTCATCGACGGACGCGATAAAATCGACCTTAGTGACTATGGCTTTGCCAGTTTTCAGGAGGTCAAGGATTTGACCCACATTGGCTGGAAATCAAGCCAGATTGAGCTTGGCGACGGCGATGCGATCCACGTGCGCGGCATGAACAAGATGAACATCGACGAGAGCGACTTCATTCTTTAGTCGCTGAATTCTCCAGTCACTAACAGTGCAACGCGGCGGATTTCCGAATTCGCCGCGTTTGCTTTTCAAGCTAGCTGGCGGCCAGACCGATCAACACCCACAAAGACGGGCTAACGATAAAATCAACAACGATCAGGATCCATGCCAGAATGTTCACACCAATAGCTGCGCCATTGGCATTTTTAACAGCGATGAATAGGCCAATGGCCGCAAAAATGATGGCAAAGGGGACAAAAAGGATCGCAAATGTAAGAAATCCGAGGATCGCCAAAATCACGGCGATAATTCCCATCACCATGCCAGGGCGCTTTGCTTGAACATAGATTATTTGTTTTTCATCAATATCGGTCATGTAAATCTCCAAAAAGACTAAGTTAATGTTAATTTTTATTGCACTATCACGTTAATAGAAAATTCTATGCTGTCCACAATTTTGTCAATATTCCCATTTTCGGCTGTTTTCGCCGCTATAAAATCCTCGCCAGAAAATCCCTAGTGCGGGCCTCTCGCGGCGCATTGAAAATCTCGGCAGCAGGACCGCTTTCCAAAATCTGGCCCCTATCCAGAAAACAAACCCGATCCGCGACCTCGCGCGCAAAGGCCATTTCATGGGTCGCCAAAATCATCGTCATCCCGTCAGCGCGCAGTTTGCGCAGAACCTCTAGCACCTCCGCCACCAGTTCCGGGTCGAGCGCCGAAGTGATTTCGTCAAAGAGCATGATCTCGGGGCGCATCGCTAGGGCGCGAATGATGGCGACGCGTTGTTGTTGGCCGCCTGAGAGTTGGTCGGGGTAGTGCGACATCCGATCGGCCAGCCCGAAGCGCTCGAAAAGGGCGGTGATTTCGGGCTGCAGGTCGCTGGTTGATTGACCCCGAATGCGGCGGGGGGCCAGCATCACGTTTTGCGCGGCGGTCATATGGGGAAACAGGTTGAAAGACTGAAACACAATGCCGATGCGTTGGCGGATTGGTTGCGGGTCAAGCGCGGGCTCAGCGATGTCCGTGCCATCAAGCCAAATCGCCCCATCATCTAGAGGCTCTAGCAGGTTGATGCAGCGCAAAAGCGTGGATTTGCCCGAGCCCGATGCGCCGATCAGGCAGACCATTTCGCCCTGCGCCACATCCAGCGAAATCCCGTCAAGCACGCGGGTGCCGCCGAAAGATTTCTCGACCCGCTCTAGCCGCAGCTTCATGACCGCGCCCGGTTTTGCTTGGCAATCAGGTGATCGGCCAGTCTTGTGGCGGGTATGGTGACGACCAAAAAGATGCAGGCCGCGACAACATAGGGTGTGAAATTGGCCAAGAGCGATTTGAAAACACCAGCTTGGCGAAAAATCTCGACGGGGCCGATAAACGACAGCAGCGCCACGTCTTTTTGCAAGGCAATGAGCATGTTCATCTGGGCCGGGATCACCCTACGGATGGCTTGGGGCAGCACCACATAGCGCATGGTGTCGCCCCCGGATAGACCCAGCGAGAGCGCCGCGTTGCGTTGGGATTGGTGCACGCTTTCGATGCCCGAACGAAAAATCTCGGCGACATAGGCTGAATACGTCAAAACAAGCGCCACGGTCCCCCAAATATAGGGCGAATTCCACGGGCGCGGCAGTCCTAAACCGGGGATGCCGAACCCCACCAGATAGACCACGAGCACCACCGGAACCCCGCGAAACACATCGGTATAAATCGCGCCGAACAACCGCAGTGGATAAAGCACTGGGTTGCGCACGTCGCGGGCCAGCGCGATGGCCATTCCGAGGGCGGCGATCAGGGGTACGGACCATGCAAAAATCGCGATATCGAGCAAAAAGGCATTCAAAAGCTTGGGAAAGGTCTTGGCGAAAACTTCGGCATTGAAAAAGCTGGCCTTCACCCGTGTCCAGCCCGGCGCAAGGGGCACCAGAACGATGAGCGCCAGAATTACCGCTGCGGTCGATCCGCCCGCAATCATCAGCGACCGCTGCCTCAGCCGCCGCTCATAGGCTTGGCGGCGGGTGAGGCCTGATTTGCTCTTGCCTTGGCGCGGTTGGTGCCCCGCCGGAGTGAGTGTCATTCGATGACCGGCACGCCCGTGGCCTCTGCCAGCCATTTCGCTTCGATCTCGGCCAGCTTGCCGCTTGCACTTAGGGCCAAAATCGCATCGTCAACGCAGGCTTTCAAAGCACTACCCTCTTCCATAAGCATCCCAAACTGGTCTGGATTTTCCGTGCGATCCGCAGGGAATTGGCCCAGAATTGCGCCGCCCTCGACCACCACCGCTGACAGATAGAGCGCCGTTGGCAAATCAAACAGCGCCGCATCAATCTGGCCCGCCTGCATGGCGGCGGTCACATCGGTGTTGTCGTTGTACAAAAGTGGATCGCTTTCAGGCCCGATCAAATCCGCCAGCATTGGCACAGCGGTGGTATTGGCGTCTGCGCCCCATTTAAGCCCCTTAAGCGATGCAATCGTCGCCGTCGCCCCCGCATCGACCACCGCTTGCGTCGTCAGAACCGCCATGGCCGAGGAATAGTAAGGCGCAGAGAAATCGACAACTTTGTCGCGGTCTTCGGTGATCGAGAACTGCTGCAAGTTGATGTCAAAGTTCTTCACCCCTGGCTGGATCGCCTCGTCAAAGCCTGCGCGGGTCCAGACAACCGCCTCTGCGGGCACCTGCATCTGTTCGGCCACAGCCCAAGCAACGGCGGCCTCAAAGCCCTGACCCGCCTCGGGCGCATCATCGAGCACCCAAGGGTAATAGGCGGGGTTCCCGGTGGCGATGGTCAGTTGGCCTTCGGTTAGGGTCTTGCCCTCCCAGCAAAGGTGGCCGCCAGCGAAGGCGCTTGAGGCCATGGCAAGCAAGGCGAGTGATGCGATTGAAGGGGTTAAAATGCGGGTCACGGCAAGGCTCCTGTGCAAGTTTCACACTCATCAAACGCCAATCGCTAAGCTTTGTCTAGCGCTGCTTAAGCGCGCCACCTAGACATCTGTGACCGTGATGGTGGGCCGCGCGCCGCCTAGGTCTTGGAACGCCAGTTGGCGGCAAGAAAAGACGATGATTTGCTGGCCTTGGGCCACGCGGGTCAGGGCGGTAAACATTTTGATGATCCGGTCGTCGTCGGAATAAACCAAAGCATCGTCCAAGATAATCGGCATTTGCCGTCCTTGCTGCGCAAAGAGCCGTGCAAAGGCGAGGCGGGTCAAAATAGCGATTTGCTCTTTGGTCCCGCCCGAGAGATTGACCAAGGTTTCCTCGGCTTGGTCCCTTCGTAGCCCAGTGGGCAGCAGGCTATCGCCGTCAAAATCAAGGGCGGCGTCGGCGTGGAGAATGGACAAAAGCGGCCGCAACTCTTTTTGGACCGGGCCAAAATAAGTCTCTCGCGCCGCCGCGCGCTCATCGTCCAAAGCCGTGCGCAGCCGGGTAAGCGCCTCGGCTTGGCGGGCAAAGCGCTGCTCGGTCTCGCGGGCCGTGGCCAGTTGCCCGACCAATTCGTCGCGGCGCTCTTCGATGCCATTGCCTGCAAGGGTGCTAATTTCGGACGTAAGCCCGGCAAGTTTTGCGCCCTGCTCGCTAAGCTGCGCCGCCGCCATCGTGACCGCATCTTTTGCTCGTTTCAATTCGGCCTGCGCGGTCTCAAGATCGGGGGCGGTGGTCTCAAGCTCTTGCAACGCCGCCTGCGCGCCCTTGAGCGCCTCTTCGGTTTGCGCATCGGCGCGGGCGCAGCGACTGCGTGTTGCCTCTCGCTCGTCTGGTGGACCACAAGCGCTTTGGGCGCGCTCAAAGGATTTGCGCAGTTCTTCGGCGCGGGTGTCCGCCTTGACCAGCGCCTCGCGCGCCGCCGCAAACGCCGCCTCTAGCGCGGCCAAATTTTGGCTTAGGTTCAGGGCTTTGGCATCACGCGCGGTCAACTGCGCCTCTAAATCTGCAATCGGGGCATCAGACGCCTCATCAGCGCCAGCCGCCGCCAGCTTTGCCTCGGCCAATGCCGCCGAAAGCGCGTCCAGGCCGTTGGGCGCGAGCGTCTTTAGCATGGTTTGCCCCAGTTCAACTTCCGTCGCCGCCCGCCGCGTCGCCTCGGCCTGTGCGCGCGCCTCTTGGATATTCGCGGTGCCGCCTTGCGCCAGCAGCACCTCGAGCGCAGCCTTGCGATCCGCCAATGCCTGCTTGTCCTGCGCACTCGCGTTTTGCGCCTCCAGCGTCAGGCGGCCAATGCCCGGCAGATCAATTTCGGTCTGCCCTTCAAGCGCCACGGCCTCGTCCGGGGCCAATTCTGCCCCATTCACGCGCACCCGCGCCGCCCCGTCGTAGCGGGCCTGCAGCCGGGTTAATTGCGTGGCCATCACCGTTTGGGCCTTTGTCAGCGCCTCGGCAGCGCTTTCAACCTGCGTCAGCCAGTTCGCCGTGGTTTTCGATGCCCCCAGCTTGGCCTGCGCGGTCTCTAATCTTTGCTTTGCCTCAGTGGCTTTCGCGACCTGCTGGGTCAGCGTTGCGGCGGTTTCACGCGCCTGTTTTGCTGCGGCAAAGCGGCGCGCCTGATCAAGAGAGGCGCGGGCGCGCTTTTGCTGTGCATCCGCCGCCTGAAACGCCGCCGCCGCATCATCGCGCAGTGTCTGAAGCCGTGCCAGTTCAGCCTTTGCCGCCGCCGCCTCTTGGGCACAGGCCGCCTCTTGCGTTTGCGCAGTTTCCAAAGCGGTGAGGGCCTCTAGAAACCGATCCAGCTCTTCCTTGGCCGACTTGGCGTGGGCCGCCGCTAAATCGCGCTGTTGCTGGGCCGCTGTGATTTTCCCTGCGTGGGCCTTGGCCTCGTCAAAAGCGGTTTGCGCGGCCTCTTGCGCTGCTTTGCGCCGGGTATTTGCGTCGGGGTCTTTGAGGCGGCCAAGGGCAAGCTCGGTCTGTTTGCGCGCAGCAATCGACGCGCTTAGCCTATTCACTTGCCCCTCGACTTCGGTCAGCCCCGCCTCAAGCGTGGCAATGTCATTTTGCGCGTCTTTCCACGGACCGCGCGCGCCGCCTCTGGCGGTGGTAATCGCGCCCAGACTTTCCGCAACCCGTTTCATGACGCGGTCCATGCGCCGCCCACCGGTCATGGTGTCGATCTCACCCGCAACCGAGCTGAGCAGATCCCGGCGCGCCTCAACCAGTGCCGTTTTTTCTTTGGCACTTTCAGGCTCCAAGCCGATCAAACCTTGGCGCACCCACAACAAACCCATTGGCCCGCCTTGGGCCGCGCCAAGCAGCTTGGCGATCCAGCGCTCGGCCTCGTCGTCTTGGGCAATCGGCGTCGTGTGGCCCGTCTCAGAAATGCGCGAGACCCGCGCCCGTGATCCGCTCAGAAATCGCTTTTCCAAGCGAAACTGACCCTCGTCGGTATCCACATCCGCCGAGATTTCCACCGCGCCTTTGGCATAGGGTTGCAGCGATTTCACCGGCTTTGCGGCGGAGCTGTATTTTTCCAAAAACAACGCGTGGATGGCGTCGAAAAATGTGGATTTGCCGAATTCATTGGCCTCTGAGACCACAGTGATACCGTCGCCGATCCCAGTGATTGAGGCCCGTTTGCCGGTAAAGCGGCGCACGTTTGTCAGGTGGAGTGCGAGAAGTTTCATTCGCCCTCCAACGCGTAGCTGAACAGATAGGACAGCGCGGTTTGCGCCGTGGCGCGTGCGGCCTCGCTTTGATCTTCGTTGGTGGCCTCATCGAGCAGTTGCTGCGCCGCCGAGCGTAGCGCGCCGTGTCGATCAAGCCGGTCCAAATCGCTGGTGTCATGAACCATGCCCAGCCCAGTGAAATCAGCCTCGTGCCACAAAAAATCTGGCGCGGCATGAGCGGCGGCTTTTTCGAGGGCGACCTGTTCAAGCGCGCTGGTGCGCCCTGTCACCACCAGTTGAAAAATTGTTGTGGCCCGGTCGGTCAGGGCAGGCAGGGCGGCGTCATGCATCGATGCGCTGGGCTCATCGCCGGTCAGCTCGATGTCAGCCCGCTGCCAAGTTAACTGGCTAGAGGGCAGCGGGGTCACTTGGGCTGGGGCACCCTTGCCTGCAAGCTCGACCAAAAGCGCCGAGGGGTCATCTGC
Organism: uncultured Rhodobacterales bacterium; assembly: GCA_964384315.1. Classification (GTDB taxonomy): domain Bacteria; phylum Pseudomonadota; class Alphaproteobacteria; order Rhodobacterales; family Rhodobacteraceae; genus CAYLLD01. Next base: position 406 of record CAYLLD010000053.1, on the reverse strand, counting down.
GTGTTTAAAACTATCCGCCTCGGGGGTGCCTGAATACCATGTCCGATCGCTGATCTTGACCTGCCCGTGCCAATCCCCAAGGCCCAAGTAATCCAGCTTAGATGTCACCGCGCGATCCGCAGGGATGATCGACGAGCCGCTCTCTTGGCTAGACCCGAAGGCGGTGACGCTGCCATGGGCCAAACCGATGCGGATCGCCTCGCCAGTGGGGGCGGTCTCGAACCAATCGGTCAAGTCCCGCCCCGGATGCCGCTCGGTTGGCGGGGCGGGTAGAAGCGTGGCTGTATCTGTAAGCGCAAAAGGCGCCGCCTCAAGCTGGGGCAGGACGTTGGACGGGGCATCCGCCCCAATCGTCCGCCATAGCTCGGTCGCATTGGCGTGGTCGTGATTGCCGGGCATCAAAACC
>CAYLLD010000052.1:0-17700 GCA_964384315.1 uncultured Rhodobacterales bacterium | reverse complement strand
TCGCGACCAGCTGGTTGTGCCCTATACGATGGATTGCAACGATATGCGCTTTGCGATTCAGGCGGGCTTCACCGAAGGGGCGCAGTTCGAGACCATGCTGCGCGACGCCTTTGACGTGCTTTACGCCGAGGGGCAGGCGGGCGCGCCCAAAATGCTCTCGATTGGTCTGCATTGCCGCATCATCGGGCGGCCGGGGCGCATGGCGGCGCTGATGCGGGCGCTTGAGTATTTCAAAGGACACACGGGCGTCTGGTTCGCCACTCGCCTTGAAATCGCGCAGCATTGGGCCGCTCAGCACCCGCCGCGCGCGCAAAATCGGCCCTCACAGATGGATGAGGCGGCTTTTGTTGCGGCCTTTGGCGGGATTTTCGAGCATAGCCCATGGGTGGCAAAAGCGGCCCATGCCCTAGAGCTTGGCCCTGCCCATGACACGGCCATCGGGGTGCATAGCGCGCTCACCCGCGCGTTTCGCCGGTCCGATGAGGCGGCGCGCCTCGGGGTTTTGCAAGCCCATCCTGATTTGGCCGGAAAACTCGCCGCCGCCCAGCGTTTGACCGCCGCCTCCACCGCCGAACAAGCCTCGGCGGGGCTGGATGCGCTCACGGATGGTGAGCGCGCGCGGTTCACGGAGTTGAACGCCAGCTACACAGAAAAATTCGGCTTTCCCTTCATCATCGCCGTGCGCGATCACGACAAAGCGGGCATTTTGGCCGCTTTTGAGAGGCGGATAGATCATGACCGCGAAACCGAGTTTGCCGAGAGCTGCCGGCAAGTCGAACGCATCGCCGCCCTGCGTCTAGAGGCACTATTTGCCACATGAGCCAGCAGATTTTCATCGAACCCATAAGCCGCGCGGCCTTTGCGCCCTTTGGTGATTTGATCGAGGCCAAGGGGCCTGCAAGGTCGATAAACCAAGGCAAATGCGCGCGGTTTCACGATCTTGCGCAGATTGATTTTTCAGATGGCCGCGCGGGTATCAGCCTATTCGATGCCGAACCGCGCGCCCTGCCGCTACGCCTAGATATGATGGAGCGTCACCCCTTGGGGTCGCAAGGGTTTATCCCCATGAGTATGGCGGCATTTCTCGTGATCGTGGCCCGCGATGATGGCGGCAAACCCACCCAGCCGCAGGCGTTTCGCACCCAGCCTGGGCAGGCGATAAATTTTCATCGCGGCACATGGCACGGGGTGCTCACCCCCCTTAGCGCACCGGGGCTATTCGCGGTGGTGGATCGCATTGGGTCCGGCGACAACCTTGAAGAGCATTGGTTTGAGATGCCTTTTGAAGTGCAGGACGCACAGCTGGTTTAAACCGCCTATTTAGGCCGCCGATTTTGCAGCCCACTTTACAGCGGTGTACAAACCTAAAGATCCAAGGGCATGTGCCGGTTTACATCCTTGTAAAGCAAGTAGCGAAACGGCCCCGGTCCGCCCGCATAACAGGCCTGCGGACAAAAGGCGCGCAGCCACATAAAATCACCCGCCTCGACCTCGACCCAATCGGTGTTGAGCCGATAAACCGCTTTGCCTTCAAGCACATAGAGCCCGTGCTCCATCACATGGGTTTCGGCAAAGGGGATCACACCGCCGGGCTGAAAAGTGACGACGTTTACATGCATGTCAAAGCGCAAATCTGCCGGATCGACAAAGCGCGTGGTGGCCCAGCTGCCGTTTGTGTCCGGCATGGGGGTCGGGGTCACATCCGCCTCGTTGATCACGAAAGGCTCGGGCGCATTTAGCCCTTCGACAGAGACATATCGCTTGCGGATCCAGTGAAAACTAAGGGGCTTATCGCCGGTGTTGTGCAACTGCCAAGCCGTGCCTGCGGGAATGTAAGCATAGGTGCCGGGGGTAAGTGTTTGCGCCTTGCCGCCAATGGTCAGCGTGCCAATGCCTTTGAGCACAAATAGCCCTGCCTGAGCCCTAGGATCGCTTTCGGGCGCATCAGAGCCGCCGCCAGGTGCAACCTCCATCAAGTACTGCGAAAAAGTCTCGGCAAAGCCAGTCATGGGCCGCGCGAGCACCCAAGCGCGGGTGTTATGCCAATGGGGCAAAAAGCTGGTCACGATGTCGCGCATGGTGCCTTTGGGGATCACCGCATAGCTCTCGGTGAAGACCGCGCGGTCGGTCAAAAGCTGGTCTTGGGGCGGTAGGCCCCCCGGTGGAGTTTGATAGCTATTGGTCATGATCGCTCTTTCGCCGCTCGTTTCGTTATTATGCTACCTGCGCGGTGATCCAAGCGCTAGTATTCGTATGCGTTTAGGAGAGCGAAGATGAGCGTTAGGGAGCAACTTGAGCAGGCGTTGCGAGCGCTGGATGGCGTTGAGATTGGCCCTTACAAAGACACGGCGTTGATTTGCGTGAATTTCAACACCCGCGAAATTGCGCATTTTCAGGCCGAGGCGGTCTTGGACCTGCGCCTGACCCCGAAGATCATCAAACGCGAGGCGCTGCCGCTGGCGACAACGGCGCACCACCATCCCAAGCGGTCAAAAAATTCGCGTTGGATTTGTTTGAAGGTGCCAGACGATGTGGATGTTGAAACCTTGGTGCGGCTGACCCGTGAGGCTTGCACCTTGGCCTAAAGGGGGGCCTAAAGGGGGCCTAGCGGACCTGATCTTGAGCAAATCCGCCCGCATTGCTAAGGCACGGCCATGAGCAAACAACCTCTCACAGCTATTCCGCGCCTGTCGATCGCCCCGATGATGGATTGGACGGATCGGCATTGCCGCTATTTTCACCGCACCATGTCGCGGCACACCCTGCTTTACACCGAGATGGTCACGGCGGCGGCCTTGGTGCATGGCCGGGCTGAGCGGCTTTTGTGCTTTGATGACGCCGAGCATCCGGTGGCGCTGCAAATCGGCGGCTCTGATCCTGATCTGCTGGCCCAAGCCGTCAAAATCGCCGCGCCTTACGGCTATGATGAAATCAATCTGAACGTTGGTTGCCCCTCTGATCGGGTGCAATCCGGCACCTTTGGCGCGGTTCTCATGAAACACCCTGAAGTGGTGCGAGAGTGCATGGAGGCGATTGCGCAGGCCGCAAAGCCAGAGGTGCGTATTTCGGTAAAGTGCCGCATCGGCGTGGATGAGCAAGAGCCCCGCGATGTTTTGCCTGTTTTTCTTGAGACGGTTGCAAAGGCAGGGGTGCGGCAATTCACCATTCATGCGCGCAAGGCTTGGCTTGAGGGGCTCAGCCCCAAACAGAACCGCGATGTACCGCCGTTGGATTATCCGTTGGTGACTGAAATGGTGCAGCAATTTGCGCATCTAAACATCGGCATCAATGGCGGGATCGCGACGCTGGAACACGCGCGGGAGCTGCTTAATGCGGGTTTGGATCACGTGATGATTGGGCGCGCGGGGTATCATACGCCTGCGCAAATCCTGCTTGAGGCAGATGGGGCGATTTTTGGGGCGACGAACCCGCTTAGCTTTGCACAGGAGGTGATCCCGGCCATGCGTGGCTATATCGAGGCCGAGCTTGAGGCAGGCACTCGGCTGCATTCGATCACGCGGCATATGCTGGGGCTTTTCGCGGGGCAACCGGGCGCGCGGGCATGGCGGCGGACCCTGTCAGAGGGTGCAACGCGCCCGGGCGCGGGCATGGCGCTTTTGGATGAGGCGTTAGGCCACATCGCGCGCACGGCGGCATAATTTTGGCACGCGAGGTCAAAAAAAGCGCCCCAAACGGTCTGTGACCGCGGGGCGCTTTGGCATTAAGTCTGAAAAGATAGGGGGTTAGTCAACCGCCCCGTACATTCCGACAAAGTTGTCCGTGGGCGTTGCCACATAAAGCGTGCCCGCAAGCTCGCCCCCGTTTGCCCCAAAGAACCGACCCTCAATCGCAGAGGCGTTGATGGTGACATCGGTGCTGGTCAATGTGCTTTCAAAACCCGCGCCACTCAATGCTGTGGGCACGACCGCGAATCTCGTGCCGTTGAGTGCACCGTCGGAGGCAACAATCCCGGCAGCGGTCATATCCCCATTGGTGAAATCAACGTCTGCAAACATCAGCCCGCTTGAGATATCGAGTGGATTGGTCGTGTCAAAGATCACTGCACTCCCTTGGTATGTCACAATGCCGTTTGGCAAAGCAGCTGCCGCGGTTTCATTGCCAAGAACATAGACGCCCAATTCCTTGCTTTGGATACCTTCGAAGGTAATCAGCGTTACAAAAAGCGTATCATTTGTGTTCGGGCCGTCGGCTATCGATGGGCCGAATGCAATGGCTTCTTCGTCAGAAAGTGATGCCGCAGAATTGATCGAATTTGGGAAAAACACATAGCCACCCGTGTCGATGTCAAACCGTGCAGATGTATAAGCGTTTTCGCCCGTTCCACCATTTTCGTTAGGCGTAAAAACAAGCGTCGCGTTTGTTGCGTCAAAGCTTGTTGCCGCCGTGGTGGTTCCGTTTTGCGCTGTTACGCCGGAGCCCTGGTAGGTTGTGCCCGACAGATTTGAATTTTCGAACGTAAAACTGCTCCCGCCGCCGTCACTGCCGCAAGCGCTAAGTGCTACCGCAGCTGTTAGTAATGTGATCTGAATGTTCATGTGTCCCCACGCACTTCAAGTAAATCCAATAACCGATTTTGGACGGGGGGAAGTCTTAGATCAATGCTTTGTTAGGTTTTTATTAACTGCGATTAAATTGAAGTGCCACCTGTGTTTTAAAAACCCAGTTTAAAGAAATTAATCTTTGGTTTTTCCGCCATCTTGACGCCGCCCCTGTGCGCCGCCGCGTCGTTTGGGGGCAAGGCTGGCCTCTCTTTGCGGGGCTTGGGCCATGACATCTCGCCGTTCTTGCGGTGTCATCCGGGTCCAGTCTCGGATTTCGTCCAGCGAGCGCCAGCATCCGACGCAGAGGCGCGCTTTGGGGTTCACCACGCAGATTTTCACGCAGGGGCTTTCGATTTCATCGCGCTGCCAAACTTCGTCACTCATAGCGCGTCCTGTGCCACATAAGTCAGCCGATCCAGCAGACCCTGCAAAATGATCGCAGCCGCCACATTGTCGATAATTTCCGCGCGCCGCCGCCGCGAGGTGTCGCCCTCCAAAAGCATCCGCTCGGCGGCCACCGTAGACAGTCGCTCATCCCAGAGCATCACCGGCAAAGCTGATTTTTGGGCCAAGTTATGGGCATAGGCGCGGGCGGATTGCGCGCGGGGGCCCGCGCTTGCATCCATGTTTAAGGGCAGCCCAATGACGAAACCGCTAACCTCGCGCTTTGCAAGTAAATCGGTCAGGTCATTGAAATCTTTCGAGAACTTTGAGCGTTTCAAGGTTTCTAACGGGCTTGCCACGGTGCGAAGGCCGTCTGACACCGCAATGCCAATGGTTTTTGTGCCCAGATCAAGCCCCGCCAGCGCACCCATGGGGCTAGCGGCCAAAAAATCGGCGGGATCGTCGAAGACCGCAGTTGAACTCACTGGGTCAAACCTGCGGATTTACCGGCTTGTTCAATGATGCCCATAGCCTCGGGATCGGCGGCAAACACACTCTGGGCTTCGCTGTAGATTGCTGCTGCGCGCTGGGTCTCGCCCAAAACGCCCAAAGCCGAGATCAGCCGCGCCCATTCGGTGACGCTGCCCCCTTCGGTTGCCAGCCGCTGAGACAGCCCATCCACCATTCCGCGGATCATCGCCTCACGGTCTTCGGGGGTCATCTCTGCCGCCGCTTCCATATCTTCGGCTGTGGGGCCGGGGGCGCTGGGGCCTGCTGCACGGGATGCCGCAGTAAAGGCCGGGGGCAGGGGCAGGCCGTTTTGGGAAGATACCGCCGCAGCCTGCGCCGCAACAAGCGAGCGCCACGGGGCATCAGGCGGGGCCTCGGCGTAGAGCCGCGCCCAAATCCCCAAAGCCAAATCCGGGCGTCCGTTTTCCGATAGAGACACCCCCGAGTAAAACCGCGCTTGCGATAGATTAGGGTCACGGCGCAGCGCCTCACTCAGCACCTGATCGGCCTGTGGTGAAATATAGCCGCGCGCCGCCAAGATCATGTATTCCGCAAGCGCCGCGTAGGCGCTGCCGGGGGCGGCATCGCCGGTTAAGGCAACCACCCGCTCTTGGGCCGCGCGCGCCTCGGCAAATTCGCCGTAACGGGCCATGCTGCTGGCCAAAAGCGCATAACCACGGGGATCTTCGGGGTTATTGGCCAAAACCTCGCGCAACTGCTCGATCAACTCGGCATCACGCCCTTCGGGGACTGTGGCCTCGGCCTCAACGAGGGGGGCGACATCTGCCTCGGCCTCGGCTTGGGTCATCCGATCTTGCGGGTTAAAACGCCCAGCAAGCGGGGCATCCTTGTAACCGGGCGCACCGATCACAGAGTAAAGCGCCGCGCCCCCGCCCAGCGTGCCAAGGGCAATCGCAACAATGAGCATTGTAGAGGCGGTTTTGGGCGCGCGAGATGTTTCGGTTTGCGCTGCAGCATCCGCAGCAAGCAAGCGCCGTGATAACTCGATGCGTGTGGGCTCAGCCTCGGCGTCTGAAATCGCGCCGCGTTCAATCTCGCGGGACAACTCTTCGAGTTGATCTTTATAGACCTCGATGTCAGCGGTCCCGGCGGAAGCCATCTGGGTGCCCGCGCTGGACCGCCAAAGCGGACGCGTAATCGCCACAAGCGCGATCCCGCAGATCAAGCTGGCCAGAATTACAAATTCAATCACGCGCGTTCCACCTATTTTCCCCCGCTGGGTGAGCGGATTTGGCCGAAGAATGCGCCAAGTGACGCGGATGGCCTTTTATCTGTCGTTTGCGTTAACCGCTAGCGCTGCAGCATCGCTTATTTGAGTTATCGCGACAACGCATTAGCTGCCCATTTGCATGCGATTCCCCCGCATGTCAGCCCCGCTTAAGACGAAAGATAGATCAGATGCGCAGATATTCCGCTTTTTCCATCGCCAGAGAGGCCCTGCGCTATCATTCGGGCTGGGAACGGGCTTGGGCCTCGCCGGACCCGCAAGCGGCCTATGATGTGGTCATCGTCGGTGCCGGGGGGCATGGGTTGGCGACGGCCTATTACTTGGCCAAGAATCACGGCGTTAAGAATGTGGCTGTGCTGGAAAAGGGGTGGCTTGGGGGCGGCAACACGGGCCGGAACACGACGATTGTGCGCTCTGGTTACCTGCATGATGCCTCGGCGGCGATCTATGAAAAGAGCCGGATGCTCTATGAGGGCATGTCTCAGGCGCTTAATTTCAACATCATGTTTTCGCCGCGCGGCGTTTTGATGCTGGCCCAGACCGAGCATGAATTGCGGGCGTGGAAGCGCACGTCCCATGCCAACCGTCTGGCGGGGATCGAAACCGCGCTTTTGACCCCGGCTCAGATCAAAAGGCGCTGTCCGATCATCAACATTGACGGCCCGCGCTACCCGGTTTTGGGCGGGTTATGGCAACCACGTGGCGGCACCGCGCGCCACGATGCGGTTGCCTGGGCCTATGCCCGCGCCGCCAGTGATCTGGGTGTGGATATCATTCAGCAATGCGAGGTCACAGGCATTGACCGTGAGGCTGGCAAAGTGAGCGGGGTGCAGACCAGCAAGGGTGCGATCAAATGCAAAAAGCTGTGCGTTGTGGTGGCAGGGAATTCGGGACAACTGGCGGATATGGCCGGGTTTCGCTTGCCGATTGAAAGCGTGGATCTGCAAGCGCTGGTCTCTGAGCCAGTTAAACCCTGTCTCGATGTGGTTGTGATGGCCAATACCGTCCACGGCTACATGAGCCAGTCCGATAAGGGCGAGATGGTGATTGGTGGCGGGGCGGATGGGTTCAATAATTACACCCAACGCGGCAGTTTTTGCCATGTCGAACAGACCGTGCGCGCGCTCATTGAGACCTTTCCCATGGTATCGCGGCTCAAGATGCTGCGCCAATGGGGCGGGGTCGTTGACATGACCGGGGATCGCTCGCCGATCATTTCGACCACGCCGGTGGATGGAATGTTCATCAACTGCGGTTGGGGCACGGGCGGCTTCAAAGCCATCCCTGGTTCAGGCTGGGCCACCGCCGAGATGGTGGCACATGGCACGCCGGGCGATTTGGCCGCGCCCTTTGGCCTGTCGCGCTTTATCGAGGGCCGCATGATCGACGAGAGCATGGCGGCGGCGGTGGCGCATTGAAACTGGTTTGGAAGAAAATGGGTTGTAAAACCGCGGGGTTGTTTGAGGATCAAGGGCGCTCGCTCAGCCCCAATGGCGAGCGCCCGATCCAACTGGTTGTCCGAGCAAGCCCCCTTGCGTGGTCAACCGTAGCGTCTGGTTATCTATCAGCGGCCAGTGAATGGTGTGCGATAGATCAATGTCAGCACGATCACGAAGGCAATCGTGGCGATGATGTTCGAGAAATCAAACTGAAAGCCCGTAAGCGCAGCCATCGTGGTGTCGATTTGATCGGCAATGCCGGGTGCAGAAATACGGGTCATGATACTAGGCTCGATTTGTCTAAAACTCGTTACAATTTCAGTGTTACACCAACCCGCACAATTTTATCAATATTGTCGATACATATTGGTAAACAGGATGAATTGGTGAAATATATCAGTAAGTTAAGTGGATTTGACCGCGCGGCCAGCGGGCTTCGTGGCGTCAAATCATGGTTAACGTCCGAAAGGGCGTCACGGAGCTTTGTCCTATGTTGAGACTAATCCCATGTTGAAACTGACCTGCCCCTATTGCGGTGTCGAAGGCGAGGAAACCGAGTTTGCGCCTCTGGGCGAAGCGCATATTGAGCGTGATCTCGGTGATGACGTGGCTTTTGCTGATTATCTGTTCACGCGCAAAAACCCCAAGGGCGTGCATTTTGAGCGCTGGCGGCACGCCTATGGCTGCGGCAAGTTTTTTCACGTGGCCCGCTGTACCGTAACCCTTGAGGTTTTCGGCACCTATGAGGCGCAGACCATGCGGCCCCCCGATGCGCTTTTGGAGAAGATCAAGGCAAAGCGCCCTGATTGGCCCGGATTTGGAGATGTTTGAATGAGCACAAGGCTTGCAAGTGGCGGCGCGCTTTTGGATCGCGCGCGGCAGATCGCGTTTCGTTGGAACGGGGTGACGCTGAAGGGGTTTGAGGGCGACACGCTGGCCAGCGCGCTTTTGGCCAATGGGCAGCTTTTGATGGGCCGCTCGTTCAAATATCACCGCCCGCGCGGGGCCGTGGCTGCGGGGGCCGAAGAGCCCAACGCGCTGGTGGGGCTGGGGCGCGGGGGGCGGTTTGAGCCGAACCAACGGGCCACGACCCAAGTGCTTTTTGACGGGCTTGAGGCGCAATCCCAAAACCATTGGCCGAGCCTTGCCTTCGATGTGGGCGCGATCAACGCGCGTCTTGCGCCGCTGTTTCCGGCGGGGTTCTACTATAAGACCTTCATCAACCCGCGCATCGCGTGGAAACACCTATTCGAGCCGATCATCCGCCAATCTGCCGGCTTGGGCCGCGCGCCAAAAGCCCCTGATGCGGATGTTTACGAGTATTTTTATGCCTTTGTTGATGTGCTGATCGTCGGCGGCGGGGTTGCGGGTCTCACGGCGGCGCTGGCGGCGGGTAAAGCGGGCGCAAAGGTCTTGCTGATCGAGCAAACCCCGCATCTGGGCGGGCGCGCTTTGGTTGATGAGATTGATATTGATGGTCAGCGCAGTGCCGATTGGGTGCAAGAGGCCCAAGCGGCCTTGCGCGCCATGCCGAATGTAACGATCCGCACCTCTTGTATGGGCGCAGGGGTTTATGATCACGGCTATGTGCTGGCCAATGAAGAGGTGTCGCACAGCGGGCTGCGCCAGCGGCTCTGGCGGATCAGGGCCAAGCAGATCGTCACCACCACAGGCGCGCTTGAGCGGCCCTTGGCCTTTGCGGGCAACGACGTGCCGGGGGTGATGCTGGCGTCGGCGGTGCGGGATTATCTGGGGCTTTACGGGGTGAGCTGCGGTGATCGCACGGTTTTGGTGACCAATAATGATGACGGGTATCGCACGGCGATTGCGCTCAAACGCGCGGGGCTTGATGTGCCGGTGATCGCTGATGCGCGGGCTCAGGCCGAGGGCGAATTGCCCCGCGAGGCCCGCGCGCTTGGGCTGCGGGTGCTCACAGGCACAGGGATCGGCGCGGTTCATGGTCGCAAAAAGGTCACTGCGGTCTCGCTTTGCGCGCAGGCGGGCGAGGGGGCCGAGCTGGAGCGGGTGCCTTGCGATGCATTGGCCATGTCGGGGGGCTGGTCGCCTGTGGTTCATCTGTTCTCGCACACAGGGGGCAAGTTGAACTGGGATGAGGACGGCGCGATGTTCGTGCCTGATCCCACCCGCGCGCCCACCGGTTATGACGGTGCGCCGGTTGTTCATGCAGGCGGCGCGGCGGCGGGGATGCTTTTTGCGCGCGATTGTCTTGCCTCGGCGCATGAGGCTGGCGCGCGCGCGGCGGCGGCGCTGGGCCTGTCTTGTGATACAAGCGCGCCTGACGCGTCCGCCCCCGATGAAGCGCCGCTTATGCCTGTTTGGATCATGCCCCAAGGTGCCTCGAACAAACACCGCGCCAAGGCGTTTTTGGATTTTCAAAACGATGTGAAGGTGGCGGATGTCGAACTCGCCGCCCGCGAGGGCTATCAAAGCGTCGAACATGCCAAGCGTTACACCACCCTCGGCATGGCCACGGATCAGGGCAAGCTGTCGAATATCAACGGGCTGGCGGTTCTGGGCCGCGCCTTGAACACGCCCATTCCGCAGGTCGGCACCACCACGTTCCGTCCGCCCTATACGCCTGTGCCCATGGGCGCGCTGGCCGGTGAGGCGCGTGGGCCGCTCTTTAAGGTGACGCGCAAAACGGCGATTGATCCTTGGTTGGCGCAAAACGGCACCTATTGGGAGCCAATCGGCGATTGGCGGCGGCCCTATGCGCTGAAACGCGGCGGCGAGAGCGTGGCTGAGGCGGTCACCCGCGAGATTTTGAACACGCGGCAAAACGTCGGGCTTTTGGATGCTTCGACCTTGGGCAAGATCATGGTCAAAGGCCCCGATGCGGGCAAATTCCTCGATCTGCTTTATACGAATGTGATGTCGAGCCTAAAGCCGGGGCGGTGTCGCTATGGGCTGATGTGCAATGACAATGGGTTTGTCTTTGATGATGGAGTCGTCCTGCGCCTCGATGAAGAGACATTCCTGTGCCACACGACCTCGGGCGGCTCGGATTGGGTGCACGCTTGGATGGAGGAGTGGTTGCAGACCGAGTGGTGGGACCTCAAGGTCTTTACCGCGAACCTCACCGAGCAATTCGCGCAGATTGCCGTGGTCGGTCCCAAGGCGCGCCATGTGCTTGAGGCTTTGGGGGGTATGGATGTCTCAAAAGCGGCGCTGCCGTTTATGGGGTTTGCGGATGGTCCACTTGGTGGGTTTGACGCGCGGGTGATGCGGATCAGTTTTTCGGGCGAGTTAAGTTATGAGATCGCAGTGCCGACGAGCCAAGGGCTAGAGCTATGGACAAAATGTCTTGAGGCAGGCGCGGCCCACGGTATCCAGCCCTATGGCACTGAGGCGCTGCATGTGATGCGGGCCGAGAAGGGCTTTATCATGATCGGAGACGAGACCGACGGCACGGTGACGCCGCAGGATCTGGGGATGCACTGGGCGGTCTCGAAGAAAAAGGACGATTTTTTGGGCAAGCGTGCCCAGATGCGCCGGGATTTGATCCGCCCAGATCGGCTGCAACTGGTCGGGCTGTTGACCGAGGACCCGCAGATCGTGCTGCCCGATGGCGCTCACGCGGTTGAAGGGCCGCCGCTGGCCAATGGAATGGAGAATATGATCGGACATGTGACCTCGACTTATTATTCGCCGACCTTAAAGCACTCGATTGCCATGGCTCTGATTGAGCGCGGCGCGGCGCGGATGGGCGAAGTGCTAAGCTTTCCGATCTCAAAAGATGAGACGATCAAGGCACGGATCGTTGATCCGGTGTTTTTGGACAAAGAAGGTGCGCGGCAGGATGTCTGAGTTGGCAATTAGCGAGCGTGCGGAAACCGGGATGATCACGATCCGCGCAGATCTCAAAGATAAAGCGATCTGCGACGCGCTGCATGAGGCACTGGGCTTAGAGGTGCCACAGATGCGCGCGATCACGAGCGCGGGCGCGGCACGTCTATTATGGATGAGCCCCGATGAGCTGCTTTTGGTGCTGCCGCGCCTTCAGGTGGGTGAGGCGCTTTTACGGCTGGGCACCAGCTTGCGCGGATTGCATCACCTCGCAACGGATGTATCAGAAGCGCGCGCGGTCTTTGATATCTCTGGCCCCGGCGCGCGGGATTTGATTGCCAAAGGCGCCCCGGTTGATATGGCGCTGGATGAATTTGTGCCCGGTATGATCCGGCGCACCCGGTTGGGGCAGGCGGCGATGCTGTTTTGGATCGACGAAAGCGGTACGATCACTCTGATGTGTTTTCGCTCGGTGAGCGCTTTTGTAAAAGACTGGCTAGAGACGGTCTCGCGCAGGGGCGAAGAGGTTGGGTTTTTCTGAAACCTTCTAAATCGAAGGGATTTGGCGTGAAAATGCGCGCCGATGTCTTAACGCCCATTAATCTGGCTATGCACTTAGAGCATTGCTGCGTTGCACAAAAACTATCTACCGCAGTGCAAAACAATCTCCTATGTTAAATCACAAGCAGCGAGGGGATTTGATCCAGGGCTGCTAGTAGGAGAGAAAAAGATGGCACAAGTAACTGAGTTCCCGACCCAAGACGAGTTGGACGCAATCATGAAGCAGGCGCGTAAAATGCGTGCAGAAGCTTGCACGAGCATGTTCCGGTCGCTGTTCTCGCTGCCAACCAAGCTGATCGCACATCGCGGTCACGCTGGTAAGACTGCCTAATTACAAAACGCCTAGATTTGGGCCTCTGATATGGGGGCCCTCACTTAGGATGCTCGTTTAGGTAAGCCTGTTCGCAGTGAAGATTGAAGTGAAGATAAGACGGACTTGTTGATTTTTGTGATCGCAAGTCAAGTTTAGCGTTGATATCGGGCCGACTGGCCCCTTAACGCATCAAATTTGCAAGACTAGATTATTTTGACTTGGGCTTTTTGCTCAATCTAAACACGATCAACAATGCACCACGAAAAAACGACGGCCGATAACGACCGTCGTTACACATAGTGATCAAAACTTGCCCAAAGTGTTGGTGAAAGCCTCAGCTTTTCCAAACGCGCTTTGGACCGCAGTCTAGATGAATGAAGCCCGACCGATCATAGCGACCGACACCGCCGGCGCTGCAAGCTTGTCCCGCACGGGCCATTTGCTTTACCGAGCGTGAGCGCATCTTAAGATCCGCTGCCATGCCTTTGATATGGTAGCTTTTGGTCGCAACACCCCGGTTGTTGCGGCGCAGCATCGCGTTGGTCTCAGGGCTGCGATACCCTGAAAGCAGGCCGAAGGGCTCACTGGTTTCAAGCAAACGGTGGGTGGCCGAAATAATATCGATGTTGCGGTAGTCGTATTGGATCGCTTTGTTTTGACGCCAATCGCGCATAAACCAGTCGATCTCTTTCATGGCCTCGGGGATGTAATTGCCCTCAACCCAATAAATCGTGTCGAGCATTTCGCCTGTACGCTGAGAGTACATCTTCAACCGACGCACATCGCCTGAGCCTTTGAGAAACCCAAAAACACCCGCATGCGCAGGCGCGGCTACCCCAGCAGCGGCGGCTGTAAGCCCCAATAACACCGATCTGCGACGCAGATTGGTCGTTTTACCGTCCGTCATTTATATTCGCCCCGTTTCCCACTTCGTCAAGCAGCCACCCGCACTTTGGCAATTGTAACTCTTTGTTTACAGCTTGATGCTATCTACCCCACTAGGATCATCCCACAACGCGCTCGAGCCTGTCTCGCGCTGCTGTGCGGCGAAGCTGTGATGTCCCCGCTAAGTTTTTGGGATTAATGGGGCCCGAAAGCCATATCTTGATCTTATTGCTTTGCGGTTGGGCAGTTTCTTGCCTATTGGTGAACGCTGACGTGTTCAGGTCTATGCACTCGCATCTTGGGATTATCAACTTAACGTGTAGGGTCGATAATGAACGGGTCAAACCGCTTGGTGGGCGGTATTCTTGGTTGGGTTTGGCGCTGATGCGCATGCGGTGGGGAAAAGATGCCTTTTATCTCTAAGTTGAACTGTCTGGCGGCTTTGGCAGGCCTGATGATTGGGTTTAGCGCCTCCACTGTGACCGCATCTGATCGCTATCGCCCGGTCTCTGTGCTCACTGCGCCGCAAATGGCGCTCGCAGAGGCTTTGGGTGACACTGACCCCGCGCTGATGGCATTTTACGAATCGCGTCACTTCGAACCGTTTTGGGGCCGCGATAGAGCACGGGTTGCGGCGCTGATCGACGGGCTTGAGCGCGCGGGTGAGCATGGGTTGCCCATTTCGAAATACAAAGGCTTTGAGCTGCAAGAGACCGCCCAGCAGGCCTTTCTTAATGGCGATAGCGCGGCCATTGAAGTGACCCTGTCGCAGGCATTTTTGCAGTTTGCCCAAGATATGACCGCAGGGGTCGTCAAACCTCGCAGCGCGGATGATTTGATTTTCTTCCGTCCAAAACCAAAACCGACCGCGGCGTTGCTGACCGGGGTCGCTGAGGCGATCTCTGTCACGGATTATCTTGCGTCTTTGCGGCCTCAAGGCGTGGGCTACGACCGATTGATGGACGAAAAAACCCGCCTCGAAGAAATCATTGCCCAAGGTGGCTGGGGCGCAACCGTGCCTGCGCGCAAAACCTTGCGACCGGGGCGCAGTTCTGGGTCGGTGGTCGCTTTGCGGGCGCGCCTAGAGGCTATGGGTTTCGGGTATTTGGGCGACAGTCCGGTTTATGACGAAGCGATGGTGGCGACGATCAAGCTGGTGCAAACCCGTTTTGGGCTGAACCCAGATGGTGTGGCTGGTCCCGGCACTTTGGGCGCAATTAACGTCAGCGCCCAAGAGCGGCTCGGTCAGGTCCTGGTCAATCTTGAGCGGGCGCGCTGGATTTCGCTGCCCCAAGAGGGGCGCTATATTTATGTGAACTTGTCGGATCAAACCATGCGGGTTGTGGATGATGGCACGCCGACTTTCACCTCACGGGTGGTGATCGGGCGCAACAGCACCGACCTGCGCACCCCCGAATTTGCGCATAAAATGTCGCATATTATCATCAACCCGTTTTGGCATGTGCCCACGAGCATTGCCGAAAAAGAGTATCTGCCGCTCCTGCAAGAGGACCCGCTTGCCTTGGAAAAGCGGGGGATGTGGCTGTTGAACAAGCGCGGTCAACGCATGATCACAGATGGTGGGGATTTTTCGGTCTATGCCGAGGGAAATTTTCCGTTCGTGGTCAAACAACCCCCCGGTGGGCGCAATGCGCTGGGCCGGGTGAAGTTCATGTTCCCCAATCGTCATAACATCTATCTGCACGACACTCCGGCTAAATCGCTGTTTGTCAAAGATCGGCGTGTGTTCAGCCACGGCTGTGTGCGGGTGCAACGCCCGTTTGATCTGGCCTATCATTTACTTGCCAAACAGGTCGAAAACCCCATCGGCACGTTCCATTGGTATTTGAAACGCGGCCGCGAGCAGCAGATTGATCTAAAAGAGCCAGTGCCAATTTTCCTGTCCTACAACTCGGCTTGGGTCAATGAGCAGGGCACGGCGCAGTATCGCGCGGATATCTATGCCCGCGATAAAAAAGTCCTGCGGGCGCTAGAACGCGCAGGGGTGTCGCTGCATGGTGCTGAGGGCTAGGCGCTTAGGTTTTCTCGCTCACGGCGGCTTGCTCAAAAGTGGCCATGCCGTTGTGACAGGCCAAAGCGGCGCGCAGAATTTGCAAGGCCACAGCGGCCCCCGAGCCTTCGCCCAGACGCAAGCCAAGCGACAAAAGTGGGGCAAGCTCCAGTCGCTGCAACAAATCCGCATGAGCCGTCTCAGCCGAGACATGCCCCGCCACGCAATGATCCAAACTTGCCGGGTTGATGGACCATAAAACCGCCGCCGCTGCGCTTGCGATAAACCCATCGAGCACCACGGGAATGCGCAAATTGCGCGCCCGCGCCAAAGCGCCGGTCATCGCGGCAATCTCGCGTCCGCCCAAGGCCTGCAAAGCCCCCAAAGGGGTTTTGACCAGCTCAGGATTTGCCAAAAGACCGGCGCTCACCGCGGCGGATTTACGGGCCAGCCCCTCGTCATCGACCCCTGTGCCACGCCCAACCCATTGGCTAGCATCCCCGCTAAACAACGCCGTCGCAATGGCCGCCGCTGACGTCGTATTGCCAATGCCCATTTCGCCCACCACAAGGCAATCGGATGCGGGATCAACCGCCGCCCAACCTGCTTGAAGCGCCGCAACAAGCTCTGCGTTGTTCATAGCCGGACCTTGGGTGAAATCTGCCGTGGGCCGATCCAAATCGAGCGCGACCACATCCAATTTGGCTTCGGCAATGCGCGCCAACTGGTTGATCGCGGCACCGCCGTCTTGGAAATTCCCCACCATCTGGGCGGTCACTTCACTTGGGAAAGCGGAAACGCCTTGCGCTGTAACCCCATGATTTCCTGCAAAAATAATGATCTGTGGCGCGTTCATTTGCGGGCAAGCGATCCCGCGCCAGCCTGCGTACCAAATCGCCAAATCTTCGAGTCGCCCAAGCGCGCCGGGCGGTTTGGTCAGCACATCATTGCGCGCGCGCGCCGCCTGCATGGCCTCAGGATCCGACCCCGTGGCCGCCAGAACCTGCGCCTCAAACTCAGTTACGCTCGAAAATCCCTGTTCGCTCACAGCATTCACCTTTAATGGTCTGCAAAATTCAAAACGACCCAAGCAGGACCGCGAGCCATGTCCATAGGCGAAAACTCAGACGAGCAAAACGGCGATTTTCAGGCCCAAGATATCTGGGTTGCCTGGCGGCTTTTGACGCGGGTGCCACTGCCTGTAAAATGGGGCGCGACTTATGAAAGGGCCGGGCAGGCGGCATGGGCTTATCCGCTTGTTGGGCTGGGAATTGGTCTCATTTGCGGGTTTGTCCTGTGGCTCATGACGGGCATTGGGCTGCATGCTGGGGTCGCGGCGGCGCTGACATTGGGGCTGGGAATGCTGCTCACCGGCGCGCTTCACGAAGATGGTTTGTCCGATACGGCAGATGGTCTGGGTGGCGGGCGAGACAAGGCGCATATTCTTGAAATCATGCGCGACAGCCGTGTGGGTGCCTTTGGGATTGCCGCGCTTGCGATTGGAATTTTGGCCCGCTGGAGCGCGCTTGCTGCATTGGCTAACGCCGCCCCGCTCGCCACAATGATCCTAGCCGCTTGCGTGTCGCGCATGCCGATGGTGCTGGTCATGGCCGCGCTACCTCATGCGCGTAGCGACGGTCTTTCGGTGCTGGTCGGGCGGCCAAACCGGGCCCAAGCCTTCGCGGCTCTTGCCCTAGCATCTGGATGTGCATTGGTGTTGTGCGGGTTGTTTGGCATCGTGATGATACTGGTGGTGTTGCTCGCTGTTGTGCCGGTTGTGTTCTGGGCCTCGCGACAATTAGGCGGGCAAACTGGCGATATTCTAGGCGCTGTCCAACAATCCGCCGAGATCGCAGCCTTGGCGATGACAACCATCGTCTTTTTGTGACGTTTTGCAGCCCGCGGGCTCTATCGTCAGGTGGAAAAAGTGGAGGCGAGTACCGGATGTAAACGGCGGAGCAATACTCGGCCACGGTAGC
>CAYLLD010000051.1:0-17792 GCA_964384315.1 uncultured Rhodobacterales bacterium | reverse complement strand
GGACTGGATCACAACTTCGCCTGAGGCCATCAGGTTCACGCTCTCATCGAAGGACTTCCAGAACGCGCGGAACTGGCCGTTTTTCTTGGCCTCGGTGAAGATACCGAGGGTCATGTCGATCTCTTCTTTGGTCATGTTGCCTTTGTCTGGGTATTTGTACTCACCCATCGATTCCACAACCATCGCCATATCCATGATCCCAATAGAGGAAATATCAAGGATCGAGGCTTTGCCTTTGAATTCGGGGTTCAACAGCTCAGACCAATTGCTGATCGGGCGGCCAATGAGGTCAGGGCGAATGCCCAAAGTATCGGCGTTATAAATGGTTGGGATCAGCGTCATCCAACCGCTTTCGTTATCAACGAATTCCGTGCTGCCCGGCCCGTCAACGAAGCCAACGGTGTGGGGCGCAGTACCCTGAGCGATCTCGCTGTCGGGGGTCAGTTTGCCCGAACGGAAGGTGCCGACGATCTTGTCGTAGTTCTCGATTTTCGAGGTATCCATCGCCTGCAGGTTGCCTGATGGCCAAACCTTTTTACAAATCCAGTATTCGATATCCGCGATGTCAAAAGACTTCGGCTGGGTCGCCGCGCGCTGGGTCACGCTGTCACTATCCAGCGCTGTCATCTCTAGGGTAAAGCCCAGATCTTCTTTCACCTTGGCCGCAACCTCATTGAGGTTCGACACGCCTGTGCCGAACTGGCGCAGGGTCACGTCCTTGATGTTTTGCGCCCAAATCGTGGGCGCGCCCAAGGTCGTCGCGGCGGCGGTAGTGGCCAGCGCTGTCCCTGTTTTGAGCAGGCTCCGTCTGTTAATCGCTTTGCTAGTCGTCGTCATTGTCTTGTCTCCTGAGAATGGTCATGAGGGATAGGTTTGGTTAATCTGTTAAGGGGTGTCCGGCCTCGGGGGACCAGTTCAGACCGATGGTCTGGCCGATCTCGACCGGTGCGTCGAAAAAGCGGGCCTCGGGGATGAGGGCGTGGAACTCTTGCTCGCCCATGCCCTTTGCGGTCAGCCCGACGAAGGCGCCTTGATATTCGATGCCCGACACCGCCGCCTCGACCCGCGCCTCATTCGGTCCAGCCAGTTCCAATTTGTCGCGGCGCAATGATATTGTGCCCTCGGGCAAGCGGATCACGTTGTGACCGCCCAAAAAGCGCGCCACAAACTCGGTTTTGGGAAATTGATAGACCTCGCGGGGGCTGCCCGCCTGTTCTATCACCGCGTTGTTCATGACGATGACCTCATCGGCGAGCGCCATGGCCTCGGTCTGGCTGTGGGTGACGTGAATAAAGGAAATGCCGAGCTCACGCTGAAACCGTCGCAGCTCGTCGCGCATTTTGTCGCGCAAAAATGGGTCAAGCGCCGAGAGCGGCTCATCGAGCAACAGCACCTGCGGCTTGGTCACCAGCGCGCGGGCCAGCGCGACCCGCTGTTTCTGCCCGCCCGAGAGCATATCGGGGAAGCGATCGGCGTAATCGCTCATTTGGACCAGCTCTAAAAGCTCACCAGCCTGCGCCTCGCGCGCGCTGCGCTCAACCCCCGCCATTTTCAGCGAAAACGCCACATTGTTCAGCACGGAGATATGCGGAAACAGCGCGTAATTCTGGAACATCATCGAGGTTTTGCGCTTGGCGGCGGGCACATTGGTAATCATCTTGCCCCCCAGCACGATGTCCCCGTCCGAGACCGCCTCATGGCCTGCAATCATCCGCAAAGTCGAGGATTTGCCGCAGCCCGAAGGCCCCAGAATGCACACATAGGTCCCAGCGCGGAACTTGTGGGAAATCCGGTCCACCGCCAAAGTGTCGTCGTAGACTTTGGTTAGGCTGGCAATTTCAAGATCGGCAGGTTTGCTGTCCATAGGCTCTCCGTTTTGCAAGACGGTCGCCAAGGGACAGGATAGGGGCAAGCAAGCTGCCTGTTTTAATGGCGCTACAATTTAGGCAGAACGCAAATCTGCACAATTCAGCGGCAGATTGCCCGCAGATCAGTCACTAATTGCACAGACTTATAATAGTCTTTGATCTTTTCAGCGCGCCCCGAGTCGGCACTGCCCACCTAAGGCGTCTGAATCACGTCTGTTTAGATCACCAAATCAAACTGGAAATCGGCGTTGCCCAAAACACCGTCCACCCCCCGCACTGAGATTTGCCCGCCATCGTAAGCCACCGCGGCCACTGCCCCGCTTTGAGTGATTTCCAAATCCTCGAAACTCAAGTTTTCCGAAGCCAAAAACGCGATACTGTCGATGCCTTGATCAAAATCATAAATCACGTCGTTGCCGTCATTGCGCGCAAAAGCGAAAATATCAGCCCCGCTGCCACCAAGCGCCTGATCATTGCCGCCACGCATGTAAATCATGTCATCACCCTTGCGCGCCACAAAGCGGTTGCTGCCTTCATCGCCCAGCAAAACATCGTCAAAATTCGTCGCATTCACGCGCTCGAACCCCGAGATGATATCGCCATCCGCGTCGCCGCCTGAGGCGCTTTGCAAACCGCTGAGCGCATCGGCGGTCAAATCGACGGTGACGCCCTGATCCGCATCCACATATTGCAGCCAGTCAATGCCGTCGCCGCCGTGCTGCTCATCCGCGCCTGCGCCGCCACGGCTGATGTCATTGCCCGCGCCCAGCGAGATATAATCATTCCCGCCGCGGCCCGAGACAAAGTCGTTCCCGTCACGGGCCAAGAACACATCGCGCGCCTCAGAGCCTGACAGCGTGTCATTATGATTTGACGCGTTGATCCGCTCAAAGCCGCTCAGGATATCGCCTTGCGCATAGCCGCCTGACGCCGATTGCAGGCCCGTCAGCGGATCGGCCAAAAGATCGACAGATACCCCCTCGGTCGAGCCCATATATTGCACCCAGTCGAAACCGGCACCGCCATGCTGTTCATCCGCGCCCGCGCCGCCACGGCTCACATCATTGCCCGCGCCCAGCGAGATATAATCATCGCCAATCTGGCCCAAAGCGACGTTGTTTCCATCATCCCCAAGCACCGTATCGTCGAAGGCCGAGCCATAGACCCGCTCAAAGCCGCTATTGATATCGCCCTCGGCATGACCGCCAGAGGCCGCTTGCTGGCCCGTCTCGGGATCGGCGGCAAGGTTGATGTTCACCCCCTCAGGCGAGGCGGAATATTGCAACCAATCAGAGCCCGCGCCGCCCAGTTGCACATCCGCCCCCGCGCCGCCTTGGCTGTAATCATTGCCCGCGCCCAAATCGATCACATCATCGCCTGCCAGCCCGTTCACACGGTCGTTGCCGTCAAGCGCCGTAATATTATCACGCCCCTCGGTCCCCGTGATCTGATCCGCCCCCAAGGTGCCGGTGAAATCGGTCACAACATCGTTCACGTCCGTGGCCATGCTCAGGGCATCGCTCATCAGCAAAATCTGGCCATCGGCAAATTCGATTTGCGCGATTTCCGCCGGATCAATTACCCTGAGCCGCCCCGAGATCGCGCCGTCATCCCAATCGATGAACAGCTCGGGCGCGGTATTAGGATCAACCCCGAAACTCACCTGTGACGCCTTGAGATCGCGCAGCAGGATTTTGTTCAACGACGCGCTACCATCTTGGCCGCCATCCTGATCATGGATCACCACCGCGCCGTTATCGCGCGCGTAGCGATAGGTGTCCGCGCCAGCCTTGCCCGAGAGTTGCTGCCAGACCCCCGCCGGACCTGCGCCCGCCTCAAGCGTATCGTCGCCAATTCCGCCATCGATCGTATCCGCGCCCAGCCCGCCAAACAGGAAGTCATTGCCGCCATAGCCATTGATCATCTCGGCATGGGTGCCGCCAATGATCCGGTCGCCGGCGATGGTGCCGGTTGGGGTGAAAATCTGCGCGGGGCTCACAGTGGCGCCGTTGATTTGGGCCACCCAGAACTCGGGCTCAAAGGAGAGCGTAGAGTAATTGATGTCGCTCAGGGTGAAACCATCGGCGCCCAAAGTGGCATCCTCGGTCGTGGACCAGAGCGCGTAAATCGTCCGCTCGCCCGCGTCGCGGTCCAGATTGTCCGCCAAGGCGCCGTCGATATAAAGCTCTACGGCGGTGAAATCGAACTTATAGCCGCGAATGAAAAGCCCCACCGAATGGGAACCAGCACTTAGCGGGTCAGAGATCAGCGTGGCACTGCTTGGGGTCACGCCATCCCCTGCGGGGCCGGTCAAATCCCACCGCAAACGGCCATCGGTTTGCAAGGTCACGCTTTGCGCGCCGGGCTTATCGTAAAGCACCACTTCGGCTGCAAGGCTGGCGGGGACGTCAAGCACGAAACTCAGGTGCATGTCACGGTTCGCCACATCGATCCGCGCGTCATGGGGGATCACCTGCGCGCCGGTCACCTCATCGGGGACAATGCTCAGACGGCTCTCGATCTGAAGGGCTTGGTTCATGCGCAGGATCATCTCTTGCAGCAAATCAGGCTGCGAATTGCGCAGATTGCTCGCCTCGCTTGGATCGTTTGCCAAGTCGTACATGTAATAATTGCCATTGGCCTTGGCGATCTTCAGATCACCCTCAAGATAGGCATAGTCGCGTTGGTTCGCGGGGTCCTCGAACTCTGTGGCAGCCCCTGCAAGCGCCCAAACAATCGAGTTGTGATCCAGCGTCACCCCATCGGTCAGCGCCGCCGCGATGCTGCGCCCCGAAATATCCGTGTAAAACGGGTCGGGGTTGCCGCCCATCAGATCGTAGAACGTCGGCAGAATATCCGAGGTCGAGGCGACCGTGTCATTCATCGTACCGGCGTCGATGCCATTAACCCAATGGGCTACCATGGGCACGCGAATGCCGCCCTCGAAGACCGTGCGTTTGTAGCCGCTGAGGTAATCCTCATCGGTTTGCGCCGTCTTATGCCCGCCATTGTCGCTGGTCACGATAATCAACGTGTCTTCGTAAACCCCCGCGTCTTTCAGGGCGTCGGTGACACGGCCAATTTCTTGGTCGATGGTGTAATTCATCGCCAAAGTTTCGCCGCGCCGCGTGCTCAGATCAAAATTGGTCTCGCTATTGTCGAAATCCGCTGGCGGCGCCCAAGGCGCGTGGGGGGTGAGGGGCCAGAAATTGATGAAAAACCCGTCTGGATCCGCCGCATGGTCGTCAATGAAATCAACGACGCCTTGGGCAAAATACCGATCGAGATAGTCGACGGTTTCCAAATGCGTGCCGGTCTCGGAATGAATTGTGTAAAGCCCCGCCCAATCGTTCGTCGTGTTAGTTGGGTGTTTGTAGTGATAGAGAAACTCGTCAAAGCCCAAGGCGGCGGGCCGGTACTCGTCCCGCGCGGCCCCGACATGCCATTTGCCAAAATGGCCGGTCACCATGCCAGTGTCGCCGAGCAATTTCGCGATCTGCGGCACCTGATCGGGCAGGCCGTTCATGCCCACGCTTTGATCATTGGTATTTGGCACCTGAGGCCAGGCATCCAAAGCGCCAAATTCGACGGGGTTATCGCCGGTGAGCACAGAGGTGCGGGTGGGCGAGCAAACCGCTGACGCGGCGTAAAACTGAGTGAACTCCATCCCGCCATCGCGTAGCGCATCGATGTTTGGGGTCAGCGCATCACCATTCGCCAAAAAGCGGTTGTTGTAGCCGACGTCCAAGTAATCTGCGTCGTCTAGCATGATATAGACGATGTTCTTGGGTGCCATTGCAAGGGTTTGGCCAAAAGCTTGCGCTTGAGCCGGTTCAGAGTCAGCAATCATTTTCAATTCCAAAAGTGTTTTTAGCGACGCAAAAAATCGTCAACACACCGCCCGTTATACGGTAAGTTTAGGCTTAAATTTTTTCAACATAATTTTCTTTGCAGTTTTTTGTGTCTTGGACCCTGCGGGTTGCACCGGTTCGAATTGTCTTTCGAGCTTGCATCAATGCTGGGTAATACTGCTCAGAAGACTGGTTTCTAGTTCAATATATTTGTTGGCTATTTCAACGGCTTTCTCACGCATCGGCCAGCGTTTTTAGGCCCAAACACGCCAAGGTTGCGCGGCTATTTCGGCACCCGTTAAACGAGTGCGAATCGCGCCAAAATTTCAGGGTCTGGTGCAACCCCTAGACCCGGCGCTTGCGGCACATTTACCCGCCCGCCCCCGCGCAAGACCTGCCCTTGGATGTCAAGTGGCTCGGCCAAAAGCTCATCGCGAAACGCGTTGTGGGTCGTATCAAATTCAAGCATCGGCTCCCATGGATTTAGCCCACCCGGCAGGGGCGGCATCGCGGCCAATAGGTGAAGATTGGTGGCCACAGCAATGGCCGAGCCCCAGACATGATTGACCACCGGCGTGAAATGCGCATGGCACAGGGCCAAGACCCGCTGGTACTCAGAAATGCCGCCAAGCGCGCAGACCTCGGGCTGGGCAATATCGAGCCCGCGGCTCTCTAGCAGCCCGCGCCACCCCCAGCGCCCAAACTCGGCCTCGCCCCCGGCGATATTCACCGACAACCCCGCGCGTAGATCGCGGTAGCCATCCAAATCCTCGGGGGCCACCGGCTCTTCGAACCAATAAGCGCCCATCTCGCCAAGGGCGCGGCCCACGTAAAAGGCATCGGGCGTTGTATAGGCGTGGTTGGCATCGACCATAAAGCGGCCGCGGCCTTCGACAGCCTTGGCCACGGCCTCGCAAAGCTGAACGTCCGCCTGAGGCCCCAATCCTGTCTTCATCTTGGCCCCCACAAACCCCATCTCAAGGATCGCTGCCGCCTCATCGGTAAAACGCGCTAGATGATCCGCGAGACTTTCGCGCCCCAGCATCATGCCATAGCCATAGGCGGGCACGCTTGTGCGATGCGCCCCGCCCAGCAGCGCATGAATGGGTTGGCCCATGATCTGCCCTGCCAAATCCCAAAGCGCGATATCCACCCCCGAGAGCGCCTGCATCGGCATCCCCTTTTGGCCATGATCGCGCATCAAATTATAGACCTTGTGCCAAATCACGTCGCGCTCAAGGGGGCTCATCCCTAAGACCATCGGCGCAATCACCCCCTCAACGATGCCCTTATTCGCCACCGCGATTGGACCGGGGCCAAAACACTCACCCCAGCCCGTCAGCCCCGCATCGGTGGTCACCTCAACCAAATGGGCGGTGCGTTTGGTGTAGAATTGCTGAGAATAGCCAAGCTCTTTGGGCAGGTCGTATTGCAGCACATGGCTATGGATTTTGGTGATTTTCATCGGGGTTCTTCTTGTTGTGGCAACGCGGCCTTGAGCACCTCAAGCACAGCGCCAAGGCTTTTGCGCCCATCAGCGGCGCTTACCTTTGGGGCGGCGCCTGCGATGACTTTAAGGAAATGGCTGAACTGCAGCGCAAAGGCATCCGCAGGCGTCACCTCTAGGGTTTCAGCTTCGATGGGGTTCCACCAGCTCGGTGCAGCTTGATGTCGCCAGAGCTTTAGATCCGGGATCGACAGACTGGCCCGCGTTCCGCCCAGCAAATAGCACGCCCCCGGATGATGGGGGTAAACGGGGTTCTCGGCGGCGCTCATCTCCCAGCTAAAGGGCGCAACCACCGTGTCCGACAGCGTAAAGCTGCCCAATGCTCCGCTGTGAAAGCGCATCACGATCGCTGCTGTGTCCTCAACGTCATGGCCGCGCTGCACATTGGCGCGCATGGCCTTTATCTCGGCGATATCCCCGCAAAAATGGCGCAATAAATCGACGTCATGGATAAAATTGATCATCGCAGGCCCGCCGCCTTGCGCTTTGCGCCAGCCCTCGTTGAAATAATCCTCGGGCTTAAAGAGCCAAAACTGCCCATGCACCGCCGCGATCTGCCCCAAGGTGCCAGCCTCAATCACCTGCCGCGCGCGGGCAACGATTGGGTTGTGGCGGCGGTGATGTCCCACAAGCACTGGCACGCGCTCAGCTTTCGCCGCCGTCTCAATCGCCGTTGCGGCCTCAAGCGTGTCTGCAACGGGTTTTTCGATCAGCACAGGGATCCCCTGCCCAATGCACAAAAGCGCTTGGTCCTTATGCAGGCGGTTCGGCGTAGCGATGATGACCCCATCGGGACGTATCTGCGACAGACATCCAGCAAGCTCGTCAAAATGGGGCAGCGCTAAATCACGAGCAAGCGCAGCGGCGGCGGGACTTGGATCAACAATGGCACAAAGCTGAGCCTGCGCCATTGCCTCTTGGATATGCCGCTTGCCAATTAGCCCGGCCCCGACGACCACGATCCGCGGCGGTCCCATACCTAGCCGAAAATCTGCTGAAACGCGCCAATGCAGGCGCGAAACCCGGCCTCAAAATCGCCGTCGCCCGGATGATAAACAGATTCAAAACTGATCACCCCCTCATAGGCATCACGGCGCAGCGCCTCAGCCATTGGCGCAAATTGATCCGCCAGTTGTCCCTCACCCAAAGGCGTGACGGTCAAGGTGGCACGGGGGGTATCAACGCGCACGTCCTTGATGTGGATATGGCCAAGATAGCCATCCTTCACCTCGTCATACCCATCAGGAAAGGCACGCTCGTGGCACCAACAGTTATTGGCCGGATCCCACAACACCTTAAGCACATCCTTGGCGTCCAGATCGTCAATGAGCCGCCGCGCGGTGTAATTCGAGTTCACCATAGTGCCATTGCCCGTCTCAACCACCAAAGTGATCCCTTCGGCCCGAGCCAATTCAACGGCGGGCGCAATCAACGGCAGGGTTTTGTCCCAAGCTCCTTGCGCCACATTCCATTTTTCAGCGCCGCCCCTGCCCCATAAAATCTGTTCTTTCTTGTTCGTCATGATGCGCACCAGCGGACTGCCGAGCATATGCGCCATCTCAATCACCCGCCCAAGCGCATCCATATGGGCCCTATGGGTTGGATCACCGGGGGCATTGGCTGTGGTTAGCCCCGCAAAGACGTGACGCGACAGGCAGGACACCTGCTTGCCCCGATTGCGCAAGAGCCTGTCGATGGCCTTGATCTCTTGCGCTGTGTGATCGCCCACCTCGGTCTGGCCGACAAATTGCAGCTCGGCATAATCCAGCCCGAACTCATCCATCACATCAACAGCATGGGTCAAATCCCGGCTGATCCCGTCGCAGATCACACCCAGTTTCACTGACCACCCTTTCGGTGAAGCTCCGCGCCGATGATCTCTTCGATGACGCGGGTGCAGACCCAGTTATCACCCTCAGGATATTTGGTGCGCCCTGCGTGGAAAATTTGCATCGCGGCGGCGGCGGTGTGCAGCGGCACGCCCAATTCCTCGCCTAGCCCCATCGAGATCGTCAGGTCTTTGTGCATGGTATGGATGCTGCTGCCCGTGCCCTCGAACTGGCGGTCGATGATCTTTTCCAGCGCGTTATTGACCACCCCGCACCCTGCCGAAGAGGTCGAGAATACATCAAGCAAAACCTGCCCCGAGACCCCCGCCTTGGCCGCCAGCGCCGCCGCCTCAAAGGTCGCCGAGAACTGCGCGCCGATCAGCGATTGCAAACAGGCCTTAACCGTCTGCCCATCGCCGGGGCGCGTGCCCACACGGTGAATATTGGCCGAAACCGCCTGCATCACTGGCGCAAACCCATCAAGCACCGCATCAGGGGCCGCCGCCATCATCGTCAGCGTGCCATTTTGCGCGCCGGGAAAACCGCCTGAAACCGGGGTGTCAATTAGATGAATGCCGCTTTGGGCCATCTCTGCGCCAATGGCACGGGCCTCATGGGGCTTGATTGTCGCCGACAGGATCACCGCCGTGCCTTTGGCCATATGCGCCACCAGACCCTCCGGGCCCAAAATCACCGCCCGCGCCTGATCGCCGTTCATCACCATCACGAAAACCGCATCGCAAATGGCGCCCAGCGCCGCCGGGGCTTTGGCCGCCGCACCCCCCGCTTCGACAAAGGCGGCCATGCGCGCCGGGTCCAGATCAATGCCGTGGGTGTCAAACCCTGCCTTGATCAGATTTTTACCGAGGCCCGAGCCCATATCGCCCAGACCGATCACGCCGCAAATCATGCTATATCCTCCGGTTCAAACACAATGGCACCGCGCTGACCGATCACCTCAAGAGCCCGAGCGTGGCCTGCCGCCATGGCGCTTTGGGGGTCTTGGCCATGCAAAAATTCTGCCAAAAATAGCGCGTTGAAACTATCCCCTGCCGCCGTTGTATCAACGACGTTAGGCGCAGGGGGCGCAGGGTGCCCTGAGGCCCCGGCGAGCAGAGCCTGCATGGGCTGGCCATCCAGCGCAATCGGCCCATCTGCGCCGCATTTCAAAGCGCCGTGCCGCAGGCCATACCCCGCCATGCGCGCCAAAACAGCGGCGGCGTCTTTATCACCAAACAGCAGCATCTCATCATCCACCGACGGCAAGGCAATGTCGCAATTTTGCCATGCCCGCTGGGTCTGTGCACGGGCCAGATCAGCATCCTGCCAGAGATGAGGCCGATAGTTGCTGTCAAAGGCAACAATGCCGCCTGCACGCCGAAAGGCATCCACGGCCTCAAAGAGCCGATCTCGGTTGGCTTGGGGCAAAATCGCCAGTGAAATCCCGCTATAAAACAGATGAGTTAACCCGCCAAGCAGGCTCTCAAGGGGCGGCATGTCAGGATCGCCCAAGGACCGCGCCGCCGCCTCGGAGCGCCAATAGGTAAAGCTGCGCTCGCCCGCCGCATCGGTTGTGATCGCATAAAGCCCCGGCCCGCGCGTGGGATGGGTGAACACGCGGCGGCTGCCAAGGCCAAAGCGTTTCATATGCGCCCGGATGCGCGCCGAAAACGGGTCCGACCCTAACCCGGTGATGTAGTCAATATCCAATCGCCCATCGTGGGCGGCGTAAACGGCGGTATTATAGGTATCGCCCGCCACGCCCAAAGCCGCTTGATCCGCGTCATCAAGCACCAACTCCAGCATCACCTCGCCCAAACAACCCAAGCGTGGTTTTCGCAATGCTTCCCCCGCCATGCTCATTCGATATCCTCAAAGGTTTCCTTAACCTGTGCCCAAGCAAAATCGAGATGATCGCGCAGCGCCGCCTCGGCCCGGTCCGCATCGCGGCGCAATATCCCATCCACAATCGCTTTATGCGCCTGATAATTGGTCTCATTGCGCGTCGGCGAGCGGGGCATTTTGCTCCATTGCGGCGACAGCCAATCGGTATAGGCGCGGTGGATCGAGGGCAGAACCGGGTTATTTGGCACTTCGTAAAGAATCCCATGAAAGGCGGTATCGCTTTGGTAGAACTGGGCCGATTGCCCAATCGCTGCGCGGTTATCTTCTAGCGCCGCCTCAAGCCGCTCAAGATGCAAAGCGGTGGCAGATTGCGCCGCCTCGCGCACCAAAGAGGCCTCCATGCGGGTCCGTAGATCAAACAGATTGCCCACACCGCCCGGCTGCCCCAATAGCTGCGCCACAATGCTGCCCGCAGCCATGACCGCCCCGTCATAACCGGGTTTCGCTACGATGGGCCGATAGCCCGGACGCGCAACGATCAGCCCCTTGGAACACAGGGTCCGCAGGGCTTCGCGCACCACCGTGCGGCTCACGCCATGGGTCTCAACGATCTCTCGCTCGGGGGGCAAGGCATTGCCAGGGGTCAGCGCGCCCTCTAGAATTGATTTCTCGACAAAGGCGACCAGCTGATCCGCCGCGCGTTGCCGGTTTAGGGATTTCGTGCCGGACACATGGCTTTCCATAAAATCGCTCTCCAACTCACACCCCAATTCAAACGGCCGCTCCAGACGGCGCGGTGCATCCACAAGCTTTAGTATAACCAAAACCGCAAGGCCAAGCGCAAAACGATGAATTTTGCGACTATCTGGACGTTATCGAATATTTTTGTCATACCAAAATAGAGAATCTCACACCCAAGGCCAGGATGAACCCCATCGACGACATCCAAATCCGCCTCTTCGACGTGCCCTTGGCCGAGGTTTTGACCGACGCCAAACACGGCGATCACACGCATTTTGAATTGATCACCGTCACGTTGCGGACCCGCGATGGGGGGCAGGGCACTGGGTATACCTATACCGGCGGCAAAGGCGGGCGGGCGATTGCCGCGATGCTCGCTCATGATCTGGTCCCTTTTCTGATCGGCAAAGACGCAGGCCCGGTTGAGGCGCTGAACGAGGCGATGCAATGGCATCTGCATTACGTGGCGCGCGGGGGCATCGCCTCTTTTGCGATTTCCGCCATTGATATCGCCCTGTGGGACATTCGCTGTAAATCGGCTGGGGTGCCGCTTTGGCAACTGGCGGGCGGGGCCAATGATCGCTGCCGGGCCTATTGTGGCGGCATCGATCTGAATTTTCCGCTCGAAAAGCTGGTGGCCCAAACCGAGGGTTTTCTTGAAGCGGGCTTTAACGGCGTCAAGATCAAGGTAGGTCAGCCTGAATTGGCCACAGATTTTGCACGCGCTGCCAAAATTCGCGACGTGCTCGGCCCGGATCGGGCTTTCATGGTTGATGCGAATTATTCCATGAGCGTGGATCAGGCGATCAAGGCCGCGCGGGGCTTTGCCGCTTTTGATGTGCTCTGGTTCGAAGAGCCGACGATCCCTGATGACTATCTGGGCTATGGGCGCATTGCAGATGCCACCGGGGTGCCGCTGGCCATGGGTGAAAACCTACATACGATCCACGAATTTGAACATGCCGCGCGCGATGCCAAACTGAGCTTTATCCAACCCGATGCCTCGAATTGCGGTGGGATCACTGGCTGGCTGCAGGTCGCGGCCCTAGCCAAGACCCAAGGCATCCCCGTTTGCAGTCACGGCATGCAGGAATTGCACGTTAGTTTGATGGCCGCGCAGCCCCATGCAGGCTGGCTAGAGGTCCACAGCTTTCCGATAGACCAATACACCACCCGCCCGCTTGAGGTGGCGAACCACTTGGCGCTTGCCCCCCATGAGCCGGGGATTGGGGTGGAGTTTAACTGGGACAAACTGGCGGCGGCACATGCCAGCATGGGACAAATCTAGGGGACATGACTGATGACAGATGACATTCAAGCTGCCTTTTATCGAGGAAACCGCCGCTTTGCGGTTGAACCTGCCAAGGCCAAAGAACCAGCCCCCGGCGAGGTCGCCATTCGCACGGCCTATTGCGGGATTTGCGGCACGGATATGCATGTTTTTCACGGCAATATGGATGCCCGCGTTGGACTAAACCGGATCATCGGCCATGAGATGTCCGGCGTGGTTACGGCGTTGGGCGCGGGGGTTGAGGGCATTGCGCTGGGGCAAAAGGCTGTGGTGCGCCCGCTTGATCATTGCGGCACCTGCCCCGCTTGCTTGGCTGGTCATCACCACATTTGCCACAACTTGGCGTTTCTGGGCCTCGATACCGATGGCGCGATGCAAGAGGTTTGGAACGTGCCTGCGCATACGGTGCATCTTTTGCCCGATGACATGCGTTTGGATCACGCGGCGCTGATTGAGCCTGTGGCCGTTGCCTGTCACGACGTGCGCATGGCGGCGCTTGCACCGGGCGAGGATGTGGTCGTGATTGGCGGCGGGCCGATTGGGATTTTATGCGCTATGGTCGCGCGCGATGCCCGGGGCACGGTTGTGGTCTCAGAGGTAAACCCCGCACGGCTTGAAATCGCCCAAAAGCTGGGCTTTGCCACGATGAACCCGCGCGAGGTGGATTTGGGCGCGGCAATCCATGAACGCACCGGCGGTAAAGGTGCGGATGTGGTCTTTGAGGTCTCGGGCACCCAACCCGGCGTCGATGCCATGACCGCCGTGGCCGCCACCCGTGCCCGGATCGTGATGGTCGCGATCCATGCGGTCAAACCGCAAATCGATCTGTTCCGTTTTTTCTGGCGCGAACTGAAATTGATCGGCGCGCGGGTCTATGAGCCGCAAGACTACGACAAGGCCATTGATCTGGTGGCCAAAGGGGCGGTGGATGCGGAGCAAGTGATCACCGACATCAGCCCGCTTGCAGATATCCAAGCCGCATTCGAAGCGCTCGACAGCAGCCCAACCGCGCTCAAAAGCCTAATCAAAGTCGCAGGAGACGCCCCATGAGCCTTTTTGATCTAAGCGGGAAGACCGCGCTTGTAACTGGCGCAAAACGCGGCATCGGGCGCGGCATGGCCGAGGCTTTGGCGGCAGCGGGCGCAGATATCATAGGGGTGAGCGCGACCCTTGAGCGTAGCGGCAGCGCCGTCGAGGCGGCGGTGACCCAGCATGGGCGCAGCTTTACGGGCTATCAATGCGATTTCTCGGATCGGGCCGCGCTTGGGGATTTGACCGCGCAGCTTTCCCAAGACGGCATTACCCCCGACATCCTTGTGAACAACGCCGGCACCATCAAACGCAAACCCGCCGCCCAACACGAAGATGCTCTATGGGACGAGGTGATCGACGTAAATCTATCGGCGCAATTCATGCTCTCACGTGAGATCGGGCGCGGGATGATTGCACGCGGCTCGGGCAAGATCATTTTCACCGCCTCGCTTTTGACCTTTCAAGGCGGGATCACCGTGCCCGGCTATGCGGCCTCTAAGGGCGGCATCGGCCAACTCACCAAGGCGCTCGCAAACGAATGGGCCCCCCATGGGATCAACGTCAATGCCATCGCGCCGGGCTATATCGCCACCGACAACACCCAAGCGCTACAAGACGATCCGGCGCGCTCCCGCTCTATTCTCGAACGTATCCCTCAAGGGCGCTGGGGTCGGCCCGAAGATTTTGCCGGGCCGGTTGTCTTTTTGGCCTCGGCGGCATCGAGCTATGTGAACGGCGAAATTCTGGTGGTGGATGGCGGCTGGATGGGGCGCTGAACCGTCAAACCGAGACGAATTGGTGCTCTTACAATTTATAAAAAGATTGCCAAGTTTTTAAAAACGCTCATAGTTTGGTCATACCAAATACAAAAGCGCCGCAAAAGGCGATGTCAAGAACGCCGCTAAGGCGACCAAAATGGACTAACGGGAGGAACCAATGTCCAAATTCAAAAAACTGACGCTAGCCGCGTCGGCTGCTGCGCTGTCGGTGGCAGCTTTTGCCGCTAACGCCCAAACAACCCTGCGCATTCAAACACATTTCAGCCAAGAGACCCTATCGGGCCAAATGGCCGGTGAGTTCATCGAAGACGTGGCGGCGATGTCGAACGGCGACATCCAAATCGAGATGTTTTATGCCTCTTCGGTCGTAAAATCCGCCGAAACCTTTGATGCGGCGGCCACGGGCATTCTCGATTGCGACATGACCGGCGGCGCTTATCAAACCGGCAAGAACCCAGCTTTTCAGTTCACCGGCGATCTGACAGGCGGCTATGCAAATCCTTACCAGCAATACGCTTGGCTCTTGCACGGCGGCGGCTATGACGCGCTCAACGAGTTGTACAATCAGTACAACATGGAGTTCGTCGGCTGGTGGATCCCCGGCCCTGAGTCGCTCTCTTCGACACGCCCTCTAGCTGGCGTTGCCGATCTTGATGGCTGGAAGTTCCGCTCGCCACCAGGCGTGATCACCATGATCTTTGAAAACCTTGGTGCCTCGCCCATCGTGATGGATTTCAACGAGATTTTCACCGCGCTTGAGACCGGTATCATCGACGGCGCTGATGCGGCGAACCTGACCAACAACATCGGTCTGGGCCTTTACGATATCGCCGAGCACACCAACTACCCCGGCTTTCACTCGATGCCTGCGGATCACTTGGCCTGCCGCAAGGACGTTTGGGACGGGATGCCCGACCACCACAAGGCGATCTTGAAGGTTGGCATGCAGGCGCTGGCGCTCAAAAACACCACGATCAACGAGGTCAAGAACGCGCAGAACTCTGTGGCTTTGGCTGAAAAAGGTCTGAACATGTACCAGTGGTCCGAAGCGGATATGGCAACATATCGCGGCGCTGTGCAGGCGGCTTGGACCGAGTTTGCGACCACCCCCGAAAGCCAAAAGCTCTTGGGCAGCCACCTCGACTTCCTCCGCGATATTGGCGCGATGAAGTAGGATCGGCGCGATCGCCAAAGTGACCCCCAAAGGGGACATCTGACAACGGCCCGGCGCTTTCGAGCGCCGGTAATACCAGTTTTGAATGGGTGGGAAAATATGTCAAAAGAACAAACCGGCAGGCTCGCGGAATGGCTCTGGCCAACGGCTTTTTTGCTCTGCGCATGCTGGGTCATCTGGCATATTCCGGCTTTTTTGCTGGACCTGATCCCCCCCACCAGCGAGAGCCTTTTCGCGCAAATCGAGGGGCTGCATTCGCGCAAAGACGTCACCCCCAACATGAGCGGGCTTTTTGGCGGCTTTGCGGACCCCATCGACTGGGCCGCGATCATCCTCATGCCGATCTTTGCGATCCTTGGCATTCGCGCCGTGGTCGTCGCCCCAATGGAATACGACAAATGGCGCCGCTGGGACCGCTTTTCGCTTTTTATCGGCCGCGCAACGATGATCATGATCGTCGCCATGACCTCGGTGATGCTCTACGAAGTTTTCCTGCGTTACGTGCTAGAGCGCCCGACCAAATGGGCGAACGAATTGACCCTCTGGATCGGCGGCTTCGTCTTTTTATGCGCGGGCCTCTACGCCATGCAGCAGCGCTGCCACATCCGCATCTCGCTGGTCTATGACGCCCTGCCGCGCCCCTTGCGCAAACTTTGCGACGTGATCTCGACCGGGCTGATCGTGACCTTTGTGGTTGGGTTGGTCTTTGGTAGCTACCAACAGGTCTTCATCATCAAATTCTACCGCTGGGAGATGTTCGGCACCGCCTTCGATCCGCCCATCCCGGCAACCATTCAACCGATGATCTTGATCGTTCTGATGCTCATTGCCCTACAGGCGGTGGCAAATCTGATCGCTGATTGGGACCTTGATCCCGAGACATTTGGCCCGGATGAAATCGATCAAGACGAGATCGACGCGATCCGCCGTTCTGTGGAGGCGAACTGATGGATATTGGAACCATATCCCTGATCGTCGTGCTGGCGATGATCCTGCTTTTGGCTATTGGCATGCCCTTGGGCTTTGCCTCGGCCTTTCTGGCCCTTGTGGTCATGGTGCTCAAGTTCGAGCCGACAATGATCACCGCCCCTTGGACCATGGGCGAGGGCATGTTGACCGGGAGGCCGGGGACCGGGCCGCTTTATCTGCTGACCCAAAAGATATTCGATTTAATGACCGAATATGTGCTCTTATCCGTACCGCTGTTTATCTTTATGGCCTCGCTCTTAGAGCGCTCGGGCATCGCCAAACAGATGTATAACGCGCTGGATTTCTGGCTGAGCCGGGTGCGCGGTGGCGTGGCCATTGTCACCTCAATCATGGCGGTGATCATGGCGGCCATGTCGGGGATTATCGGCGGCGAAGTTGTCCTGTTGGGCCTCATCGCGCTGCCGCAAATGCTGCGGCTGGGCTATAACCAAAACCTTGCCATTGGCACGATCTGCGCCTCCGGCTCGCTGGGCACGATGATCCCGCCTTCGATTGTGCTGATCATTTACGGGCTGATCACCGAGACCTCGATCAAGGCGCTGTTCACCGGCGCTTTCGTGCCCGGCTTTATGCTGGCGATGATGATCATCGCCTATATCGTGATCCGCACGCAATTGCGCCCCGAAGACGCACCCCTGCCCGAGCCGCGCCCCAATGATCCCACGGGCGCGCAGAAATGGGGCATGTTTGGTGGGTTTCTCTCGCTGCTCTTGGCAGGGGGCGCGGCGATCCTTTTGGCGCGGGCGGCATTTTTGACGCTTTCAGGTCAAAATATCCTCGATTCGGGCGAAGACCCCATCGCGTTGGGGATGACCACGCATCTGATGCCCCTCGCCATTGCCTGCGCCATTGGTCTGGCCCTTGCCTTTGTGGTCTTTGGGCGCG
>CAYLLD010000050.1:7658-17950 GCA_964384315.1 uncultured Rhodobacterales bacterium | reverse complement strand
TGTAAACCGTATTCCCTTGCTCATATCCGTCTCTCCTTGGTTCCAAAATTACCAAACAAACCGTCTACAAATCTAGGGGCACCTCAGATGGATTTGGGCGACTGTATTCACCTTGCAACGGCAATCATTGAAGGCGCGTCCGAATTTCACACCCGAGACGACAATAAAAAGGGCGCGAAGATACCCTTGCTATCGTTGTATTCGTTTAGCGGGCAATCAAAAGTTTGCGGCAAATATGAATTAGAAATCAAAGAACCAATCGCTATTCAGGGAACACTTGATGTCGACTCCCCCAAAGCCACAACTTGACCGCTTCAAGGAAGCCGCCCGCGAGATCGGGGCGGGCGACGACGAAGCTCGGTTTAACGAAAAGCTGGGCAAGCTGGTGAAATCGAAGCCCGCCGAAGCCAAGCCAAACGATAAAGCCGACTAACAGGATGCCTTGGGCAGCGCTTATTCTTCTAACTGCATTTTTGGCGTATGGGAAAATATATGACGGGACCCCGTCTTCATGGTGGGTCGTTACTGCTCCAATCTGGGGGGCTTTCACTATTTTATTCCTAGCCTATGGAATAGCCTTACCCATCGCTTTATTTGCCAATGCCTTTAGGTGGCTCATTGAAATTTCAAACAAGAAAAAATGAAACATGACGGGTTTGTCAAATATACAGTCGCCCAATTAAACGCCACCCCCACCCCCACTGAATCTTAAACCCCCTCCCCCCTGCCAAATACCGGCGACCTAGTTCACCTTTCAAAAACCGTGACAAAAAAGGTTTGAGGGCGAATAATCTCTCGCGCGTAGACGCTGTGCAAAACTCAATCATTCTTTCCCGCCATAGACCGACTGACAAAAAGCGGGATATTTGGCTAACGAGTCCTTTCCTGATGGGGAAAAGGATTGGACGGGGCATTGGGCGAAAACCGGGGCGCTGTCGGCGCAAACCGGGCGGAAAGGTTCTTTGCGAGTTTTCTGTATAAAAAAGATTTTGGCTCAATTTTCAGGGCAAATTGTCCCCCATATGTCCCCCAGCACCCAAGCCAGCACAAGCAAATCAAGCCGAAACAAGTCTAACCTATTGAAAACATTGGTGAGCCCGACAGGATTCGAACCTGTGACCCACTGATTAAAAGTCAGTTGCTCTACCAACTGAGCTACGGGCCCACGCGAGAGGGTCACTTAGGTCCAAGCTAGGCGCGGGTCAAGGCAGATATTTGTAGATTTTTCGAAACTTGAGGCTAGCTCACCGCCGCGCGCCCTTGGCAACTAGATTTATCATGGCGCGCCTTCTATATGCCGCTAGATGGACACGAACGCTCATATCTACCCCACCGGGTTTCTCAAGATGCACGGGGCCGGTAATGACTTTGTCATTCTCGATGCGCGCGGCATGGCCGATCCTATGACGCCTCGCTTTGCGCAGGCCATTGGTGATCGCCATACAGGTGTGGGTTATGACCAGCTTGCGGTGGTGCTTGATGGCAGTGATGGGGCGGATGCGGATATTGTCTTTTATAATTCTGATGGCTCGACCGCAGGCGCTTGCGGCAATGCCACCCGCTGTGTGGCGCGGTTGCTCTTTGAAGAAGGCAGCGCCCCTGCCCTTGCTCTGCGGACCGAGCGGGGCCTGCTTCGGGCAGTTATCGAAGAGGGACGCATTTCAGTGAATATGGGCCTGCCAGCGCTGGAGTGGGCGGATGTACCATTGGCGCAGGCACAAGATACGACCGTTTTGCCTATCGAGGGTGGCCCCGGTGCGGTTGGAATGGGCAACCCTCACATGGTTTTTGCGGTGGATGATGCAGAGGCTGTGGCGCTGACCAAACGTGGTCCCGCGCTTGAACACCACCCGCTTTTTCCTGCGCGCACCAATGTCGAGTTTTGTCAGATCATTGCCCCCGATCATATCCGCATGCGGGTGTGGGAACGCGGCACTGGCGTGACATTGGCTTGCGGCTCGGGTGCTTGTGCGGCGGTGGTTGCGCTGCACCGCCAAGGGCGCATGGATCGTTGCGCGACGATTTCAGCCGATGGCGGCCAGCTTTTCGTGGACTGGCGCGAGGACGGTGTTTGGTTGAGCGGCCCGACCGCCAAAGTTTTTGAGGGGCGCTTTGATCCCGCGTTTTTCGCTCTATGAGCGCGCCTAAATTCGAGACCTTTGGTTGTCGCTTGAACGCCTATGAAACCCAAGCCATGCGCGAATTGGCCGGGGAGATGCCGAACACGGTGGTCGTGAACACTTGCGCGGTCACCGGCGAGGCGGTGCGTCAGGGCAAGCAGCGGATCAGGCGGTTGCGCGCCGAGAACCCTGATGCGCAAATCGTCGTCACGGGCTGCGCTGCGCAAATCGACCCCGAAAGCTTTGCCGCCATGGACGGTGTGACGCGGGTTTTGGGCAATCTGGAAAAAATGCAGCCCGAGACTTGGCAGGCTTTGGGAGCCAGCACCAGCGGCCAGAACGACCCGATCCTTGTGACCGATATTATGGCAGCAACCGAAACCTCGGGCCACCTGATTGACGGCTTTGGCACCCGGTCGCGGGCCTATGTTCAGGTGCAAAATGGCTGCGATCATCGGTGCACGTTTTGCATAATTCCCTACGGCCGCGGCAATTCGCGTTCGGTGCCAGCAGGGGTCGTGGTTGAGCAGATCAAGCGGCTCGTTGATCGCGGGTTTAACGAGGTGGTTCTGACTGGTGTCGATATGACGAGCTGGGGCGCCGATTTGCCCGGCGCGCCGCCGCTTGGTAATTTGGTGACACGGATTTTGAAGCTGGTGCCAGATTTGCCGCGCCTACGGATCTCTTCGATTGATAGTATCGAGGCAGATCCAGCCTTAATCGAGGCGATTAAGACCGAGCCGCGCCTGATGCCCCACCTGCATCTGAGCCTGCAAGCCGGGGATGACATGATCCTCAAGCGGATGAAGCGGCGACATTCACGGGCCGATGCCATCGCCTTTTGCGCCGATGTGCGTGCAGCGCGGCCCGATGTCGTTTTTGGTGCGGATATTATTGCAGGTTTCCCCACGGAGACCGAGGCGATGTTCGAAAACTCGGCAGCGCTGATCGCGGATTGTGGCCTGACGTGGCTGCATGTCTTTCCCTATTCAGCACGCGAGGGCACACCAGCGGCGCGGATGCCGCAGGTTGATGGCGCCCTGCGTAAAGAGCGGGCGGCGCGGTTGCGGGTTTTGGGCGCGGCGCGGGTGAGCCGCTATTTAGAGGGCCGCATTGGCAAGAGCGAGGCTGTGCTGATTGAAAACCCACGCATGGGCCGCAACGAGGGGTTTGCCCCGGTGCATTTTGATACAGACCAACCGGTCGGGCAAATCGTCCAAACAACCATCAAATCTGCAAAGGCCGACGCGCTTGTTGCTTGAACGCCCAATCCTATATTCCTTCCGCCGCTGTCCTTATGCGATGCGCGCGCGCCTTGCGATCGCCTCGGCGCAGATTACCTGCGAGCTGCGCGAGATTGTGCTGCGCGACAAGGCCCCCGCCTTTTTGGAAGCGTCGCCCAAAGGCACAGTACCAGTCGTAGTGACACCTGAAGGCCGCGTGATTGAAGAAAGCTTTGATGTGATGCTCTGGGCGCTGGGCCAACATGATCCAGAGGCGCTAATGACCGGGCCTGGGCCAGAGACATCTAAACTGATTGCCGACAATGACGGACCATTCAAAGCCGCTCTTGATCGCTATAAATATCCAAACCGCTATAAGGGCGTTACGCGTTTGGACGAGCAAAGCAAAGCACTTACCTATCTTGAGGCACTCGAGACGCAGCTTGGCGGCAAGCCTTGGCTTTTTGGGAACGCGCCACGGCTTGCGGATTTGGCCATCCTGCCCTTTGTGCGCCAGTTTGCTCACGTAGATAAGAACTGGTTCGACGCCCTGCCCTTGCCTGGCGTTCAAAACTGGCTGGCACGGTTTCTTGAGTCAGATCGGCTGGCACAGGTCTTTGCAAAACACCCAAAATGGGTGGCGGGCGATGCGGTTACGACTTTTCCGCACTGACATCTAAAGTTACCCCTCCGCGGACCTAATAAAGGGCGCGGAGGAGCATATTTTTTAAGACCTAGTTGGCGGCCGTATTGAACTCCATTCGGTCCCAAACGATATTGAGCTCGCCAAAGTACTGTTGGTGCAGCGCTTCATAGGTGCCGTCAGCGACAATTTCATCGTAAGCGGCAACCAGACGAGCGGCATCCTCGCTGGGGAAATCAGGATGGGCAGCAAGCCAGAGTTCGGCGTTGCTTGTTGGCTCACCGATGACCAATTGCGACACATCTAGCCCCTGCTCTTGGTTCCAGTAAAACGCAGCCCGCGAGGCAAGTGTCCAAACCGCATCCAAACGACCAGCGGCCAGTTTTTTGTAGTTCGACAGCGGATTGGCCTCTTGAACATTCGTCCAACCAAGCGCCTCAAGGCGTGCGTAACGAACGGCAAAAGCACCAACATCATCCAGCGCAGCGGCCTCTTCCAAGCTGTTAATCGGGGCATCATTGCTGATAAAAACGGTTTCGTTCGTCAGCAAATGCGACACCCATTGGTAAAGCGGTTCCCGCTTTTCGTTGCGGGTAATTCCGAAAATCAGCGTGCCGGGTTCGGATTGCGCCATGTCTTGCGCGCGGCGCCACGGCAAATATTCGATTTTTACAGGCACACCAGATCGTTCGGCCATCAGAGCAAGCAGCTCGTGATTGAAGCCGGGCATTTCAAGATCTGCACCACGCGAATAGGGGTCCAAATTTGTGGCCGTAACCGCACGGTATTCGGCAAAACCAGCAGTGCCCGACAAAACGAGCGCAATTGCGGCAAAAAGAATTCTCAACAAGTCACATCTCCATGCTTAAGATGTGCGCGGCATATCTTACTCACCCTAAGACGCGGTTAAACTCATGGCGGATTTTAGGCATTTTGCCTAGTTCACCAAACCGCGCCCCTTGCATTCAGGCGCGCTTATGATACCCCGCGCAGAACCCTAGTGCGCGCCCTTGCGGTGCAGCTTTTGTCGCGATGGATGATCTCATGACCGAGCTTGATAGCCTCAAAACCA
Source organism: uncultured Rhodobacterales bacterium (assembly GCA_964384315.1). Taxonomy (GTDB): domain Bacteria; phylum Pseudomonadota; class Alphaproteobacteria; order Rhodobacterales; family Rhodobacteraceae; genus CAYLLD01. Next base: position 12,892 of record CAYLLD010000050.1, on the reverse strand, counting down.
AATACCTCAGCGAAATCGCCGCGAGCGCGGATGAGGACGCCCTTGAGAGTTTGCGCGTGGGGGCCATTGGCAAGAAGGGTGAGGTCTCGCTGAAGCTGCGCGAATTGGGCAAGATGGATGCGGAAGAGCGCAAGGTCGCTGGCCCCGCCCTGAACGCTCTGCGCGATGAGATCGCCAGTGCCATTGCCGCGCGCAAGGCAGCGCTTGGGGATGCGGCCCTTGAGGCGCGGCTCAATTCCGAGTGGCTGGATGTCTCGCTGGCGGGGCGTGCGCGCCGTCAGGGCACGATCCACCCCGTGAGCCAAGTGACCGATGAGATCATCGCGATTTTTGCGGATTTGGGGTTCTCGGTGGCCGAGGGGCCGCAAATCGAGAGCGATTGGTACAACTTTGATGCGCTCAACATCCCGCCCGAGCATCCCGCGCGCCAAGAGCACGACACGTTTTACATGCACCGCGCCGAGGGCGACAACCGCCCGCCCCATGTGCTGCGCACCCACACATCGCCGGTGCAAATCCGCCATCTTGAAACTCACGGCGCGCCCTGCCGGATCATCGCGCCGGGCCGTGTGTATCGCGCGGATTACGACCAGACCCACACGCCGATGTTCCACCAATACGAAGGGCTGTGCTTGGGCAAAGACATCTCGATGGCGCATCTGAAATGGACCCTCGAAGAATTCTGCCGGACCTTTTTTGAGGTTGAGGGCGTCGAGCTGCGGTTTCGTGCTTCGCATTTCCCCTTCACTGAGCCCTCCGCCGAGGTAGATATCCGCTGTTCGTGGAAGGGCGGTCAGCTGAAAATCGGCGAGGGCGACGATTGGATGGAAATTCTGGGCTCTGGCATGGTGCATCCCAAAGTGCTTGCGGCGGCCAAGATCGATCCGAACGAATGGCAGGGCTTTGCCTTTGGCATGGGGATCGACCGGCTGGCGATGCTCAAATACGGCATCCCCGATCTGCGGGCGTTTTTCGATAGCGATCTGCGCTGGCTCAAGCATTATGGCTTTGCCGCGCTCGACATGCCGACGCTTCATGCGGGACTTAGCCGTTAAAGAGCGGCCTCGAATTTACCGTAAAACTTAATTGCAGCGCGTCAGATCAGTCGAATTGGCGTTTGTGGTGCTGCAACTCGTCGATTGATCCACCGCATTAAGAATGCCGCGCACCCCGTCAAAGGCGCCTGCGCGCACCGCATAAATCCCCGAAAGGCTCATGGCGATCAATGCCGCAGCCAGCATGACGTAATCGGTCGTCACTGCCCCTCTGCGGTCAGACCGAAACCGGCCCCAAACATTAATCATCGAACTCGCCTCAAAAGCTGTCTTACCACCCGTTAATAAATTACCACCGATTTGCCTAAAAAACAACTTTATTAAAATACCAAGAGAAGGTGTGATTAATGAATGACTAAACAAGTTCAAGGCCTTACCAAAGCGGCCTCGCCGTCGTGGGTTACCCCCCAGATGAACCGCGCAGCAGACCTTGCAGCGCCCCGACGTGCCGCTTAAAGAACGCAAAGCTTTGGCCGCAAGGGCGCGGTCTTTATTTTGGCCCCAAATTTGGCCCTGTTTTTGGCCCCGACTATGCAAGAGGCGCATCCGCTATGAAGTTCACGCTTAACTGGCTCAAAGACCATCTTGAAACCACAGCGACCCTCGATGAGATCGTTGAGGCTCTGACCGATCTTGGCCTTGAGGTCGAAGAGGTCGTGGACCCAGCCACGGCCTTGGGCGTTTTCCGCACCTGCCGCGTGATCGATGCGTCCCAACATCCCGATGCGGACAGGCTGCGCCTGTGCCGCGTTGAAACTTGGCCGGACGGCCCCGAGGCGCCCTCCCAAGAGGTGCAGGTTGTCTGCGGCGCGCCCAATGCCAAGACGGGGCTGGTTGGTGTCTTTGCCCCCGTTGGCGCGCATATTCCGGGCACGGGCATCGATCTGAAGCCGGGGGTGATCCGCGGGGTCGAATCCCACGGGATGCTCTGCTCTGAGCGCGAATTGGAAATTTCCGAGGATCACGACGGCATCATCGAGCTGCCCGCCGACACGCCGCTTGGGGCGCGCTATATTGACCTTGCGGGGCTGAACGACCCGATGATCGAGATCGCGATCACGCCCAATCGTCCCGATGCGCTGGGTGTCGAGGGCATCGCCCGCGATTTGGCGGCGCGGGGGCTGGGGGTCAAGAAATCCCCGCCAGTTGCGCCCATCAAAGGCAGTTTTGCCTCGCCTATAACTGCGACAATCGAGCCTGATCTTAAGAGCAAAGCCTGTCCGGTGTTCATGGGCCGCTATATTCGCGGGGTCAAAAACGGCCCCTCCCCTGCGTGGCTGCAAGCGCGGCTCAAGGCCATCGGACTGCGCCCGATTTCGGCCCTCGTGGATATCACCAATTACGTCACCTATGACCGCAACCGCCCCTTGCATGTGTTCGATGCGGATTTGGTCAAGGGCGATGCCTTGCGGGTTCATTTTGCCAAGGGCGGCGAGACGCTCACGGCGCTGGATGACAAAGACTACACCCTTGCGCCAGGCATGGTGGCGATCTCTGATGCGAATGGCGTCGCATCGATTGCTGGCATCATGGGCGGGCGCGATACGGGCTGCACCGAGACCACGCAAAACGTCTTTATCGAAAGCGCGCTTTGGGACCCGATCACAACGGCGATCACGGGGCGGCAGCTGAAGATCAACTCGGACGCGCGCTACCGGTTTGAGCGCGGGATTGATCCGCAGTTCAACGAAAGCGGCCTTGATCTGGGCACGGCGATGATCCTTGAGATTTGCGGCGGCGAGGCCTCGGAGATTGTCACCGATGGCGAGGTGCCAAGCACCAAGCGGTTCTACAATCTCGACACGGCGCGGGTAACCTCGCTAGTGGGGATGGAAATCGCGCCGGAGCGGCAGATCGACATTCTTGAGCGGCTCGGGTTTGGGGTGGCCAAAGAGCATGAGGGCATCGAAGTTTGGGTGCCGAGCTGGCGGCCCGACGTGCTGGGCGAGGCGGATTTGGTCGAGGAAATCGCCCGCGTCACCTCGCTGACCAAGCTTGAGGGGCGGCCTCTGCCCAAAACCAACACCGGCGTGACGGGGCGCATTCTCACCCCGAACCAACGCCGCGCCTCCACCGCGCGCCGTGCGCTGGCCCAAGCGGGGTTCAACGAATGTGTCACCTATGCCTTCATCGACGAGACGGCGGCGACAGCCTTTGAGGGCGGCACGGATGATGTGCGCCTTGAAAACCCGATTTCGAGCGAATTGTCCCACATGCGCCCCGATCTTTTGCCCGGTCTGTTGCGCGCAGCGGCCCGCAATCAGGCGCGCGGCTTTGCGGATTTGGCCTTCTTTGAGGTCGGGCAGGTCTTTGCAGGCGGCGAGCCTGAGGATGAGGCGCTGGTGGCCAGTGCGCTTTTGGTTGGCCACGACGGCCCCCGCAATCCCCATAGCGCGCGGCGCGGCGTTGATCTTTATGACGCCCGCGCGGTTGCCGAGGACGTGCTGGCCAGCCTCGGCGCGCCCAGCACGCTGATGTCCATGCGCAATGCCCCCAGCTGGTTCCATCCGGGCCGCTCGGCGCAGCTGTCCCTTGGCCCCAAGAACGCACTGGCGGCCTTTGGCGAGGTGCACCCGAAAATCCTGAGCACCTTTGATGTGAAAGGCCCAGCGGCGGCGCTGACGATCTATCTGGGCAAAATCCCCGCCAAAAAGGCCACAAGCGCCGCGCGCGGGGCGCTACATGTCTCGGACCTGCAAGCGGTCGAGCGTGATTTTGCCTTTGTTGTGGGCGATGAGGTCGCGGCTGAGGATATGATCAAAGCGGCCAAGGGCGCGGATAAGGCGCTGATCGCGGCGGCCAGCGTGTTCGATGTGTTTGGCGGCGAAGCGGCGGTGAAATCATTGGGCGAGGGCAAAAAATCCGTCGCCCTATCCGTGCGCATCGAACCCAAGGACGTGACCTTGACGGACAAAGACATCGAAGGGGTCTCGGAGAAGATCATCGCCAATGTCATCAAAGCCACCAAAGGGGAGCTGCGCTCATAATGCTATCGGTTTACCTCTCGGGCGAAATTCACACGGATTGGCGCGATCAGATCATCGAGGGCGCGGCGGCGCTGGCGGTGGAGTTTTCCAGCCCTGTCACGGACCACGGCGCCTCGGATGATTGCGGCGTCCAGATTTTGGGCGCCGAGCCCGATAAGTTCTGGCACGACCACAAAGGCGCCAAGCTGAACGCGATCCGCACCCGCACGCTGATCGAGGCGGCGGATGTGGTGGTTGTGCGCTTTGGCGAGAAATACAAGCAGTGGAATGCGGCCTTTGATGCGGGCTATGCGGCGGCGCTCGGCACCCCGCTGATTATCATGCATCAAGATGACCATGCCCATGCGCTCAAAGAGGTGGACGCGGCGGCCCTAGCGGTCACCAAAACCCCCGCCGAGGTCGTGCGGATTTTGACTTATGTGCTTGAGGGGCGGCTCTCGTCCTAACATCCAAGTGGGGCAGTCGCGCCGGCTCTAAATAGAACTAGTCGGGTATCAAGCCCTATCGAAGCGAGAATGCGCGATGCGCGCAGTTTGCTGCGTCCCTAAGCATCACGGCCCCAAAAGCGCCTCGATGATCGGCCCGTGCCAGCGCTCGCGCTCAAGATCATAGGCCGCAAAATCCACACCGAACCCCCAGTGGCACCACGCGATGCCAAGAGCCTCGGCCGAGCGGCGTGTGTGGGTGATCCATTGGACGCGGTCCGGCGCGTTGGCGTATTTATAGACCCCAAACTCGCCCATAAAGACCGGAATGCCCCAAGTTTCGCCAAAATCGCGGGCGGCTTCCATATGGGCGGCGACCTCGGCGCGCTCGGCCGCATTGCCCCAGCGCTGCCCTGCAGGGGGCGGGTCTTGGATGAAGGGCGCGCCTTGGTGGGTGAAACTGAACGGCTCGTAGTAATGGAAACTGGCAATCAGCCGTGCGCCTGCGGGGGGCGTGGATTGCAGCATCCCGCGCAGCCCGCCCCAATCCGCCCCGCTCACGATGATCCAGCGGCGCGGATGGCTCTGCCTGATCGCCGCCACCAGCCGCGCGTTGAGGGTATCGGTGCGCTTGGCCGTCATCTCGTTCCACGGCTCGTTTAACAGCTCGAACACCAGCTCTTGCGGCCAGTCGCGGTAATGGGCGGCAAGGGCGGCCCAAATCGCCTCAAGCCGTGGCGCGTGGCGGGCGGGATCCTCCATCAACT
>CAYLLD010000050.1:0-7648 GCA_964384315.1 uncultured Rhodobacterales bacterium | reverse complement strand
GTGATGCACCTCGATGATGGCATATAGCCCCGCCTCCAGCGCGGTTTGCACAACGTGATCGACCCGCGCAAGAAGCGCCGGATCGATGCGCGCGCCGTCAAAATGCTGCGAAAACCGCACGGGAATGCGGACCGCTTCGAACCCCGCGCGGGCGATGCGCTCGATGTCCGCGTCGCGGATCGTATAGCCCCACGTGCCCTCTGGCCCATCCGCTTCAAGGGCGTTTGAGAGGTTCATGCAGGTTTTGAACGGGGCGGCGCGGGTCTGGGCGAAGGCGCTGGTGGCGCTCAGCCAAACCGCCGCCGCGAGGCACAGCGCCTTCATGCAGGCGGGCCTCATGCAGGAGCCGCGCCCAAATCACCGCGACTTTCGCGAATGGGCAGATGCACCAGCGCGCTAAAGGCCCCAACACCGACGCCGATCCACCAGACCTGCGCGTAGCTGCCGTAGGCGTCGTACATCATGCCCCCCAGCCAGACCCCCATGAAACTGCCCAACTGGTGCGAGAAAAAGACGATCCCGTAAAGCGTGCCCATGTAGCGCAGCCCGTATAGATGCGCGACCAGCCCGCTGGTTAGGGGCACCGTGGCCAGCCACAAAAACCCCATGCACGCCGAAAAGATCAGCACGCTCTCGGGGGTCATGGGCGTCAAGATAAACCACGCGGCGATCACCGTGCGCAGGGCATAGACAATCGCCAGCAGGTATTTTTTCGGGAAGAAATTGCCCAGATAGCCCGCAAGGATCGTACCGGCGATGTTGAACAGGCCAATGACCGCGATGGCCCAAGCCCCCAGCGCGGCGGTGGTGGTCACCCCTAGGCCCGCGATCAGGCTGCCGGGGTCAATCGGGCCGCAGACCTCGGCGATAAAGGCGGGAAAATGCGCGGTCACGAAGGCGAGTTGGTAGCCGCATGAGAAAAACCCCAGAAAGATCATGATGTAGGAGGGATCGCGCAGGGCGCGGCTTAGGGTGGCCTTCATGCTGGCGTCGGCGGCGGCCTGCTGGGCCTTTTGCGGGGCGCGCAAGAACGGCAGGGCGAAAAGCGTCGCCATGATGATCGCGGCAAAGACCAAAAACACGCTGGCCCAATCCATATAGCCCAGCATGATCTCGGCAAAGGGGGGCCCGATGATTTGCCCCATAGAGCCTGCGGCGGTGGCGATCCCGAGCGCGAGCGAGCGGTGCTTATCCGAGGCCGCGCGGCCCACAACGGCGAGGATCACCCCAAAACCGGTACCCGCGATGCCAAAGCCCACGAAAATCTCTAGGAACTGATGGGCCTCGGGGGTGACCGCAAAGCTCGACAGCACGAGGCCCAAAGCGTAGCAGAGCGCGCCCAGAATGATGGCTTTGCGGTCGCCAAAGCGCTCGGCGATGGCCCCAAAGATCGGCTGACCGATGCCCCACGCGAGGTTCTGGATCGCGATGGCCATGGAAAATTCCGAGCGCATCCAGCCAAATTCATCAGCAATCGGGATCTGAAACACCCCAAAAGAGGCGCGAATGGCGAAACCTATCATCACAATCAGGCAGCCAGCGATCAACACAGGGGTGAAAAGGCGGGGGTTTGGGGTCGTTTCCATAGGGCAAGCTTTCACTTCGGCCCCAAAAACGTCAAATCAAAACTTGTGTTAATACGATGGCTTTAGGCATGTAGGCCAAAAGCAATCGAAGGCTGAGCATGTGACTGGTGTAAAAGCAAATTATGACGCGCAGGTAAGCGCCGGGGCACTCAATGCGGATGTGGCGCAGGCAGAGGCGGTGGCGCTATTGGATGATTTGGCGGGTAAGCTGCACGGCTATGCTCTGCCCAGCAAGCCCAGCGGTCTGACGCGGCTGTTCTCGCGCGCGGCACCGCAGATTGAGGCCCCGCAAGGGCTTTATATCTGGGGCGGCGTGGGGCGCGGCAAATCCATGCTGATGGATTTGTTTTTCGAGACAGCGCAGGTCGAAAAGAAAAAGCGCGTTCATTTCCATGCCTTCATGCAATCGATCCATGACCGTTTGACCCAAGCCCGCGCGACCGGGATCGAAGACCCGTTGCAGGTGGTGGCGGGTCAGGTCGTGGCCGAGGCGCATCTTTTGTGTTTTGACGAACTGCAGATCACCGATATCACCGATGCGATGATCGTGGGGCGGCTATTTGAGAGGCTCTTTGCGGAGGGTGTGGTGATCGTGACCACCTCAAACCGGGTGCCGGGCGATCTTTATAAAGACGGGCTGAACCGGAAGCTGTTTTTGCCCTTCATTGACCTAATCTCGGAAAAGCTGAAAGTGCATCACCTCGATGGTGAACAGGATCACCGCCGCCGCCAGCTTGCAGGGCGCGATCTGTTCTTTTCGCCGCTCAGCGATGCCACCCGCGCGGATGTGGATGGGCTGTTTGCCGAGCTGACCAGCAGCGAACCCGCCCCTTTGGTGATCGAGAACAAGGGGCGGCTGATTGAGCTGCCGCAATTCGCAAATGGTGTGGCAAGGGTGCCCTTTGAGGCGCTCTGCGCCCAACCGCTGGGCCCGTCAGATTTTCTGGCCATCGCCGGGGCGGTGACGGTTATGATCCTTGATGATATCCCGCAACTGGGCCGCGCCCGCGCCAATGAGGCCAAGCGGTTCGTGACGCTTATCGATGCGCTTTATGAGGCGGACATCACGCTGATTGCGCGGGCGGCGGTGGAGCCTGAGGTACTTTATGAAAAAGGTGATGGGGCCTTTGAGTTCGAGCGCACGGTTTCGCGCCTGTCTGAGATGCGCTTTGCCCAAACGCCGCAAACGTAGCGGCCAAGAACTAGGGTGTTTGGCGGCACTCTTTTAAAATAGTTAAGAGTGCCGCCAGTCAGCAAGCGCTGAGCAAGGCCGTACATCAATCTGGTCGCACCAAAACCAAATCAGAACCGTCCCCTGCGCAGACCCCCTTGCAAGTCGCCCGATACGAGGAAGCACCACCAAGATCTCTCGGCAGCCCGCAGTCCGGCGGACGTCCGGTTTGCATAGGGTTATCTATTCTACAGGGCGTGGCAGTAGTTTGGCCGGATTGTGGCGGAACTCGGAAAACAGGGTGCAAAGGCCATACCAGACCCGCCGTTTTCGCGACAAATTTAATTAGCTTGCGTATGCTTCAATAGGGTTAGTGAAATTACGCTGTGCGCGGATTGGTTTGCTCAAAGCTAGACATGCTCAACGTACCATCAAGCCAAGCGGCCAAGCCATGATATTTGCCGCGCCAATCACGCCCCTCATGGCGGAAGCTCAGATAATCAAGCGCGCAGGCCACGGAAATTTGGCCAATATCAAGCGGCCCCGCCAAATGGCTCATCCACCGCGCCTCAAGCGCATCTAGACCACGCTCGATCTTGGCCCATTGCGCCTCGACCCAAACCAGATCCTGTTTGTTCTTAGCCCGCGAGCGGGTCTCATAGACCATCAAAATCGCCGCATCCATGATCCCATCGCCAGTGGCCTCAAGGGTCAGCGTTTCCCACAGGCGCGGCTTTTGCGGGTAGAGCGCGCCATCGGCCATATCCGACAGATAGCGACAAATCACCCGGCTGTCGTAAATCGCCGGGCCATCGCCTCGTTCAAGCGCGGGGATTTTGCCCAGCGGGTTCTGGCTAAGGGGCAAATTGCCCACATCTGTTGGGTGTCCAAGCACCGGTTCAATCTCAACATGATCGATCAGCCCAGTTTCGAGCAGCAGCACATGCACCTTACGCACGAATGGCGAAGCGGGATTATGGAATAGCTTCACTCTTTGCCGACCCGTTTGAACCGGATGCGGCCCAGCGCTGTGGCATCGATCTCAAAGCCCGGACCGCCGGGGCCGAGGCGTACCGTGCGCACAACCCGCGCATCGGCATTGGCCTGCACCCCATCGGGCTGCTGCGAATGGCCCCAAGAGACGCCCTCGCCCACATCCTCATGGGCCTCTTCTTCTTTGACCGTCGGCAACCCGCGTCCACGGCGGGCCACAAAGTAGGTCACAGCAGCCAGCGCGCCAATGCGCGCGGCGGTGATCGCGATAGGGGCCAAGGGCAAGGCCATGTGGGTGCCTCCTGAAGATTGTTCCCCTTTAAGATAGTGGTTTGCAGGCGCGCTGGCAAATTTTGATGGATTTTGGCCCAGAGCCGCGCGGGCGAGCCCATTTTGCCGCACCTCAAGTTAGCGCTTTTGACACACTTGCGGATGCACTAAGCCTGTATCATGCCTGAACCCAAACCCACCTTTACCCGCGAGGTCCGTTTTCTGGACCGCCGCGCCGCGCCGCATCTGCTGACGTTGATCTTGTTGGCGGGCAGCTCAGCCCTATCGCTCAATATCTTTTTGCCTTCGCTACCGATGATCGCCACCTATTTTGAGGCCGATTTTGCGGTGATCCAGCTTGCGGTTTCGGCGTTTCTTGGTCTGACGGCGGTGTTTCAGGTGATCCTTGGGCCGCTGGCCGATCGCTATGGGCGCAGGCCGGTTATGATCGGCGGTTATATCCTGTTCCTGCTCGCCACCTTGGGCTGTCTCTTTTCAACCAATGAAATCATGTTTTTGGGGTTTCGCTTTTTGCAAGCGGCTATTGCAGCGGGCACGGTGCTGTCGCGCACGATGGTGCGCGATCTGTTTGACGGCGACAAGGCCGCGCAGATGCTCTCTTATGTCACTATGGGCATGGCCTTGATGCCAATGATCGGCCCGATTATCGGCGGCGCACTTGAGGCAAGTTTCGGCTGGCAGGCGAGCTTTGTGGCGCTGTTTCTAATGGGCCTTATCACTCTGGTAGTCGCATTTTTTGATCTGCCAGAAACCAACCCAAACGAAAACGCTAGTTTCGCCAAACAGTTCAAACAATACCCCGACCTGCTACGGTCACGGCGGTTTTGGGGCTATTCCCTCACTGGCATGTTCGCCTCTGGAGGGTTCTTCGCCTTTCTGGGCGGCGGGGCCTATGTCGCGGTCGAGGTCTATAACCTATCACCCGTGGCCACAGGGCTAGGCTTTGCGATCACACCAATGGGCTATATGATCGGCAATTTTCTGTCCGGGCGCTTTACCGGGCGGTTTGGCCGCATGTCGATGATCCGATTGGGCACGGCGCTTTCAAGTGCGGGGATGGCAGTGGCTCTGATCATTTTCCTTTTGGGCTTTGGCAGCCCATGGGTTTTATTCTCGCTGATCTTTTTTGTAGGCCTTGGCAATGGGTTCACCATGCCGTCCAGCCAGATCGGGCTGATGTCCGTGAACCCGCGTCTTGCGGGCTCGGCGGCGGGTCTTGGGGGCGCGCTGATGATCGGCGGCGGCGGTGCCATGGCGGCCATAACCGGGGCGATCATGCGCCCTGAGACAGCGGCGTTGCAACTGATCGGCATGATCTTGGCCTCGTCGCTCGCCTCAATGGCAATGGCCCAGTACACCCACCGGGTCGAGCGCGCGGTCGCGGCCCAGCCCAGCTAAGTCGCCCCTAGATCACCAAATCACCCACATCCGCGTCGCCCATCACCATGCCGCGCAAAATCATCCAGTTGTTCTGATAGACAACCGTCAAATGCCCCGTATTCGAAGTGGTCAGCGTCGCGAGGCCCACATCCGGCACATCCACCCGGTCAACACCCAGTTCGAAATCCCGCGCCACATCCTTGCCCGTTCGATCGTTCAGCACAAAGACATCCGCCCCGCCCGAGCCTTTGAGCTTATCCGCACCGATGCCGCCCTCAAGCCGATCATCCCCCGGCCCACCGATCAGGATATCCTTACCGCCTGCGCCGATCAGAGTATCATTGCCGCCCTTGCCGGTGATCTCATCCGCACCGCCGCGGCCCTCAATCACATTGGCCACACGGTTCCCAAAGACCATGTCATCGCCTTTGCCCAAAATCAGGTTCTCGATGAAACCGCGTTCATCATCATCGGGTGCGAGGGCGAAATAGACATTGCCATCGGCCCAAATTCCCCCAGCCAGTTGGGCCTTTTGGATTTGGGAGAAACTCAAGAACTTGCCCGGCTTCATCTCACCCGTGATGCCACTGTTGTAATTCGACAGATCAATGGTATCGGTGCCACCACCATCCCAGATCGTCGAAAGAATCCGGTTCGATCCTGGGACATTATGCCCGACACCATCAACGCTCATCTGCCCGGTAGAACTGGACCAACTATAGGTGCTATTGCCGCTGTTATGGTTCCAATTCACCCCATAGAGCGCCTGCAGCGCCGCAATGTCATAGGCCATGTAGCTTTGAGAGTAGCCGTAATATTCGTTGGTATAGAAAGACCCGCTTGAGCCGTCGTGGGATCTATAAGTCATGACCGAATATTCCATCGAGTCAAAAGCCGATGACAAAGCGCCATAACCCGAGGTATCATGCCCGTGCTTAAGGCCCAGCGCATGACCAAGCTCATGGCTCACCGTGTGGAACGCATAAGTCCCGACGGTGGGCGAATTATAATAGCCGCCCGAGTTATTGAACCACGCATCGCCCCCGGTGCTGCTGCCGGGATAATACGCCCAAGCAGTTGAGGGGCTGTCAGAGCGGGCCATGCGAATATCGGCGCTGCCTTGGGCACCGGTGATCTCGGTTAGGGTCAAAAGCGTGTAATCATCCACAAGATCAAGCGCGCGCCGCGCCGCCGCCTGCTGGGTCGAGGTGAATGCCGCAAAGCCACTGGTCAGCTCACCATTGCCGTAAGAACCGGGCGATCCGGTGTAATCCAACGTCGCATCGGGGAAGGAATAGGTCAGCGACAGGGAATTCCACATGGTGCCGCCGATCAGGGCACGCATGTTATCGTGGTGATTGCCGTTAAAGGTGACCTGAAAGCCCGCAATCCCCTGACCGCCCGCACTAGAGGGCGCCTCGGCAAGACTTGTTTCGGGATCAGGCCCCGGCGTAAACATCTCTGCGTTGGTTATATCATGCTCTGGCGTCACACCCGCCAGAAACTCATCCCACTCGCAGCGCCCAGCGGACACGCCGCCCGCCATACACAACTGACACATACTATTTACCCAAACTACACGTACAAACACAAACTACGCCCAAAGAGGTAAGTCACTTTGCTTTAAGGGGTGTTAACGCGCGTTAGGGATTTACATTCGATTTGAGTGAATTTCGCGCAGTCCCACCCTAACCCCCTGAGACGAAACGGCGCTTTGAACCCCCTGCGCTTTTAGATATCATTGTGAAAAAATCGGGAGGCCCTAATGCAAAACATACTGAACGAACTTCAGACGCGGCGCGATGCGGCGCGCCAAGGCGGCGGTCAAAAGCGGATCGACAGCCAGCACGCCAAGGGCAAACTGACCGCGCGCGAGCGCATCGAATTGCTGCTTGATGACGGGAGTTTCGAAGAGTTCGACATGTTCGTGGCCCATCGCTGCACTGAGTTCGGGATGGAGACCCAGAAACATCCCGGCGACGGGGTCATCACCGGCTGGGGCACGATCAACGGGCGGCAGGTTTATGTCTATAGCCAAGATTTCACCGTGCTTGGGGGCTCGCTCTCGGAGACCCACGCCCAGAAAATCTGCAAGATTATGGATATGGCAGTGCAGAACGGTGCGCCGGTGATTGGGCTGAACGATTCTGGTGGGGCGCGGATTCAAGAAGGTGTTGCGTCACTGGCTGGCTATGCGGATGTGTTTCAGCGCAATATCATGGCCTCT
>CAYLLD010000049.1:2325-18229 GCA_964384315.1 uncultured Rhodobacterales bacterium | reverse complement strand
GGGTCGCCATTTGCAGACTGGAAATCGAATCTCCACCAAGGCTGAAATAATTGTGCTCGCGGCCAATGCTCTGGGCGTCTAGGCCCAACAGCCCGGCCCAAATCTGCGCCAAGGCAGCCTCGGTCGGCCCTTGGGGCTCAACATAATCCGTCGCATCGCCAGTTTGCGAAATATCCGGCTCGGGCAAGGCCCCGCGATCCACTTTGCCGTTGGGCAATTGTGGTATCGCCGCCAGCGGCATCAAGAGGCTTGGCACCATATGAGCAGGCAATTGTGCGCCCAAGGCATGGTTCACCGCAGCAGGTTCCAAATCGCCCTCAAAATAGCCAACGATCCGCGCACGCCCATCCGCACCGGGGCGATTAACGACAACGGCTTGCTCAACGCCGGACAGACCCGCCAAAACCGTTTCGATTTCACCCAGATCAACCCGCATGCCGCGAATTTTCACCTGCCCATCCTTGCGACCAAGGAACGTCAGCGTGCCATCAGGCTCGCGCCGCGCCCAGTCGCGTGTGTGAAAGAGCCGCCCCGGACCGAAGGGGTTTGGCACAAAGGCCTCGGCGGTCAACGTGGGCTGGTTGTGATAGCCCTGGGCCAAATTCACGCCACCCACATAAATTTCGCCCGCCAGACCATCAGGCACCGGCGCCATCTGCGCATCCAGCAGATACATGCTTGTGTTGTTCATCGGGCGGCCAAGCGAGGCAGGCCGGGCCAGATCGACCATCTCGGCGGTGTCAAACCACGACACATCCGCTGCCACTTCGGACGAGCCGTAAAGATTGAGCAGTTGCGCCTTTGGGTGCGCCGCGCGGAAAGTCTGCACCAGATCACCGCCCAGCGCCTCGCCCGAAGAAATCCACCGCCGCAACTTGGGCAAGCGCTGGCCTAGATCAGGCTGCACCTCAAGCATCGCGCGCAAAAGCGTCGGCACAAGCACAAGGCGGCTAACGTTATACTCGGCAAGCGTATCGATAAAGCGCGGCACATCGCGCACGGCTGCGCCATCAAGCACCACCGCAGGGATGCCCTTGAGCAGCGGCCCAAAAATTTCCCAGATGCAATCCACAAAAGACAGCGCGGTCTTTTGCACGGTCATTTCGCCCTGCGTGAACGGCATCTCGCCCCACATCCACGCAAGCCGGTTCAACGTCCCACGATGGCTGGCGCGCACGCCTTTGGGCTGCCCGGTCGAGCCAGAGGTATAGATCAAATAGATCAAATCATCGGGGGTCAGTGTGAGCGCTTCGGCGATGGGCACATGGGCCAGAGCCTCGTCGATGTGCAGCAAAGTGCCGCTGGCCAAACCCTCGGGCAACGCGTCATCGTGCAACAAAAGCGCCGCGCCTGAATCCTCAAGCATGTAAGCCAGTCGCTCGTGCGGATAGTTCGGATCAAGCGACAAAAACGCCGCCCCCGCGCGCATGACCCCCAAAAGCGCCGCGTTCGATGCGAGGCCACGGTCCAAATGCAAGGCCACAACATCGCCGCGCTGCACACCGGCTTTGCCAAGCGCGGCGGCGATGCGCTTACTGGCGCCATCCAGCTCAGCATAGGTCCAAATTGCCCCATCAGAGATAATCGCCGCGGCCTCGGGCGTGCGCGCCGCCTGCTCGTCAAAGAGCTCCAGCACCGATCCCGCCTCAAGGCTTGGCACCTGCGGGCCATGAGAGGCCGCCACGAGCGCCGCGGCCGTTTCATCATCGGTCAAACGCAAATCATTGGGCGTTTCAGCCGAAACAAGCCTGCGCAGGATGTGGTGCAAATGCGCCAACATCTTGTCGCATTCATCCGCCGACAAGCGCCCCGGATCGTAGTTCAGCGTCAAAGCCAAATCATCCGTCTCGCCCTCGGCGAAAAGCGTGATGGGATAGTTGGATTTCTGGAAACCGCTGATGCCCGTGACATGGGATTGCAGCGTGCCTGCTGCAATCTCGTCACCAATCCCACCAGACATGGCCTCGCCCAGAGGCGTATTCTGGAAGATCACCATCGTGTCGATCAACCGCTCACCCGCAGGCACAGCGGAGTGCCGCTGAATATCCAACAGGCTCAGGTGGCCGTGAGTGTCATTGGCTAAATGCCCGTCTTGCACCTGCCGCAGCCAGTCCCAAAGCGGCGCGTCGGATGCGGTTTGCACCCGCAACGGCAGCGCATTGAGATACATGCCCACGGTTGCTTGCGATTGCGGCAAATCCGCAGGCCGCCCAGCGACAGTCACCCCGATCAGCACATCGCTTTGGCCAGCATAACGCGACAAAAGCGCAGCCCATGCGCCTTGCACCACCGTTGAAAGCGTCACGCCTTCGGCACGGGCGCGGGTCTGAAGCGCGGCAAAATCCGCGGCCTCTAGCCGCGATGTGGCCAGGGCAACGCCGCCATTTTCCGCATCCGCCCCTCGTCCGATACCAATGTCTGTCGGACTGTCAAAATCGCCCAAAGTGCCGTGCCAATGCGCCTCAGCAGCCTCAGCGTCCCAGGTCTTTAGCCATTCGATAAAGCTGCCATAGGACGGCGCAGGCGGAAGATTGAGCTGCGCACCTTTGGCATGCGCGCCGTAAAACGCGACCAGATCGTCATAAAGCAGCGGCATGCTCCAACCATCGACGATGGCGTGGTGCTTGAGCCACAAGAGCGCATAACCCGCATCCGTGCGCACGAGGGTCAACCGCATCAGCGGGGCCGCGTCAAAGGGCAATGGGCGCACCTGATCTGCCGCAATCATCGCCGCCAATGCCTCTTGGGCGTCGGTGCGACCGCGAAGATCATCTTCAAACCACGGCAATGGCGCAGATTTGGTCACAACTTGTAGAGGATGGGCGCGATCACCCCATTCGAAATGACTGCGCAAGGCCCCGTGACGCGCGATCAGGTCAGTACAAGCCGCCTTGAGCGCATCAACATTCAAATCGGCGTCAAAATGGATCACCGTGTGGAGCATAAAGGCCCCCACATCCGGCGTTAACCGCGCGTGGAACAGCATGCCCGCCTGCCCGAACGACGCATCGAAAACCTCTTCGATCTCATGGGTTGTGGCGATTGCGTCAAGCTCGGGCTGCGTCAGCGTCGCCAGCGGCATATCTGCGCGAGACAAACGCGGCGCGGCCTTCGCGCAATCCGCAACCAGCCCATCAATTTCGGTGCAAAGATTCTGCGCCAATGCCACGATCTGATCACGGCTGTAGGCCTTGGGATCGAAATCGATCAAAAGCTGCCCGTTGGCAGCATCCAAAATCCCGGAAATGCCACCCAAAAACACAGGGTCGGGGGCAGGCGGCGCGATTTGCCAACCAGCGGCGCCTTCGATGGCAGGCACATCAGCGGGCAGGATGAAATGCAGCGCGGTCCCTGCTTTGGGCGGCGCGCTGTCGATGCCGCGCAACCGATCTTTTGTGTTCAAAAGAACCGCAAACTCGTCATCATCACTCGCATCAAAACCCTCTGCCCATAGGCCGGAAAACGACCCAGCGGTGCGCGATAGATCAATGGTCTCGCCATAAAAATTCCGTGCATCGCGCTCAACGAGGATGTTGATCTGCGTGTCAGGCTTGTTCGAGACAAGACGCAGCGCCGCACCCATCAGATCTTGGGCCGATAGGCGGTGGGGGGTAAGCACCTGCGCCGCTAAATGAGCTGCGGTCTTAGGGTCAAGCGCCTGCCCATAGCGGTTCGATGCAACAGGTGCAGCCGTGAGATGCGCCGAAACTTGCACAGGCATGGTGCCGCCAGCTTGCACCACAGAGCTGGTTTTTGCCGGGCGGGTCTGCGGATCATCGGCAAAGGCCATAAGATCCTGCGCCAACACCCGCCAACTTGGCCCATCAAGTAGCGCCGGATGCGCTAAAAGGGTCAACTTGCGGGTTTGATCGCTCCAATGCGCGGCGGCATGGGGCGGCTGGGCAATCACCGCCGCCTCAAGAGCCGCAAGATCGCCTTCGTTCCAAAGATTGGCGCTTAGATCAGGCGAAATTTCGAATGCGTCGCGGCCAAGTTTTGCACGCAAAATATCGTGCTGCTCGAATAGGGCAGTCACCGCGGCTTGAAGCGCCATTTTACTCACCGCTTCGGGCGGTGTCAGGCCCATGCGCAGCGCCTCGCTGGCCCCGCTTAGGCGCAGATTTTGCAACCCGCTCAGAGGCGTTGTCCCGGACACTGCACCCTGCTCGGCCTCGATCACAACGCCATCACGCGCCGCAGCCGCCAATTCGGCAAGGGTCTGATGCGCAAAGACGTCGCGCACATCAAAAAGCAGCCCTTCGCGCGTGGCCCGCGCGGCAAGTTGCAAGCTGAGGATGGAATCCCCCCCCAGCTCAAAGAAATTATCCGCGCGTCCGACGGCATCCACATTCAAAAGCTCGCGCCAAATTTCAGCCAGCCGCGTCTCGCGGTCGCCAATTGGCGCTTCGAATTGCGCCGCGCGCTGGGCCGCCAGATCGACGGGGGCCAGTGCTTTGCGATTGATCTTGCCGCTTGGCAAAAGCGGGAATTTTGCCAACATTTCAACCGCGCCCGGCACCATGTGGGGGGCAAGCTTGGTGGACAGATGCGCCCGCAGATCGTCGGGCTGGGTCAGTTGCGCCTCGGTGCCCACGGCATAGGCCACCAGATGCGTCCGCCCGTCCGCGCCTTTTTGCGCGGTCACAAGCGCCTGCGCGATTTGCTCGTGCGCCAAAAGCGCCGCTTCGATTTCCGCAGGCTCAACGCGGAAGCCGCGTATCTTGATCTGGGCATCGCGACGCCCGTGAAACTCGATATTCCCCGCAGGCGCGACACGGCCATAATCACCGGTGCGGTAAATTCGGCCAAAGCGCGGATGCTCGGTGAAAGCCTCGGCGGTCTTCTCGATCTCGTTGAGATAACCCGTGGCCACCCCCGGCCCGCTGATCGCAATCTCACCGATCACACCAGGCGCGGCGGGGCTGCCGAACTGATCCAGAATATGCACGCCAACATTGGGCAGCGGCGTGCCGATATCATTGCCACGCGCCTCGGCGCCTTTGGCCAGTTGCGCAGAGCTGCTGATAAAGGCGGTGGCGGTGATCGAGGCCTCGGTCGGGCCGTAGGAGGACAAAAACGCCACATCGCGGTCGCACAGCCCTGCCCATTTGGCCATGGTCGCCGCGTTCAGCGCCTCGCCGCCGGTGAGGAAAATCCGAATTGAAGCGGCCATACGCAGCCCCGCTTCGTCCATCGTATCGACCCATTGCCGCCAAAGCGCAGCGGGCAAATCGAGGATGGTGAGATTGTGACGCTCGCTCAGTTCCATGAAATCCGCAGCGCCCAAACGCCCAGGATTGTGGTGCAAAACCGAGGTGCCGCCTGCCAGAAGCGGCACGAAAAGCTGCAAGGCCGAGGCGTCAAAATTCAGCGGCGCGAATTGCAGCAGGCTATCATCGGGCCCAACCCCCAGCACATGACCCATGCCGCGCGCCATATTGGCGACACCGCGATGCGGGACAACCACACCTTTGGGCGTGCCCGTCGTGCCGCTGGTGAAGATGATGTAAATCGGCAGGCTAGGATCGCTGCTTGGCTGATGCGCGGTGGGCGTCTCGAAGGGCGTACCCAGCATGTGAACCTGCGCGCCCAGCGCGCCGTTGGTATCGGCAAAAAGCGGCACCAAATCAGGCTCGGTCAAAAGCACACGCGCGCCTGAGGCGGCCAAAAGCGTTTTTTGCCGCTCGGCGGGGGCGTCAGGGTCGAAGGGGACATAAACGCCGCCCGCCTTCATGATCCCGTAAATCGCCTGCAAAAGCGCGGGACTGCGGTTGCCGCACAGGGCCACAGGATCGCCGTGACCAATGCCAAGTCCAGCCAAACCGTCGGCGACTTGGCGCGCGCCAGCCTCAAAGGCGGCCCAGCTAACCTGTTGCGGAGCCCCCTCAGTAGGCTCAAAGACAATCGCCGTCGCGTCAGGGCGCGCGATGGAATGCGCATCCATAATGGCATCAAGGCGCAGGTCATCAAGCGCGAGGGGCAGTTGCGGCACGGGCGCAGGCAAATCGAAGAACGACAGCTGGCCGACGCGGGAGCGCGGGGCGGCACAAACCGACCCCAAAAGCGCGCGGAACTGCGTGGCCAAACGCTCAATCGTGGTCGCATCGAAAAGCTGCGTGCGATATTCGAGCATCGCGGTCATGCCGTCCGGCGTCTGGGTCATGTCGAGCACCAGATCGAACTGCGTCGCGCCCTTATCGAGACGGCGCGGCGTAAAGGTCAGATCACCCGCCGTAGTGGCCTGAGCCGGTGTATTCTGCCAGACAAACATCGCCTGAAAAATCGGCGAGAACCGGTCGTTGCGCTCGCTTACCAACGCCTCAACGATGGCCTCAAAGGGCAGATCGGCATTGGCCATGGCGTCGAGCAGCACCTGTTGCTGCCGCGCGGCCAGATCGACAAAGGTCGGCCCATCGCTGATATCAAAGCGCAGCGCCAGCGTATCGGCGAAAAACCCGATCACATCCTCTGAGCCCGCAATTGGCCGGTTCGCGGTCACTGTGCCAAGAGCAAAGGCGCTTTGCCCGCTAAGCCGCGCCAAGAGCACGCCGTAGATGGATTGCAGCACCGCAAAAGGCGTGACCCCTGCGGATTTGGCCAGGCGGTTGACCCCATCGGCCTCGTCTTTGGAGAGGTCGAAATAATGCACGCGGCCTTTGCCATCGGGGCGCTCTTCGCGGGAATAATCCGTCGGCAGTTCCAGCAGGTCAGGCAGATCAGCCAGAGCGCCGGTCCAATAGTCCAAGAGCGCATCTTGATCTGTCTCGGCCCGCGCGGCCTCCATATGCGCTGCATAATCCACGTGGCTCAGAGGCAGCGCGGGCAAATCCTCACCGCCGTAAGCGCGAGCAAAATCGCGGGCCAGCACCGACATGGACCAGCCATCGGTGATGATGTGATGGGCGCAGAGCATCAGGATATGGGTCGCAGCATCGCGGCGGAACAACGTGGCGCGCACCAGTGGCCCGCCCTCTAGCTCGAAGGGCGCGGTGGACATGCGCAAAGCGGCTTGGCGCAGCATATCATCGCCCTGCGCTTGATCGGACAGATCCACCAGCTGCAAATCCAAGGTCGCCTCATCCAAAATCTTGACGAAAGGCGTGCCGTCGATGTCGATCAGACGGGTGCGCAGCGCCTCGTGGCGGGCGGTCAGCTTTTCGAGGGCACCGCTGACGCGATCAATATCCAGCGGTCCTGCGATCTCGATTTGCGACGGCAAGTTATAGGTGCCGTTATCTGGGTCCAACTGATGCAGGAACCACAAACGCTGCTGACCCGAGCTCAGCGGCAAAGGCGCGCCGCGATCAAGGGCTTTGATCGTGATAGGCTCTGCCTCGGGCTCAACACCATCAAGGGTCGCCGCCAGCGCGCCCAGTTGCGACGAGCGGAACAAATCGCGCGCCGACAGGGCCAGCCCGTGACGGCTTTTGAGCAAGGACAGCACCCGCATCGCGGTCAGGCTGTCACCGCCGATTTCGAAAAAGTCGGAGCTTGCGTCTAGCTCTTCAGGATCAAGGCCCAGAACTTCACCGCAAATCGCCGCCAGCTTGGCCTCGGTTGGTTTCAAGCGGTTGGGCGGGGTGCCCAGTTGCGCCGCTGTTTGGCTAGGCCCAGATTGAATTGGCGCAGATTGGGGCGCGGATTTGCGCGGCCCGGCCGCCGCAATCAGTGACGCGGCAAGGGCACGCGTATCGCGACCCGGACCACCCGGCGCGGCCTTGGCCTTGCCCCAATTCACCTTCGGCAATGCCTTTTGATCCACCTTGCCATTAGGCGTCAGTGGCAAAGCGGGCAGGCTCACAAAGGCTTGCGGGATCATGTAGCTTGGCAAGCTGGTGCCCAGCGCCGCTTTCAGGGCCTCGGGGTCCAAATTCCGCCCCGTGGGTGCAACTACATGGGCCGCTAGCCGGGTCGTCTCGCCAAGCTCATGGGTCGTCACAACCGCGCTTGTCACATCGGGCAGGGCCTCTAGCCGCCGTTCAATCTCGGCCAACTCGACGCGATAGCCGCGCAGTTTGACCTGATTATCCGCGCGTCCGTGATACTCAAACAGCCCATTTTCATGCAGCCGCACCAGATCGTTGGTTTTGTAAAACCGCCCGCCCGGCAGATCGAAAAACGCGTCCTGCGTCAGATCATCCCGTCCAAGATAGCCGCGCGCCAGCCCCGGCCCACCGATAAAGAGCCCACCTATCTCGCCCGCAGGGACCGGCATCAGCGCATCATCAAGCACCAGTGCCGTTGCATTCGCCACAGGCAAACCAATTGGCGTGATCTGATCGTCCGCCAGCGGCACGTCAAACTCATGGAGCGCCGCAGCAAGGCAGACAATCGTCGTCTCGGTCGGCCCGTAGGTGTTCCATAAACCAATATCGCGGCGCACCGCAGCGTTCCACGTGTTCACCAGCGCAGGCTTGGCCGCCTCGCCGCCGATGATGACATGGCGCAGTTGCGGCGGGATCTTGGCCAGAGTTTCCGGCTCCCACATCAGATTATGCCAAAACGCGGTTGGCAGATCGAGCACGGTCACGCCTTTGGCCGCGATATCCTCCCAGAACGCAGTGGCGTCACCGGGCAGCACGTCTTCGCGCAGCACGAGGGTCGCGCCGTGGGAAAGGGCGGTGTAAATTTCCTCGATCGAGGTGTCGAAGCTAAGCGACGAGAACTGCAAGAGCGTGTCGTCTTGGGTGATTTCAAGCTTGCGGCCAAGCCAAGCGGTGTAATCCACCGCCGCGCTATGCTCAATCATCACCCCTTTAGGCTCGCCAGTCGAGCCAGAGGTAAAGATCGTATACATCAGATCGCTGGGCGCCGCGTTTATGGCCGGGGCATCAAGGGTTTCATCTGTGCCCACGTTAATAATCTGCGGCGAAGTCGCGCTGTCCGCGCCAAAAATCTCGGTGCCAAGGGCATCTTCGCCAATAATCACGCTCAGCCCGGTTTGCGCCACAATGCTTTGCAAACGGCCTGCTGGCAATTTCGTGTCGAGATAGACAAACGCCGCCCCGGCTTTGTTAGCGGCCAGCTGCGCGATCACCACATCCGCGCTGCGCGGCAGGGCAATTCCAACATAGGATTGCGGGGCAACACCAGCCTGCACCAACCTGTGGGCCAGCCCATTGGCACGGCGATTCATCGCCCCATAGCTAAGAACCATGTCGCCTTCGACCAAAGCCGCAGCCTCAGGATTTGCGGCCGTGATATCCGCGATCAGACCATGCATCGGACGGGTGGGCGCAGGTGTGGTTTCACCAGCAATCAGCGCGGCGTCAAAGTCGCGATTATCGTTGATCGGC
Organism: uncultured Rhodobacterales bacterium; assembly: GCA_964384315.1. Taxonomy (GTDB): domain Bacteria; phylum Pseudomonadota; class Alphaproteobacteria; order Rhodobacterales; family Rhodobacteraceae; genus CAYLLD01. The sequence continues at coordinate 8,933 of CAYLLD010000049.1, read as the reverse complement.
AACGCGGCAATTTCGCCGTCCCAACCGCCAGCAACCGCACCAAGCGCCGCCTTGACCGCTGTCAAAATACCCTTGGCTCGGGCCTCTTCGTAAAGCGCAGTGTTATAGTTCAGCTCCAGCGCCAAAGCGCCGTCCACATCCACCGCGTTCAGGGTCATCTCGCCATCAGTATAGCCCGTCGGGCGCGGCTTAATCTGGGCGTCAACATCGCCAAAATCTGCAGAAATATAAGCGCTTTGATAGTTGAAGACGACCTGCAGCGGCAAAGCTTGCCCCCGCTCGCGCATGTCATCGGCCAACCAAGCGAATGACCAGTTTTGATGCTCGAAATCCTGCAACAGATCGCGGCGCAGGTTTTGCGCATAATCGCTAAGCCTAGCGCCCTCCGGCACCGCGCAAAGCGTACAAATGATGTCAGAGCAATAGCCAACCAGCGCCGCTTTGCTGGAGGGGGGCCGGCCAGCGGTCGGCACGGCAATAGGCACCTGCGATTGGCCGGAAAGACGGGCCAGTGTTGCGCCAAACAGGCCATAAATCAGCATAAACGGCGTCAGACCAAGCCTGCGCGCGGCCTCATGCAAGCGGTCGCGTTCGTCGGGGGTCAGACCCTCAAGCACCTGCGCACCGCGATAGGTTTTCGCATCACTTCGCGGGGCGTCCGTGGGCAGGGCAAGCGGTTGCGCGCCCTCAAGCTTTTGCAGCCAATAGGCGCGGGCAGTTTGCGCCGCATCGCTTTGGCGCGCCGCGTCTTGCCACGCCAAATAGTGACGATAGGGCTGAGCCGCCTCAAGTTCAGCCTTCGCATCTGGCGCCCGGTAAAGCGCCGCCAACTCGCCCATCAAAGCGTTCATCGACAGCCCATCGGTAGCCAAATGATGCGCCTCGACCGCCAATAGCCAATCCGCAGCGCCGGTTTGGACGACCGTAAAGCGGAACAGCGTGTCTTGGGTCGGGTCAAAGATGTGATCCGCAAGCCCAGCGGCCCAAGCCTTTTGCTCTTCATCGCTCCACTCACGCGCATCAATCACCGCAAGCGCGCTGTCGATGTCGCCCATAGGACGAAACTCGATCTCGTTTGGCAAAGGATAAACCGCGCGCATGGCCTCATGACGGGCAAACAGCGTCTCAACCGCCGCGCTCAATCGGTTCGTGTCCAGCGGACCCGCGAGGGCCATGATCACCGGGATATTATAGGCACGCGCCGCGTCATCATCTTTGGCAGCCAAAAGCCACAATAGCTGCGCCGCCGCCCGTGGCGCGACCGATGCCCCCTCGATCAGAGGGGTTTCAGCCAGCGTTTCATTCAGCGTCAAAGGCGCAGCCAAGGGCAGAGCGGTGTCAATCGGCGTCAGTGTCACCGTATTGGCAGCACCCGGCGCATAGGCCTCTTCGATGATGGCCATCTGCTTGGCGATGGTGGCTTTGATCAACGCCAACTGGTCTTCGAACAGGTCCAAAACACCTGCCGCCCGCGCTGCCTCATTGGCCTCATGAGGCAAGCTAATCTGCAAAGCCGATGCGCCGCGGCGCTGTGGCTCCAGCCAGTAATCCTTGCCGCCAAAGGGATAAAGCGGCAACGCCGCCCCGCCCATTGTCCCGGTGCCAAGATACGCCGCCCCCAAAGGGACGCCGTGCGCTGCCAGCCCCGCCACCGCATCTTCAAGCGCGGTCACATCGTTTTCGCGGCCCGTCAGCGCTGGAATAAAGCGGTCAGTGTCCAAAGTGCCAAGCGACCGGCCCAGCGCACTGATCGTGGCATTTGGCCCGATCTCAAGCACAAGCACCGTTGGATCATCCGCTAAGGTTTCGATCATTGCCCCAAATGCCACAGCATCGCGGCTATGGCGCACCCAATGGTCAGGGCCAAGGGTCTGGCCTGCCTCAAATTTCTGGCCCGCGCGGTTCGAAATCAAGGGCAGCGCCAAGGGCCCAAATTTCGCCTGATCGCAAAGCGCCTCCAGATCGGGCAAAATCCCATCGAGCAGGGGCGAGTGGAAGGCATGACTGACTGGCAAGAGCCGCGCATCAAAGCCGCTTTTCTCAGCCGCTGCACGGATCGCCTCAACCTGCGAACCAGCCCCAGAGACAACCAGCCGATTGTCAGAAATCTCCGCTGAGATCGCGACCTTTTCCTCATGGCCCGCGATGCGTTCCTGCACCCAATCGCGCGGCGCCTTAAGCGAGGCCATGGCGCCACCTGTGGGCAAGCCCTGAATAAGCGCGCCGCGCTGGGCGACGAGCTGGAACATGGTCTCGGGCGCAAGCGCCTCGGCGGTCATCGCGGCGGTGTACTCACCAAGGCTGTAGCCCATCACCGCATCAGGAGTGATCCCCCAGCTTTTGAGCAGCTTGGTTAGGGCATATTGCAGCGCGACAATTGCCGGTTGCGTGTTTGCCGTCTGTCGCAGCGTCTCGTCGGGACCCGCGAACATCAACTCAAGCAGGGGTTTATCTAGATACGGGGCAAGCCAATTTGCCGCCTCATCAATCGCCGCTGTAAACACAGGCTCGGTTTCATAAAGCGGCGCACCCATGCCCACGCGCTGCGCGCCTTGGCCCGTATAGGCAAAGACGATTTTGGGTTGGCGCACGCCTTTGCGCGTGGCGCGGGTATAGCGCCCCGGCTCACCAGCGGCAAAAGCGGCCAAATCCTTGCGGGTGGCCTCGGGGGTTAAGCGCGAGACCGCGAGGGACAGACGCTCGGGGTGCAGGCTTCGTTTTGTTGCGAAACTGGCTGCCAGATCGGTGAAATCCAGCGCCTCATCCTGCGTCGATTTTGCCACCAAATCAGCGGCAATGTCCCGCAGACCTGCCTCAGAGCGCGCCGAAATTGTCAGCGTGCTGCGCTCGCGCCCAGTGCGTTCTGGTTTATCGGCGGGCTTACCGGCGCTCTCGTCACTCGTCTCGTAGCGGCGCAGCACCACATGCGCATTGGTGCCGCCAAAGCCGAAGGCACTGACCCCGGCAAGCGGCCGATCCGCTGGCCAATCAGTCGCATCGCGCACAGGCGCAACCGCCGATGTCTCTTTGAGGCTGGGGTTAAGATCGTCCAAATGCAACAGCTTCGGGATCGTGCCTGCCTGCATGGACAGCACAGTTTTGATGACCCCTGCAATTCCCGCCGCCGCCTCAAGATGGCCAACAGAGGCCTTCGCCGAGCCAACCAAAACCGGCGCCGTGTCGCGGGTGCCGATGGCACGGCCCAGCGCGTTAAATTCAATCGGATCGCCAAGGGGCGTGCCGGTACCGTGGGCCTCGATATAGGCCAGTCCCTGCGGGTCCGCGCCAGCGTCGGCCCAAGCCGCTTTGATAACCGCCTCTTGCGCGGGGCCATTGGGGGCCGTCAGCCCGTTGCCGCGCCCGTCTTGATTAACCGCTGAGCCCTCTACCACCGCGAGGATTTGATCGCCGTCGCGCTTGGCCGCATCGAGGGGTTTGAGCAGAATTGCCCCGACGCCTTCGCTGCGCACATAGCCGTCGGCGCTTGCATCAAAGGTCCGGCAGCGCCCGCGCGGCGAGATCATCCCCGCTTGGGAAAAGGCAACGGTTAAATCGGGGTTCAAGAGCAGATTGACCCCGGCCACGAGAGCCAGTTCCGCATCGCCCAAACGCAGCGCATTCATCGCCTGATGCAGCGCCACAAGCGAGGACGAACAGGCGGTATCCACCGCGATGGACGGTCCACGGAAATTCATCAGATAGGACAGGCGATTGGCCGCGATGCTCAGGGCGTTGCCCGTACCTGCCCAAGGCTGCCGCGCCTCATCGCCGCCCGCTTGCAAATAGCCGTAATCATTGCTTGAAACGCCGACAAACACCCCGGTTTGCGAACCGGAAAGCTGATCGGGCACAAGCCCTGCATTTTCAAAAGCATGCCACGCGGTTTCAAGGATTAGGCGTTGCTGCGGGTCCATCAGGACCGCTTCGCGCCCGGAAATGCCAAAAAACTCGGCGTCAAACCGACGATAGCCGTCGATAAACCCACCATCGGCGGTGCTCATTTTACCCGGCTCAGGCTCATCACCCTCAGCGACCAGCCGCGTCACGTCCCAGCGATCATCACGCAAAGGACCAACCGCATCGACGCCGTCGATCAGATTGCGCCAATAATCGCTCGTGTTATCCGCACCGGGAAAACGACAGGCCATGCCGATAATGGCCACAGGCTTGCGCGCGCCGCCGTTCGCCTCAAGCTGCTCGATGCGCTGGCGGGCCTTGGCCAGCAGCGCCAGCATTTCGTTTTCGTCGATCTGAGCCATGAAACTATTCCAAGCCGGCAGATGCTGGGGTTAATCCAGCAGCTTGCGCAGCGCCTCCATTTCTGAGGACAGGTCGCTTGGTTCATCCTTTTGGGCAACCGCTTCAGACGGCTCGCCTTGGGGCGCAAAATGATGATCAAGGAGGCTCTGCACCGTTGGATAGTCATAAAGATCCGTTGGATCGAGATGCATCTCAGGGGGGGTGCGCTCGTCCAGATCAGCCACCAGACGCACCGCCGTCAAACTATCGAACCCATAGGTCGAGAAGGGCGCGTCCAGCGCAACCTCATGGGGGGGCAGCCCCGAGATGGCCGCGATTTGCGCCACAAGCCAGGTTTCGACAGCCGCTCTGTTGGTCATCACGTCAACGGGGGTTTGCGGCATCGCAGCGACCGGGCGCTTCCAACGATGCAACGCCAAGCTGTCCAGATCATCCGCAAGCCACAGCGCCTTGGCAGGCTGGCGCTGGATTTTACCGCTTGTTGTGCGCGGGATGCGCATTGATTTGACCAGCACCACCTCAGTTAGCGCCAGTTCATGGCGATCGGAAATCGCGTCGCGAATGTCCGAGACGAGTTTACCCGCGACATCTTGATCGGCGCAGGCCTTCATCCCAGCGCGGGTCAGTTCGGCCATCAAAACAACCTCTTCGCCCTGACCCAGATCATGGGAAAACGCTGCCGCCGCGCCTGTGGTCAGCATTTCCAGCCCACGCGTTGCGGTTTCCTCAAGATCGCGGGGGTAGTGATTGCGGCCACGCACGATAATCAGATCCTTGCTGCGCCCGGTGACGAACAGATGGTCATTGTGCAAAAATCCCAGATCGCCAGTGCGATAATAGGGGCCGTCCTCGGGGGCGCCATTGATGCGCTGGCCGAAAACTTCGGCGTTGATCTCTGGCTTTTCCCAATAGCCCGGCGACAGGCTCGGCCCAGTCAACCAAATCTCACCAATCGCCCCCTCAGGCAGGGCCTCGCGGGTCGTCGGCTCAACAATCGCCGCGCGCCCCTCGGACAAACCATTGCCCACGAGCCGTTCAACTTTCGCGGTCTGGCTGGTCGCGCCAGTGATTTCATTGCCCAAAAGACTGGCCGCATCCACATCCAGATAGGTCGGCCCATCGGTCTCGCCCCAACCACCGCTGGCCATCAACGTATATTCCGCAAGGCCATAAACCGGCATCAAAACCGTAGGACGCAACCGCGCAGGCGCAAAAGTTTCGGTGAAGGTATCGAGGGTTTTCGGGTTCACCGGCTCAGAGCCGGTCATCAGCACATTCAGATGCGACAAATCAAGCGCCGCCAATGCCTCGGGCTTGGCCCGCTCGGTCAAAAGCTCAAAGGCAAAATTGGGCGCAACCGCAATCGTGCTTTTCATTTCGGACATCGCCTCAACCCAAGACATCGGCGCCTTTAGGAAGTTGGTCGGCGTCATCAGCCATGCCTGCCCGGCGGTATAGACGGGCATCAGAACCCCAGCGCTCAGGCCCATGTCGTGGAAAAACGGCAGCCACGAGACGATCCGCGACTTGGCCGTCACGTTAGAGGCCCGCGCAATCAGGTCGCTGTTGGCGATCAGATTGCCGTGGGTGATGATCGCGCCTTTGGGATCACCGGTGCTGCCGGAGGTGAACTGGATCAGCGCGGGCATGTCCGGGGTGAGGGGCTGCGGCTGAAACTCAAGACTAGTCCCTTCGGCGACAAGCGCCTCCAGCGAGATTAGATCAGGCTGCGTGTCGATTGATGACACCAAATCTGTGAGGGTCTCGTGCAAAGCCTCATCGGCCACCGCCAACTTTGGCCGCGCATCCTTGACCACCGCTGTGTAGCGGGGGTTGTCACGTTTGGGGCGTGGTTGCGGGATCGGTACGGCAATCGCCCCCGACAAAATACAAGCGTAAAAAGCAATCACAAAATCAGCCGTTTGCGGGGCGGGCAGAATAATCCGCTCACCTTGAAGACCACGCGCCAGCAGCGCCGCCGCCGCCGCGCTGGCCTGACGATAGAGGCTCTGCCCGGTCAAACAAACGCCGCCATCGCTTTGGGCAAAGGTGAACACTTCTTGCAGAGGTTGGCGCTCATCCACCCAACGCAAAAGATCGGCAAACGTGATTGTGGTTTCCGTTTTCGGCATTTTCAACATTGACCTTTTAAGCAACAGCGATTCGTGCAGAGCAACACGCCCTCAAGCCTTTAGTTTACGCGAACGACATGCAAAAGTGTAATGACACCAAAATCCTTTGGAACCGATTAAAACCGTGAAGTGTGGAACTGACCCAAAATGGGATAATCAAGCGTGATCATATCCCCACTTGATGGCGTAACCGACTGTAACGCCGCCGATAATGAT
>CAYLLD010000049.1:0-2225 GCA_964384315.1 uncultured Rhodobacterales bacterium | reverse complement strand
CCGATAATGATCTTGACGCCCATAGGCCTGACGTTCAGATTTTCTAGGCTGTCGAATCGCGCTTTTGAGCCGCCAACTAAAGCGGCAAGACCTGCGCTTACAGCTTCGATTGGCCACATGGCAGGGGCCTCCAAGACAAATGCAAAACGCAAATGCGAAAACAATTTCTAGGTGACAGTCATGAGCAAGAACGGCAGCAATCTTAAGATTGATAGCGAACGGCTGTGGGACAGCTTGATGGAAATGGCGAAAATCGGCCCCGGTGTCGCGGGCGGCAACAACCGCCAAACCCTAACCGACGAAGATGCCGAGGGCCGCGCGTTGTTCCAGACATGGTGCGAAGCGGCGGGCATGACCATGGGCCTCGACCAGATGGGAAATATGTTCGCGCATCGGGCCGGCACTGACCCGGACGCGCTGCCGGTTTATGTGGGCAGCCACCTTGATACGCAGCCCACGGGCGGCAAATATGACGGTGTCCTCGGGGTTCTGGGCGGGCTGGAACTGATCCGCACGCTCAACGCCGCTGACGTGAAAACCAAGCACCCGATTGTTGTGGTGAATTGGACCAACGAAGAGGGCACGCGCTTTGCCCCTGCCATGCTGGCTTCGGGCGTTTTTGTAGGCATGCACACCCAAGACGCGGCTTATGACAAAGTAGACGCCGCCGGAAAACGCTTTGGTGATGAACTGGAGCGGATCGGTTGGAAAGGCGATGAGGTCGTGGGCGATCGCAAGATGCACGCACTTTTTGAACTCCACATCGAGCAAGGCCCGATCCTCGAGGCGGAAGGCATTGATATTGGCGTGGTCACCCACGGCCAAGGGCAGCGCTGGATTCAGTGCACGGTCAAAGGCAAGGAAAGCCATACGGGGTCAACGCCGATGAACATGCGCCGGAACGCCGGACGGGCGCTGGCGCAGATCACCGAACTGGCCCATGAAATCGCCATGTCGCATCAACCTGATGCGGTGGGCGCGATCGGGCATATCGACGTCTACCCGAACTCTCGGAATATCATCATCGGCGAAGCGGTCTTCACTGTCGATTTCCGCAGTCACCACCAAGAGATTATCGACGCGATGCTGGCACGGTTCTACGACGAGGCGCCCAAGCTCTGCGAGGCGCTGGGCTGTTCCATTGAGACCGAGATCGTCAGCTCGTTCGACCCACCCGCCTTTGACGAGGGCTGTGTGGCGGCGGTGCGCAACGCGGCCAAGACGCTGGGCTATAGCCACCGGGATATCGTCAGCGGGGCAGGGCATGACGCCTGCTGGATCAACCGCATCGTGCCCACCGCGATGGTCATGTGCCCCTGCGTTGACGGGTTAAGTCACAACGAGGCCGAAGAGATTTCGCCTCAATGGGCCGCGGCTGGCACAAATGTGCTGCTGCATGCCGTCTTGGAAAAAGCCGAGGTCGTGGGGTGACGTTAAGTCTCTCCCATTGGCGCGACAGCTACACAAACATCACAAGATTTAGGAGCATTCCATGACCAAAGTCATCAAAGGCGGCACCGTCGTCACCGCAGATCGCAGCTTTAAGGCCGATATCCTGATCGAGGGCGAGGTCATCAAAGAGATCGGCGAAAACCTTACGGGCGATGAAGTGATCGACGCCGAGGGTGCCTATGTGATCCCCGGCGGTATTGACCCGCATACGCATCTTGAGATGCCGTTTATGGGCACCACCGCCGATGAGACCTTCCTCTCGGGCACTTGGGCGGCGGCCACGGGCGGGACGACCATGCTGGTGGATTTCTGCCTGCCCGGCGAGGATGGATCGATTAAGAACGCCATCAACGACTGGCACCGCAAATCCGCGCCGCAGATTGCGTCCGATGTCGGCTATCACATGGCCATCACCGGCTGGAACGAAAACATCTTCGAAGAGATGAAAGACGCCGTTGATATGGGCGTCAATTCCTTCAAACACTTCATGGCCTATAAAGGCGCGTTGATGATTGAAGATGATGAAATGTACGCCAGTTTCCAGCGCTGCAAAGAGCTGGGCGCCCTGCCCATGGTCCATGCGGAAAACGGCGACATCATCCAAGAGCTGCAGCAAAAATACCTAGCCGAGGGCATCACCGGCCCCGAGGGTCATGCCTATTCCCGCCCCCCCGAGGTCGAGGGCGAGGCGGCAAATCGCGCCATTATGATCGCCGATGCCGCTGGGGTGCCGCTTTACATCGTGCATGTCTCTTGCGAGCAGGCCCATGAGG
>CAYLLD010000048.1:0-18237 GCA_964384315.1 uncultured Rhodobacterales bacterium | reverse complement strand
TTTCATCAAAAAAACTCGTCTCTTCAGCTTCAGTTCCGACGTCTTCTTTTGATTTTTGCTCGGTTTCTAAAAGAAGCTTGTCAATTTCCTCCGCTGAACTGGCCAGCAAATCACGGCGCTTCCGAAGGTTTTTGAGCAAAGCTATGGCGTCAGGTCTATCCTTTTCAATCTTCACTCCACGTTTTAACGCAGCCACGGCGTGAAGCTGCGCCGTCAAATCCATAACCGCCGAGCCAAGAATAACTTGGCCAAGCTTGGTCAAATAAGAAACCGGCATAACTGGCGGCTCTGGCAAGGGGTCTGGCAATTCCGGGCGCGGAGACGTCGCCCGCAAAACCGCCAAAAAATCCAACAACCGCTCACTATCATCTTCAAAAAAGTCAAAGAGCTGCACCTTTGACAAAGTTGTTGGCAATAAATTTGGGCTTAGATCTGGATCCAAGCGTACAGGTAAACATGTAAGCCCCAGATCATCAGCGTATTGCCGCTCTAGTTCGCAGGCAACGCTTTGCATTGTCGACTCTCCCAATAGCGCGACAAAATACATGGCTTCGCGAATGCGTAAGAGAATTTCATCCCACCAATCCTGTCCGCTTCGGATGTCTTGATCGAACCAAACCTCATGGCCCGCCCGCTCAAGCTGCTCGGCAAGCCAATTAGCCCGCTTAAAGTCGGCGCGGGAATAACTTATAAAAATCTTGGCCATAATACTGACTGACTACTTATCTATTTAGCCCGTTTATTTTTAACACAAATTATCTGTGTTTGGCTATGAATTTGCGGTCAAAAGACAGCACGGCGCAACAAATTGAGCCCAATCAGCGCAAAAACCACCAAAAGCGCCTTGCGAAAGCTGGTCTCTGACATGCGCCGCCGCAGGAGTTCACCGATCCGAAAGCCGGTGAATGTTGGCACCAAAAGCGCCAGCCCAATCGCCGCATTTGACGCGGTCATAAACCCCAGTGCGATGTAGCCAACCACGAGGGGCAGCGACCCCATGAAGATCAAAAGGCCCGAGGCGCGCACGAACTCGTCTTTTGAGGCTTTGCGCGCGCTCAGATAGAGCGCCATTGGCGGGGCCCAAACGCTCGTGAGCCCCCCCGTGAGCCCGCTTGCGGTTCCAGCGGCAATTTGCGCCACCTTGTCCCAGCGATCAGGCAGGGTCACATCGAAGCCGCGCAGGGATATCGCCACATAAAGCAGCAAGATCGCCCCAAGCCCGCCAAGCACCGCCCGATCCGGCGCCCCCGCAAAAGCGACAACCGCCACAGCCACAACCACCGCCAAAGCGCCGATGTAATAGCGATAGCGCCCCATGGCCGCGCTGATCTCACCCATGCGCCAGACTTGCCAAGCGTTCGACGTCACCATGGGCAGCATCACCAGCGCAATCGCTTGGCGCGGCTCGATGAAAAACGTCATCAGCCCCAGCGCCGTGAGCGGCAGCCCCATACCCACAAGCCCTTTGATCGCGCCCGCGAGCACAAAAATCAAAAATAGCAAAAGGATAAGCTCTGGTGACATATCGGGGTAATCGGGCCTTTGAAATTACAGTTGCGCATGAACACGAAAGGCCTAATGCTCGTGTTAACCCCTGTCACTAAGAAAAATCACGAAGAAAAGTGACGTCAAAAAAAGGGGAAGAACCAAAGGGAGACTCGGAAAATCATGTCAGTGAACGACCGCATTGTCGCGGATTTCATCAAGAACCAGATCGAGTTTGTGACCACAGTGCCATGCAAACAGCTTGCGGGGGTGATCGACAAGCTTGAGGCGCATCCGGATATTTACCACATCCCGTCTAACAAAGAGGACGAGGGCATGGGGCTTTGCGCCGGGGCCTTTATGGGCGGCAAACGCCCAGCGATTGTGATGCAAAACACGGCCATCGGGGTGACGATTAATTCGCTTGTGACCCTGATCCAATATTACCGTATGCCGCTGCCGATGTTGATTTCTTATCGCGGTGAGATCGGCGAGCCGGTGGCCTGTCAGGTGGAAATGGCGGTGCATACCAAGGCGCTTTTGGCGCAGTTGAACATCCCGACCTATCATTTTCACAAAGAAGAGGACGCGGATGAATTAGACGCGATCCTCAAACACAGTTTCATGTGCAATAAGCCTGTCGCGATCCTAACCGATGCCGCTTTTTGGAAGGGATACTGACATGATCCGCTCAGAGGTACTCAAAACGCTGCTCCCGGTGATCTCGGACCAATTCGTCGTCTCGAACATCGGTCTGCCGAGCCAAGAGCTGCATATGCTGGACGACCAGCCGACGAATTTCTACATGCTGGGGACCATGGGTCTGGCCTCTTCGATTGGGCTGGGACTGGCGCTGGCGCAGCCGCAAAAGATCATCGCCATCGATGGTGACGGCTCAGTTCTGACGAATTTCGGCACCCTGCCCACCATTGCCAATAATGTGGCGGATAATTTCATCCTGCTGATCATCGATAACGGCTCTTATGGCTCTACGGGCGATCAGCCGACCTATGCGGGCAAGAAGACCTCGCTCACGGATGTGGCGCGGGCCTGTGGCTGTGAGACGGTGGTTGAATGCAAGGCTGAGGATACGGCGGCGGCAGTCAAGGCCGCGCTGGCCAGCAACAAGATGACAATTATTGTGAGCAAATGCGAAAGCGGCAATGTGAAAGTGCCGGTGATCACGATGGACCCGGTGGTGATCCGCGATCGGTTCATGAAAGCGCTGGCGGCGGCCAATGCTTAGCGCCGCCAAAACCCGGCGGTAAAGATCACAAAGATCGACAAGATCTCAAGCCGTCCAATGATCATCGCGGCCATCAACACCAGCTTGGCCGCGTCGGTTTGGCTGGCGTAATTGCCTGCAGGCCCGATCTGATCGCCCAAACCGGGGCCGATATTCGCAAGAGCGGCAGCGGCCCCTGAAAGGGCCGTGACGAAATCCGCACCGGTCATGGCCAGCATCAGCGCGAATAAAAATAACATCCCCAAGAACATGGCAAAGAACGAGATCACCGAGGAAAACACGTCAAAGCCAATGGCGCGGCCCTCGTAGCGGGTGATGAACAGGCCGTTGGGGCTGTGGATTTGGCGGATTTGCGTGGCGATGGCGGCGAAGAGCAACTGGTAGCGGAAGACTTTGACCGAGCAACAGGTTGAGCCCGCACAGCCGCCAATGAGGCCAATGAAAAAGAACAAGGCCACCGCGAAAGACCCCCAAAGCTGGTAATCCGCGCTGGCATAGCCCGTGCCCGTGATGATCGAGGTGACATTGAATAGTGCTTCACGCAGCGCCGCTTCACCAAATTCGCCGCGCGACATCACGCGGTAGATCGACAAAATCAGCACCACGCCAAAGACCAGTTTGAAAAAGAGCCTGATTTGGCTGTCGCGCCACAAAGGGGCCGCCGAGCCGTTCACAAGCTGCACATAGCGCACGAAGGGCAGGCTCGCGAGGATCATAAAGATCACTGCTACATATTCAGGCGCACCTTGGTAGGCACCAAAGGACATGTCAGAATTGGCATAGCCGCCGGTTGCAATGGTGGTCAGCGCATGGACCAACGCGTCAAAACCGGACATGCCCGCAAAAGCATAGCCCAAAAAACAGGCCATGGTCAGGCCAACGTAGATGTAGGAGATCGAGATCGAGATTTCTGTAGCACGGGGCAGGATTTTGCCCATGGTGTCAAAGCCCTCGGTGCGGAAGATTTGCATGCCGCCCACGCGCAGCGCTGGCAAAAGCGCCATGGCCACGACCACGATCCCCACCCCGCCAAACCATTGCAACATACCCCGCCACAAAAGCGTTGCGCGGGGCATATCATCGAGGCCGATAAAAACCGTGGCCCCGGTGGTGGTCATCCCCGACATGGCCTCAAAGAAGGCATCCAGATAGTCTGCGCCCGGTGCCCCGAGCCAAAATGGCAGCGCACCAAACAGCGGCAAGACCAGCCAAACCGTCGTGGTCAAAAGGAAAACCTGCTGGATATTAAGCCGCTCGCGCTGTTGACCCGTACAGGCCAAAGCCACCATCGCCCCGATTGAAATGCACAAAAACGCACTCAAAACGAACGGGGCGGTTTCACTCTCGCCCAAGGCAAAGGCAACCGTGGCCGGGATCAGGGCAGTTCCCCCCAAAATGGCCACAAGAATTCCCAATAAATACCCCACGGGGCGCAGATCAAACATGAGCCGATGCTTGATCCAAGCCTTGCGCCCTGTCAACTCACCTTGCGGCTTCGGTCAGCCATGATGCTCTGCCCAGACGCGCCCCATTTTGCTAAGGATTTGCCACACCAAGAAAAAGTAATTAACGTCAGGGCACGCCAATCACGATTGAGGATCATGAACTTGAGTGATTGACCAAGGCTGCAAAATTTTAACCAAACTAGAAAACCAACGGACATCTTTATGATACCAACTCCTACTTATCGCCGCCTTTTGGGCACAAGCTTCCTTGTTGCTGCTTCGGCTGTGATACCGGCGACCAGCGCTATTGCGCGCGACACAATCATCGATCAGGCCCTGACGCAGATTGGCGAAATTGACGCCATAGATATCACCATTGGCTCGCGCACCGAAACAAGCAGCACGGTTGAATGGAAAGACATCGAGGTTACCTTGCCCGAAGAAAACGGGCGGTATGTGATTGATTGGATTACCCTAGAAGAGGACGGCGATGTGTCGCGGGTGACCCTTGATGAGACCATTGATCTGCATTTTGGCAAGCCGGGTGACGAGCTGAGTTTCCATGTGGAAATCAACAGCGACGCCTTGGTCTATGAAATGCGCGAAGACGGTGGCAATGTTTCGCAGAAATTCTCTGCCGAAAAAATCTCCGTTCAAAGCGCAGAGGAAAACCATCCGATGCTTAAAGGCCTCAGCATGGATTTGATCGATGTGAGCGGCGCGCATATCTATCCGGCTGACAACTTTATGGCAGGCACCGGGAATATGATTGCCGCCGCCGTTGCCTATGGGATTGATATGGTGCCCGAAGACGGTGGGGATATTAAAGCCACAGCGACCTTGGATGATCTGAGCGTCACCTATGATTACGATTATCAAGGCGTCGAGTTTGGCGAGCAGCCGCCAGATCTATACGCAATGAATGGTCAGTTCAGTTATGAAATCTCCAAGCAAACCGGCGAAGTGAATATGACGATGCCAAACGGCATGGGTTTCGCAATGGATAACAGCGGCGGTGCGGCGACGCTTGATGCTTTGATGCGCGATGGGCAGGTGTCGTATGCGGGCAGGATTGATGCGATTGAGTATATTCTTGGCCTGCCAGCTATGGGCATCAACGATGCACAAATTGCGATGAACGCGATGGAATTTGCCTTTGCCGGGCCTATGGCCCCAAGCGATGAAGAGGGCGATATTCAGCTTAAGTTGCTGATGGACAGTCTCAAGATTGATGAGACGCTTTGGGGCTTGGTTGACCCGCAAGCGATCCTGCCCCGCGACCCGGCCACGATCGATATTGATCTTGCGGGCAAAGGCTCGATGCTCATTGACCCCAATGACCCAGGCTCGATGGCACCGGGCGAGCTGCCCTTTAAGGTCTCAACCGCCAAGATCAACTCTCTGGAGATTTCCGCCGCAGGGGCGCAGATCACTGGTGAAGGCGAGGTCGACGTGAATTACGACGGGCCGATCCCTGCGCCGATTGGGGCGATCAAGCTGAACGCTGCGGGCATCAACGGTCTGATGGATAATCTGATGGCCATGGGGCTGATGCAGCCTGAACAGGCCATGCCTGCGCGTATGATGCTTTCGATGTTCTCAGTTTCGGTTGGGGATGATGAGATCGAGTCCACCCTAGAGTTTACCGAAGACGGCGGGATTTCGGCCAACGGTCAGCGTATTCGCTGACAAAATATACGCTTTCAGCGTATTCGCTAGCGGCTGATAAAGCAGACAAAAAACAAAGGGCGCCTTGCGGGGCGCCCTTTTTGTGTCCCGCGTATGATCGCTGCGGCTACTTTGGATCAGCTATTTGTGAATCAGCGTCGTGAACAGATTCGGGTCGATGCTCTCTTGCGCAAATGTGCCACCACGATAGAGCACTGAAATTGCGTCATGGCTGTGCAAGCTTTCTTGATGGCTTGCCACCACGCGGTAGTCAGTAACCCGTGGATCGTGATCAAGCTGCTGCGCAAATAGCCGCGCTGCATCCTCAACAAAAATCGGATTTGCCGCGTTCAACTCGGCAAAGGCCTGTTCGTCCTCGCGCTTGACCATGACCTGCGTTTCGGTGGGCACCGCATCGGTGCACATATCGATCAAATCCTCGAACCACAGCGGTTCATCGCCCGTCAACTCAAGCGAGAGACGGGCGACAGAACGCTGCGAATGCGGGGTCGCAAGCTGACCCCGCGTCCGCCTGGCATGCTCAGAGAGTTCCAAAGAGCACGGGCAGGTCGAAGAATAGACGTAATCCATATGAATGATCTTTTTGCGCAGACCGGCCTTTTCAACGACCTCAAGCGCAATGTCATAATACTGATAGCCCTCAAGCCCCGAACGCAACGACTGTTTGAGAACAGGGAAGGAGAATTTCATCATGATCCGCGCATCAAAGCTCTCAAGATCACGTTTATACTGGTTCAAGACCGCATCGATCACATCGAAACTAAAGGTCTTATCCGCATATTCATAAAACGAGCGCATGATGCGGCTCATGTTTATGCCTTTTTTATCCGCATCCAACGAGACCGAGCCGGTCACCGAGGTTTCAAGGCGCATCACCTCGTTTGAACGGGTGCGAAAGCCAATGGGCAGACGAAAATTCGAGATACCCACGTGCTGAATTTGGCGCTTAGCGCCGCGGATCAGACTTGCGGGGCCATTCTGAAGGTCTGGAAGCGTTGCAATATATTTGTAGTCCACGCTGAAGCCCGTTGGATAGGTGGCCGATAACGCAGGATAAGCGGCGTGAACGCGCATTTGTGGCGCGTCGGTTTTCGCTTCTGCACTAGCATCGTCTAGCTCAGCATCGAGATCGAAATTTGCATTCCAGAAATTCATAGCCTTCTCCCATTACGCGGGCATGCCGCCCTATCTATATGGGTCCGAAGCACTTAGAAACCCAGATTTACGCGCAAAGTTTCCCACCGGTCAGCCACTGATAATGAATATTTTCTTCGACTTGCTTGACCCTAGGTATAACGACGCATTGGCAAAATCAACCTAAAGTTGAATTTATTACTGACGCGTTAAAGCTTGGGTTAAATCAGCAATTAGATCATCCGCATGCTCTAACCCGACCGACAAGCGCACCAAACCATCGGAAATCCCGAGGCTTGCGCGCAGCTCCGGCGAAAGCCGTTGATGGGTGGTTGTGGCGGGATGGGTGACCAGCGATTTTGCATCACCCAAATTGTTGGAGATCAAGATCAACTTAAGCGCATCCAGCATCTCAAAAGCCGCCCTTTTTCCGCCAGCAACCTCAAAGGCCAGCATCGTTCCCCCAAGGCGCAGTTGCGACTTCGCCAAATCAAACTGCGGATGCGAGGCAAGATGGGGATAGATGACACGGGACAGCGCTGGGTGACCCTCTAGCGCCTCTGCGATCATCTGCGCCGACCGCGCCTGTGCCTCGCAACGCAGCGATACCGTCTCAAGCCCCTTGAGCATGACCCAAGCGGTAAAGGGGCTCATGGCCGCGCCAGTGTGTTTGATCTGCGCCTCAAGGGTGCCGCGAATGAAGTCCTTCGACCCCAGAGCGATGCCCCCCAAACAGCGCCCCTGCCCGTCCACATGTTTGGTGGTCGAATAGATCACCACATCGGCGCCGAGCTCAAGCGGACGCGAGAAAACCGGGGTCGAGAAGACGTTATCCACCACCAGCATCGCCCCCACCTCATGAGACAATGCGGCAATGGCGCGGATATCGAGCACCTCAAGGGCGGGGTTCGAGAGGCTCTCGATAAAGCTCACTTTGGTGTTGGGGCGCAGCGCCGCTTTCCACGCCTCAAGGTCGGTGCCATCGACCAGCGTGGTTTCAACGCCATAACGGGGCAAGAGATCCTCGACCACGTAAAGGCAAGAGCCAAAAAGCTGCCGCGCGGCAACCAGATGATCCCCCGCCTGCAAGAGCGAGAGCAAAACCCCCGTGACCGCCGCCATGCCCGACGCGGTGGCAAAGCCGTCCTCGGCCCCTTCAAGCGCGGCCATCCGGTCCTCGAACATGCGCACCGTGGGATTGCCGTAACGGGCGTAAATATACTCGTCGTCAGGACAGGACTGAAACCGCGCCTCCGCCTCGCCTGCCGAGCCATAGACAAACCCTTGGGTGAGAAAAATCGCCTCGGACACCTCGCCAAAGCCCGAACGCTGGGTGCCCGCATGAACCATTTGGGTTTGCGGGTGATGGCTTGTGCCAGACTTGGTGCTAGCAGTTTTGTGATCGGCGTGATCGGATTTGGACATGGGTCTTTGCGCTTTCAAAAAACCGACCATCCAAAACTGGGGGCGCGACGCCTCCAACCTCTTTAGCGGAATTCTTTAACGTGGCCCACAATCCGGTCGACAACTCACCACATCCGCGTGGCTAAGCGAATGACGCGCGCGGGTCAAGTGGTGCGGGAAAGCGCGTCAATAGCGTGCGGGGCGCAAACCGGCCTGAAACCATGTCACAAGATCGATCACCGAGAACACCGGCAGCCCCGTGGCCGTGGCAATATCCGCCGCATAGGGGCACATATTTGTGCACTCAAGCACGATCGCCCCCACCTCAGGATGAGCCGTGGTAAGCGCCAAAGCCGCAGCCACATTATCCTTGCGTGCCAAATCCACATCCAGCGTCAATTCATTGCCCAAAATCGCACGGGTGAATTCCTGCCCCCCCTCGGTGGTGCCGATGGGGGTTTCAGGCGGCACGCCAGCCGCCTCAAGATGCGCCGCGCTTAAACTGGAGGCCGAGATCGTCAGCACCCCAGCCAATCTACCCTTGGGCAAGAGCGCATTCACCATCCGCACCTGCATCAAAGAGGAGGACACAACCGGCACATTCACCGCCGCCGCCAGTTCATCTTGAAACAGCGACAAGAACCCACAATTTGTGGTAATCCCATCAGCCCCATCAGCCACAAGCGCGCGCGCAGCGTCGATAAAATGCCCAAGGGTGCCTTGAGCGCCCTGCCGCACGACCAAATCCGGCACCGCGCCGCGCACCACTTTGTAAAGCACCGGGAACCCCCAGCTTTGCGCATTGCCCATGTCGCCGGGGATGCGGGGAAACTGCGCATCGAGCATCAAAATACCGACGCTGGCCCCGTAGATAGATTTTCCGCCAGTTGCGATCATTCTTGCGTGTTCCTCTTATTCGGCATTTGATTGCTGCCACGGGGCTCAGAGAATCGCAATCTCTCAGGTGGGATCAATGACAGAGCAATCCAATCAGCTTAGCGGCGCAGAGGCCATGGTGCGGATGCTTCAGGCGTATGACGTGCAGCACATCTTTGGCCTGTGTGGCGATACCACGCTGCCGCTTTACGATGCGCTCGCGCGGCTTGATCACGGGATCACGCATCTTTTGACCCGCGACGAACGCCATGCGGCCTATATGGCCGATGCCTATGCGAGGGTGACAGGGCGGCCGGGGATTTGCGAGGGGCCATCGGGGGGCGGTGCGACTTATATTTTGCCCGGCATCGTGGAGGCCAACGAAAGCTCGGTGCCGGTTTTGGCCATCACAACCGATGTGGCGACGACCTCGCGGGGGCGCTACCCACTGACAGAACTGGATCAAAGCGCCCTTTTTCGCCCCGTGACCAAATGGAATTCTGCGCTTGATAATGCGGCCCGCCTGCCTGCCCAGATGCGCGCGGCGTTTCGCGCCATGACCACGGGCAGGCCGGGGGCGGCTCATCTGAGCTTTCCCTTTGATACGCAAAAAGCCCCGGTTGATGCGACCGAAGTCTGGGCAGACCCCGGTCACAGCCATTTCCCGGCGGCCCCTGCTGCGCCTGATCCTGCGGCGATTGAGGCGGCCCTTGAGGTTTTGAGCGCGGCAAAATCGGCGATTGCGATTTGTGGCGGGGGGCCAGTGATTGCGGGGGCGCAAGAGGCGCTGCTGCGACTGGCACGCGCGCTTGATCTGCCCATTGCCACCACGGTCTCGGGCCAAGGCGTGATCGCCGAGACTGACCCTTTGGCCCTTGGGGTTGTCGGCTCAAATGGCGGGGTCCCTGCAACACGGGCCGCCGTGGACGCGGCGGATGTGGTGCTTTTTATCGGCTGCCGCGCCGGATCGGTCACCACCGAACGCTGGCGCTCGCCCGCGCCTGGCACGCGGATCATCCACATCGACAGCGACCCAGAGGTGATCGGCGCGAACTATCAAACCGAGGTCGGGATCGTCGCCGATGCTGCCCTTGCCCTGAGCGCTTTGGCGGATGCGGTAGAGGCGCGCAAGATGACGGGTCAAAACATGAGGGGCCAAAACGGGGCAGCGCGGGCCAAAGCGGCTTGGGATGCCAAGCGCGCTGCATTCTTGCCCCTTTCCCAGAGCTTAGAGCGCCCGATCCGCCCAGAGGCGGTCATCGCGGCTTTGATGGCGCTTTTACCAGATGACGCGGTGATTTGCGCCGACCCCGGCACACCGTGCCCCTATTTCTCTGCCCATTACCGCTGGCCCAAAGCGGGTCGCCACTTCATCACCAACCGCGCACATGGGGCGCTGGGCTATGCGCTGGCTGCGGCCATCGGCGCGCAGGTGGGGCGGCCTCAGGCGCAGGTTTTATCGGTGATGGGTGATGGGTCATTCGGCTTTGCGGTGGGCGAATTCGAGACGATTACCCGCTACAAGCTGCCCATCAAATCCATCGTTTTTTCAAATGCGACCTTCGGCTGGATCAAGGCGGGCCAAAATGCAGGCTTTGGCAAGCGGTTCTACAACGTCGATTTCAACAGAACGGATCATGCGGCGGTTGCCGCCGCCTACGGCATACGCAGTTGGACCGTAGACGACCCGGCCAAGCTGCAATCCGTGCTCGCCGCCGCTATGGCCCATGACGGGCCAACCCTCGTCGACGTGATCTCGCAGCCCCTTCACGAAGCGGCTGCGCCTGTCTCGGAATGGGTGGCCTGATGCCCCTTGAGACGCGGATCATCGGGTTTGACCTGTGGCACCTAGAGGTGCCGGTCGTCTCGCGCCGCGATCACGGCATCGGCAGCATAGAGGGCGGCTTTGAAGTCATCGTGCTGCGTCTCACCGCCGAGGATGGCACCTGCGGCTGGGGTGAGGCGGCCTGTTGGTCGGTGTTTACTGGCACCCCCGAGGCGAGTTACGCGGCGCTTGATCGCTATCTGCGCCCACTGGTTTTGGGGCAACCTGTAAGTGCGCGCGCTGAAATCATGGCCAAAAGCCTCTATGCGGTTGCCCATGCCACCGAGGCCAAAGCGGCGCTTGAGGCGGCGCTGATGGACCTTGAGGGCAAGCTACGCGGCCTGCCAGTTTATGACCTGCTTGGGGGCAAAACGCGGGGCGAGATCCCCCTGTCGGTTTCGATCGCCAATCCCGAATTCGACCAAGACATCGCCTTGATGGAGCGCATTCGTGAGGACGGGATCACGCTGGTGAAGCTCAAGACCGGCTTTAAGGATCACGCCTTTGATATGATGCGCTGCGCGCGGATCAGGGAGGATTTTCCGCAGTTCGGCCTGCGCATCGACTATAACCAAGGGCTTGAGACCGCCGAGGCTGAGGCGCGGGTGCTTGATATCGCCGGGTTTGCGCCGGATTTCATAGAGCAGCCCCTGCGCGCCCATGAATTTGATGCTATGGCCGCACTGAGGACCACCCTGAGGACCACCCTGAGGACCACCCTGAGGACCGCCTGCCCGGTGCCGCTTTTGGCCGATGAGAGCGTCTTTGGCCCCGAAGACATGGCCCGCGCCGCCCGCGAAGGCATCGCCGATGGGGTTTCGATCAAGGTGATGAAATCCGGCGGGCTGACCCGCGCCCAAAAGACCGCGCAAATGGCGGCGGCGGCGGGGTGGCGCGCTTATGGTGGAGACATGCACGAAACCGGGCTGGCGCATCTGGCGGGGGTGCATCTTTTGGCCGCCACGCCGGAAATCACCCTGGGCTGCGAGTTTTATCATGCGAGTTATTATGTGCAAAACGACATTCTCGCGTCCCCCTTCCCCATAAAAGACGGCAAGGTGATCGTTCCCGATGCCCCCGGTTTAGGGATCGACCCAGACCCCGCGCGGCTCGAGGAATTTAGGAAAACCCCATGACCAAGACGGTTGCAATTATTGGTGCGGGAATTGTTGGCGTCTCGACGGCGATTTGCGCCCAGCGCGAAGGGCACAAGGTGATCTTGATCGACCGCGAAGGGCCAGCGGCGGGGACATCTTTTGGCAATGGCGGGGTCTTGGCCTCGAACTCGATCTTGCCTGTGGCCATGCCGGGGCTCTTGCGCAAAGCGCCCAAGATGCTCTTTGATCCAAACCAGCCGTTGTTCTTGAAATGGCGGTATTTGCCCAAGCTTGCGCCCTATCTCTGGCAGTTTTTGCGCACAGCAAACCCGCAAGGGGCGCGGCGGCGGGCAGCGGCGCTAACGGCCATTATCGGCGACAGTCTCAACGATCATCTGGCCCTCGCCAATGGCACTGGGGCCGAGCGCTGGATCACCCCTTGCGATTATCTTTATGTCTATAACGACCGGGCGCATTTTGAGGGCGATGCCTTTGGATGGGGGCTGCGCAAGGAGATGGGGTTCGCCTGGGATGAACTCGAAGGTGCGGCGTTTCGCGACTATGATCCCGCCTTCGCGCCCGAGATGAGTTTTGCGGTGCGCTGCGCAGATCACGGGCGCATCACCGACCCCGGCGCCTATGTCAAAGATCTTGCCAAATACGCCGAAGCCCAAGGGGCGCAGATCATAAAGGGCGAAGTGACCGATGTACGGCGCGAGAACGGCCACGTCACGGGGGTTCGTCTGGGGGGCGAGACCCTTGCCTGCGATGCGGCGGTGATTGCAAGCGGCGTTTGGTCTGGCCCCCTGGCGCAAAAGCTGGGGCTTGATGTGCCCATGGAGAGCGAGCGGGGCTATCATCTGGAGCTATGGGAGCCCACGATCACCCCCCGCGCCCCGGTGATGATTGCCTCGGGCAAGTTTGTGATCACCCCCATGGAGGGGCGGTTGCGGCTGGCAGGGGTCGTGGAATTCGGCGGTCTAAACGCGCCGCCCTCACGCGCGCCTTTTGCACTTTTAGAGAAAAATCTGCGCGCCGCCCTGCCGGATTTGCGCTGGAGCCGGACAACGCAATGGATGGGCCATCGCCCCGCAGTGGCTGATTCGACGCCGCTCATTGGTGAAATTCCCCACCTCAAAGGGGCCTATGTCGGCTTTGGCCACGACCATGTCGGCCTAACCGGGGGGCCCAAAACCGGGCAATTGCTGGCAAATATGCTCTCGGGCAAGCGGCCAAACATTGACATGTCGCCCTATGCACCAGAACGTTACCTTAGTGTTAAACTGAGAAAATGAAGTTGACCCAAACAGGAGAGTGCAATGACCAAACTGACCACGACACTGAAAAAGACCGCTTTTGCAGCGACTGCACTGAGTATGACGGCAAGCATTGCCCATGCCGAAAAATGGGACATGCCCATGGCATATTCCGCGTCGAACTTTCATTCTGTAACCGGCGCTGAGTTCGCCAAATGCGTGACCACGGGCACTGGCGGCGAGATTGAAATCGTCACCCATCCCTCAGGATCGCTCTTCCCCGGCGCCCAAATCAAACGCGCCATCCAAACCGGCCAAGTGCCCATCGGCGAGCGGCTCTTGTCGGGCCACCAAAACGAAAACGCCCTTTTCGGTTTTGACAGCGTGCCGTTTTTGGCAACCTCATTTGAGGCATCCGACAAGCTCTGGGAGGCGGCAAAAGGCCCGATGACCGAGCTTTTGGCAAGCCAAGACCTTACCCTGCTCTACGCCGTGCCATGGCCACCCCAAGGGCTCTATTTCCGCGACGAGGTCAATTCGGTCGCCGATATGGAAGGCATCAAGTTCCGCAGCTACAACAACGCGACCTCACGGTTGGCCGAGTTGACCGGGATGCTGCCCGTCACCATTGAGGCCGCTGAGATCAGCCAAGCCTTTGCCACGGGCGTGGCAGATTCTATGGTCTCATCAGGTGCAACGGGCTACGACCGCAAAGTTTGGGAAAGCCTGAACTATTTCTACGAAGTCGACGCATGGCTGCCGCGCAACTATGTGATGGTCAACTCGGGCGTTTGGGACGGCGTTTCGCCGGGCAACAAAAACGTCATCACCGCCTGTGCCGAACTGGCGGAATACGCGGGGACATGGCGCTCGAAGGAATACACGGGCTTTACCATGCAGGGTCTGCGCGACGGCGGAATGACCGTCGCACCAGCCTCTGAGGCTTTGGTGGGCGAGCTTAAAGACATCGGAGCAACCATGACCACCGAGTGGCTTGATGCCTCAGGCGATGAAGGCGCGGCGATTGTCGATGCTTTCAAGTCTATGCAGTAGCAACCTTGATCGGCCCGGCACCATAAGCCGGGCCGCCTTATGCAAAGAATGGGGGACCCGATGCGAGCCATCCGCCGCGCCCTTGATACGCTTTATCTAGCGTCAGGCGTCGCCGCTTCACTGTGTTTGATTGCGATTTTGCTGTTGATCTTGGTGCAGATGCTGGCCCGTTGGACCGGCGAAGTCTTCCCTGGCGCGCCCGCTTATGTGGCCTATGCTATGGCCTCGGCCTCTTTTCTGGCCTTTGCCCATGCCCTCAATCGCGGCAGCCATATCCGCGTTTCAATCGTGCTAAATCGCGTCGGCCCGCGCACGCGCTGGGCCATAGAGCTTTGGTGCTTTGGCGTGGCCACCGCGATCACATGGTATTTCGTCTATTTTGCCATTCGCTTCGTCAATTTCTCGATCATGATCAACGACATCAGCCAAGAGCAGGACAAAACGCCCCTGTGGATGCCGCAAACGATCATGGTCATTGGCGCGATCATCCTTGCCATTGCGGTCACGGATAATCTGATCTCGCTTTTGGTGACGGGCAAGCACCGGATCCAAGGGGATACGATCGAAATGCCCAGCGCCAATGCCGCCAGTAAGGATTGAATGATGGAAAACGCCTATATCATCGTCCTCTTTCTCTTTGTGCTTTTCCTGCTTTTGGGCAGTGGCGTCTGGGTCGGGCTGGCGCTTATTGGCGTGGCTT
Organism: uncultured Rhodobacterales bacterium; assembly: GCA_964384315.1. Lineage (GTDB taxonomy): Bacteria > Pseudomonadota > Alphaproteobacteria > Rhodobacterales > Rhodobacteraceae > CAYLLD01. The sequence continues at coordinate 3,027 of CAYLLD010000048.1, read as the reverse complement.
GGGTCGGGATGGAGCTGTTCACCACACGCCCGGTGGGCGATGTGATGCTAACGACGATTTGGTCCGCCTCATCGTCTTGGACCCTCGCGGCCTTGCCCCTGTTTATCTGGATGGGCGAAATCCTTTATCGAACGCGCTTATCCGAGGACATGTTTCGCGGTCTCGCCCCGTGGATGGCCAAATTGCCCGGCGGTTTGGTCCATACAAATATCGTCGGCTGTACGGTCTTTGCCGCTGTCTCAGGCTCATCCGCCGCCACGCTGACCACCGTGGGCAAAATGTCGATCCCCGAGCTGCGTAAACGCAATTATCCCGAAGAGATGATCATCGGAACGCTGGCAGGCGCTGCCACGCTCGGCCTGATGATCCCCCCCTCGCTGACGCTGATCGTCTATGGGGTGACGATCAACGAATCTATCTCAAAGCTGTTCTTTGCGGGTATCTTGCCGGGATTGGTCTTGGCGGCGATGTTCATGTCCTACGTCGCGATTTCCTCTGTCACCTCCAAGTCATGGTCCCCCGACCAAGAACCCCCCATGAGCTTTGGCCAGCGGTTGCGCAATTCGCGGTTTTTGCTGCCGGTGATCTGTCTGATTTTGGTGGTGATTGGCTCAATGTACACCGGGCTTGCCACCGCGACCGAGGCCGCCGCCTTTGGCGTGATCGGCGGGCTGGCCCTCGCCGCCAGCCAAGGCTCGCTCACTTGGCAGACCTTTAGCCAAAGCCTGATGGGCGCAACCCGCACCAGCGCTATGATTGCGCTCATTCTCGCTGGGGCGGCCTTTTTATCGCTTTCTATGGGCTTTACCGGGCTGCCACGGGGTCTGGCCAATCTGATTGCCTCGCTTGAGTTGACCCGCTTTGAGCTTTTGATGGTCCTTTTGGTCTTTTACATCATTTTGGGGATGTTCTTGGACGGGATTTCATCGGTCGTGTTGACCATGGCCGTGGTCGAGCCGATGATCCGCGAGGCCGGGATCGATTTGATTTGGTTCGGTATTTTCATCGTGGTGGTGGTTGAGATGGCCCAGATCACCCCGCCCATCGGCTTTAATCTGTTTGTACTGCAAGGCATGACCGACCACGAAATGTCTTTCATCGCCAAAGCCTCAATCCCGATGTTTCTCATCATGGTTTTGATGGTCTTCGTGCTGATTTTCTTTCCTGAACTGGCGACATGGCTGCCCGAGAATATGAGGCAGGGGCCCGCGTGACGGGATTTGCCATGACCTGCGCGCCGTGACGGGGCTCATCGCGCGCAGCGGTCGCTTTGTTCTCGTGCTTGGCCTCTTGGTCGGGATCGCCTTTCCCAGCGCCGCCGCCGCGCTTGAGCCTTTCGTGCCGCAGATGGTGGCGCTTCTTTTGTGCCTCAACGCCTTTCGCAATGCCCCGGCAATCGCGCAAGGCATGGGGTCCGGGCTTGGCCGCAGCGCTGTGACGATCCCCATCACGATCCTAGCACTACAACTCGCCCTACCACTCGTCGTCCTCTGGGCGCTCATGCTTGCGGGCATCCCTTTCACAGGCTTCACAATCGCCCTCGTCCTGATGCTCAGCGCCCCGGCACTGGTGGGCTCGCCCAATCTAGTGGCTATGACGGGCCATGATCCGGGGCCCTCTATGCGCATGTTGATCATCGGCACGCTGGTGTTTCCCCTCACCGCCTTTATCGCCCTCTTTGCGTTACCGGGCATCGAGACCGGGGCGGCGGCCATGACCACCCTCATCCTTGCTATGCAAATTCTCTTGGTCGTGGCGCTGGGCATCGCTCTGCGGGCCATTGCCACTGGCATAAAGCCGGATTGGGACCCGGCCCCCCTCTGCGATGAGGCAACTGCCGCGCTTTTGGCGATCATAGTCGTGGGACTAATGGCCGATGTGGGACCATTGCTGCGCAGCGCGCCTATGACGTTGCTGATCTGGCTGGGCGGGGTGATGGCGCTGAACTTTGGGCTGCAGATCATCACCTTTTTTGGTGCGCGCCGCTTTGGCCTGCGTGCCCCGGTCGCAACCGCTGTTTATGCGGGAAACCGCAATACGGCGCTTTATTTTTTGGCTCTGCCCGCAGAGCTGATCGATCAGCTCATGCTCTTTATCGGCTGCTACCAAATCCCCATGTATCTGACGCCCATCGTTATGCGGCGTCTTTATGGATCAGCGCGCTAAACCCCGCCAATCGCGCAAATCCGCTCGACGATCTCATCGACGCCTTGGCGGGATTTGAGCGTGGCAAAGACCGTCGCCCGCGCGCCGCGCATCATCGCCGCATCGCGCCGCATCACCTCAAGATCAGCGCCCACATGGGGGGCAAGATCGGTTTTATTGATCACCAGAATATCCGACTTCGTGATCGCCGGACCGCCTTTGCGCGGGATCTCTTCGCCCGCCGCCACGTCGATCACATAGACCGTCAGATCCGCCAGTTCGGGGCTAAAGGTAGCGCTTAGATTATCACCGCCCGATTCGATCAAGACAATCTCGATCTCAGGGTGCCGCTCACGCATTTCAGCCACCGCCGCCAGATTGATCGAGGCATCCTCGCGGATCGCCGTATGGGGACAACCGCCAGTTTCAACGCCAATGATCCGGTCCAAGGGCAGCACCTGCATGCGCATCAGCGCCTCGGCGTCCTCTTGAGTATAGATGTCATTGGTGATCGCGCCCATAGAATGACGGTCGCGAAACGCCTCACAAAGCGCGGCGGTCAGGGTGGTTTTACCCGCGCCCACCGGCCCGCCAATGCCGATCCGCAGCGGCCCGTTTATACTCATGTTCGAAAAATCCTCACGCTTTGGGTTTCGTGGCCCATGGCCGCTATATCGCTCAAAAATGCCGTGGAGGATAGCTGTGTCATATCCCCTGAGGCAGCGCGCGCGGCGGTGGCCTCGCATAGGGGCAAAAGCGCCTGAATACAGCACTGGCCTTGGGTATGACCGATAGGGATCAGGCGCATCCCGACCGAGGCCAGATTGCTGGCGAAAGCTTGCAGATACATCTGTGTGGTCAAGGCGCGGGGCAAATCCGCCA
>CAYLLD010000047.1:14353-18372 GCA_964384315.1 uncultured Rhodobacterales bacterium | reverse complement strand
CGCCGCCCGGTGACGGTTGGACCCATGATGCCTCCCCCACAGATTTAACCCATGCTTTCGCCAATTTTGCCCCAGAGGTCCGCGCGCTGTTGACCAAGGCCGAAACGCCCCGCGCGTGGGGCCTTTTCGAGGTTGACCCGCTGCCGCAGTGGCACAAAGGCCGGCTCGCGCTTTTGGGCGATGCCGCCCACGGGATGCTGCCGTTTCTGGCCCAAGGGGCGGGCATGGCGATTGAAGATGCGGCTGCGCTGGCCGAGGCATTGGGCGCAGATGCCACTACCGAGGCCGCGCTTACCACATATCAAACCACCCGCATCGCCCGCGTGGCTCAGGTCGCTGCTGCCACGCGGCGCAGCGGTGCCATTTATCACAAACAAGGGCCCATGCGGCTGGCCCGCAATCTGGTGATGCGCAGTGGGGTGATTAATATGCAGACCCGGCTCGACTGGCTTTATGGCTATCGCGTCACATCCGGCGCGGGCTAGCCCAGCTCTATCCAAACCGGCACATGGTCCGACGGCTTTTCGCGCCCGCGATACTCTCGATCAATCCCCGCCTCGACCAGCAAATCCGCGCATTGGGGCGTCAGCAGAAAATGATCGATGCGAATGCCGTCGTTTTTGTTCCACGCCCCGGCCTGAAAATCCCAAAACGAATAGTTCAACGGCGCCTGATTGCGCGCGCGAAACGCCTCGGTGAAGCCCAGATTGACGATGGACTGAAAGGCCGCGCGGGTCTGGGGCAAAAACAACGCATCCTCGCGCCAAACCTCGGGGCGATGGGCGTCCTCGGCCTGGGGGATCACGTTGTAATCGCCTGCCATCAACGCAGGCTCTTCGGCACCGATCAACTCTTGGGCGCGGGCGTGCAGCCGCTTCATCCACGCCAGTTTATAGTCGTATTTCGGACCGGGGGCGGGGTTGCCATTGGGCAGATATAGCCCGCAAACGCGGATCACCTGATCGCCCAAAACCGTCGCCTCGATCCACCGCGCCTGCTCGTCCTCATCGTCGCCGGGTAACCCACGGGTGACGTCATCAAGGGGCAGCTTCGAGAGAATCGCAACGCCGTTAAAGCTCTTTTGCCCGTGGGTCTCGACGTTATAGCCGCGCTCCTCAAAGGGCTCGCGCGGGAAATTCTCGTCAATGGACTTGATCTCTTGCAACAAAACCACGTCGGGGGCGGTCTCTTCGAGCCATTCGAGCACGCGGGGCAAGCGGGCCTTGATGCCGTTGATGTTAAATGTGGCAATCTTCATAGGATTTTTACCGATTAGCTTTTTTCTAGGCGCGAACGGCACCTGTCTAAGGGGATCGGTACGCAAATGAAAGTCAAGGTATTCGGTGAACGAAACACCGGCACGCGCGCGACCATCGCGATGTTACATACAGCGCGGGGGGTGGAATCCTTTAAACACCCCGAGCTTGCACCTGAACAAGAGGCGCGGCTTGCGGCTTGGTCTGAACGCGTCGAGACGGCCTATGCCAATGGGCCATGGCGGCGCGTCTATATAGAAGCCATTAGAGACATGCGCATTGAGGCCTTCGGGCCGCTTGGGGCATGGAAGCATGGCTGCCCGACGTATAACAGCGCCTACAAAGAGCACGGAATTTCGGCGCTCTTTCTTGTGCGCAATCCCTATTCTTGGATTTTGTCGCTTTACCGAAAACCCTATCACCACCAGTCATCGCGCGCGCCTGATCTTGATCTATTTATGCGGCGGCCATGGAAAACCGTGGCCCGTGACCGCACTTTGGATCTTTTGGCAACGCCGCTGGAATTGTGGAACCAAAAGCTAGCCTCCTATGAGGTGTTTGCCCGTGACGCCAAAGCAGATGACATGCTCTCGACATGGATGCGCTTTGAAGACTTTGTGGCTCATCCGGGGCGCGCGTTGAATGCATCTTTGGGGGCATTGGGCGTTGATCTGGGCGCGATGCGCACCCTCGCGCCGACAAAGCCCATGGGCAAAAAGGCACGGGAGCGGCGGTATTACTATGGTCAGGAATTATGGCGAAGTGAGCTGACGCGAGAAGACGTGGCCTTCATCAATTCTGCCATTGATTGGGGTGTGGCCGAGGCGCATGGTTACGAACGCCTTGATCCGGAGAGCTTTCCGGTTGATCGTGAGGTCACGCTAAATCGAAAAACTCGTGCCGCAACCGCAGCTTGAGGTCGCGTTGGGGTTCTCGATGACGAACCGGGCCCCGATTAGCTCTTGCGAAAAATCAATTATGGCATCGGACAAAAACGGCAGGGACACCGGGTCAACCAAGACGCGGCTGCCATCCTTTTCCAAAACCAAATCATCGCCTGCGGTCTCATCTGATAGCGAGATATCATACTGAAAGCCCGAGCAACCGCCACCATCCACCGCGACGCGCAGGGCCTGATTGGTCCCCGCAGCGGCATTGATTTCAGCCAAACGCGCATAGGCGCGGTCAGTGACTTTAGGTGGAAGAGTGAGCGACATCGACGAGCGCGACCTTTTGTGATTAATCCTTTGTCATAACAGATTTAGGGCGCGGGGCGGCGTCGTGCAAGCGGGGCAAGGCAATGCTGGCAAAATATGCAAGCGATCCAGCAAGATCGCGGGGGCGATTAACCGAAGAACCGGGGTCTCGATACCGCAGCGAGTTTCAGCGCGATCGCGACCGGATTATTCATTCCACCGCGTTTCGCCGTCTCAAACACAAAACCCAAGTTTTTGTGGAACATGAGGGCGACTATTATCGCACCCGCCTGACCCATTCCATCGAGGTCGCGCAGGTCGCGCGGACAATCAGCCGCGTTCTGGGGCTAAACGAGGATTTGGCCGAGGCTGTCGCCCTTGCCCATGATTTTGGCCACACGCCTTTCGGCCATACCGGCGAGGACGCTTTGGCCGAGTTGATGGCCCCCTACGGCGGGTTCGATCACAATGCCCAAGCGCTCAAAATCGTCACCTCTCTCGAACGCAAATATGCCCAGTTCGATGGGCTGAACCTGACGTGGGAAAGTCTTGAGGGCATCGCGAAACACAACGGTCCGGTCACCGGAGATTTGCCTTACGCATTGGCCGAATATGACGCGGTGCATGATCTTGAGTTGCACACCCATGCAGGCGGCGAGGCGCAAACCGCCGCGCTTGCTGACGACATCGCTTATAATAATCACGATTTGGACGACGGTTTGCGCGCGGGTCTGTTCACCGAGGCCCAGATCGAGGCCCTGCCGATGATCGGCGAGGCCTTTGCCGAAACTGACCGCCTAATGCCCGGCATCGACGATCCGGTGATCCGCCGCCATGATGCTTTGGGGCGGGTCTTTGGCAAAATCGTTGAGGATGTGATCATTGAGAGCCAGACCCGTCTGGCCGCGCTTAACCCGCAATCCGTTGAGGACATCCGCCACGCTGGCGCGCCCATCGTGCAGTTTTCGCCGAAGATGTGGGAAAACCTGCAAGCGCTGCGGGCGTTTTTGTTCAAACATATGTACCGCGCGCCCAGTGTGCTGAAAATGCGCGAGCGGACCGCGCAGGTTGTGGTGGATATGTTCGAGATTTACATGGATCACCCCGAGCTGATGCCTGAGGATTGGCGCCACGCCAACGCGCCGGATAAAATCGCCCGTGCCAGGTCAATTTCTGACTATATTTCAGGGATGACCGACCGTTATGCCCTAAAGCGGCACAAAAAACTCATTCGTAAAATGGACCAGATGAGCCGCTAGTCTTTGAAAATCCGGCTCGCCTTGATCTGATCCCACGCCCAAACCACCTCGCGCAACCGATCCTCATCGTCGCGCTTGCCGCCGTTCATATCGGGGTGCAAATCCTTAACCAGCGACTTGTACTGCTTTCGGATTTCGGACTTGGTCCAGTGCTCTTTGGCCTCAAGGATATTGATCGCCTTGCGCTCGGTGGGCGGCAGGCGGCGTGAGGTATCCGTGGCCCGCGCCGAGGGGTTTTGCGTCGCATTCTGCCCCAAAACTTCCGTCGGATCATCAATGCCAAACCGCGCCCAAGCCGCGCTTTCCGA
>CAYLLD010000047.1:12129-14253 GCA_964384315.1 uncultured Rhodobacterales bacterium | reverse complement strand
TCGGCGGATACTGAAATATCGAAATCAAACGGGGATCGTTTCATCGTGCTCTTTCTCGATTTTCTGCTCTTGCGGTGCGAGGGAGGAAGTTTAAGTAGGGATTGCAGTCGATACAACCACTGTGTGTTATTTTTCTGACGATGGACCGATTTTGAGCGTTTCTTTGACCATAAAAACGAAATTAGCTGCGGCATTTGCGCCCAGTCATCTCGATGTGATTGATGACAGCGAGGCGCATCGCGGTCATGGTGGGTGGCGTGAGGGTGGAGAAACCCATTTTCATGTCATTATCAAGGCGGCGCATTTTGATGGGCTTGGCCGGGTGGCGCGGCAACGCGCGGTTTATGCGGCGCTCAAAGAAGAACTCGCCGGGCCGGTTCACGCCTTGAGCCTAGAGGTTAAAGGAGACAGCGAATGATCCGAATTTGTGCTTTGATGGCCCTCATGAGCCTGCCCGGTTGCCTATCGCTAGGGGTCACCGGCAGCGCGCAGCCGACCAGCAATTCCGAGGTGGTCATAGGCGCGGATGTCGATGAGACCGGCGCGGTGAAACCACGCGGCAAGGTGATTTTCGATCTATTCTAAGCGACGAATTTGGCGGATTTAGTCCTAGACTAATCCCAGTAATTCGTCTCGCCTTGCAAGGCTTTGGGTGCTGCTGGTTTGGCGGCGCTTACAACTGGCACCGCAGCCCTGGCCGCGGATGATCCACGCAACCCGCGCAAAACCCCACGCGCTTCGGGCTTTTTGGGGGCCTCTTTGGACAAGTCAGTCTCATTCAAACTGTCCACTTCGCGCCGAAACACCATCACCGTTTGATAGGTCTCGATGGTCTTTTTGAACATGCCGGGGCGTTCATCCATCGGCAAGGTTTCAGAGCGCAGATATTCCCAGCCATGCGCCGCCTCCGCGTTGATGACCTCGGTCATAGCGTTGGCGAAACGGTCGGCATTGGTTTTCATGCCCTTGGCACGGCGCGGCTTGCGCGCGGATGGGACAACTTTGTATTCGTAGCGTGACATTAACAAACTCCCTCGCTTGCGTGCCTATTTCAAAGAGTGCGGCTGGTTACAAGCCAAACCGCCCGTAAGAGCCTAAGCTTAAAGCCCCAGCTTTTGTGCCACCAACTCGTTCACGGCCTTGGGGTTGGCCTTGCCGCCGGTTGATTTCATCACCTGACCCACGAACCAGCCTGCAAGCTTGGGGTTGTTCTTGGCCTTTTCGACCTGATCCGGATTGGCCGCGATCACCTCATCAACCGCCGCCTCGATGGCGCCCGTGTCGGTGACCTGCTTCATGCCGCGCGCCTCGACGATCTGCGCAGGCTCGCCGCCCTCGCTCCAGATAATTTCGAACAGGTCTTTGGCAATCTTGCCCGAAATATCACCCTTGGCGATCAGATCGAGAATACCGCCCAGTTGCGTCGCCGAAATCGGGCTGTCGCTGATGGCGAGGTCTTCTTTGTTCAGGCGGCCAAACAGCTCATTGATCACCCAGTTCGCCGCCTGTTTGCCGTCACGCCCCTTCGCCACATCTTCAAAAAAGGCGGCGTCGGTGACATCGGCGGTCAGCACGCTGGCGTCATATTCGGTCATGCCGTAATCCGTCACGAACCGCGCCTTTTTGGCGTCGGGCAATTCGGGCAGACCGGCAGCGATCTGATCAACCCAAGATTGTTCAAGCTCAAGGGGCAAAAGATCGGGGCAGGGGAAATAGCGGTAGTCATGCGCCTCTTCTTTTGAGCGCATCGAGCGGGTCTCGCCCTTATCGGGATCAAAGAGCCGCGTTTCCTGATCGATGGTGCCGCCGTCTTCGATGATCGAAATTTGCCGCCGCGCTTCGTAATCAATTGCTTGCTGGATGAACCGCATCGAGTTCATGTTCTTGATCTCGCAGCGGGTGCCCAGCAGGCTGAAATCATCGGCCACGCGGAACTTTTCATAGTCACCGGGGCGGCACACCGAAACATTAACATCGGCGCGCATCGAGCCTTCTTGCATATTGCCGTCGCAGGTACCCAAGTACCGCAGGATTTGCCGCAGCTTGCCCAAATAGGCCGCCGCCTCTTCGGGGCCGCGAATGTCCGGGCGGCTGACGATTTCCATAAGCGCGACGCCAGTGCGG
>CAYLLD010000047.1:0-12119 GCA_964384315.1 uncultured Rhodobacterales bacterium | reverse complement strand
GATCCATGTCATGCACGGATTTGCCCGCGTCCTGCTCCATGTGAATACGCTCGATCCGCACGCGCCGCGCGATGCCCGGCTCCATATCGACGATCACTTCGCCTTCGCCAACGATGGGGTGGTAAAGCTGGCTGATCTGATAGCCTTGGGGCAGATCGGGGTAGAAATAATTCTTCCGATCAAAGCGCGAATAGAGATTAATCTCGGCCTGAAGACCCAGCCCCGTGCGCACCGCCTGCTCAACGCAAAAAGCATTCACCACCGGCAACATCCCCGGCATGGCCGCATCGACCAGCGAGACATTGGCGTTCGGCTCGGCGCCAAACTGGGTTGAGGCGCCGGAAAACAGCTTTGAGTTCGACGCGATCTGCGCGTGAACCTCCATGCCAATGACCAGCTCCCAGTCCTCTTTGGCACCTGCGATGGTTTTCACTTTGGGGTCTTGGTAAGTCAGATCGAGCATGGGAATAACCGTATGTCTTGGGCAAGTCCGACCTATAAGCTGCGCGGCGCGGCTACTCAAGAGGCGGCTTTACCCATCGGCGAGCAATCCCCCAGCGCGACCGCTAGGCTGCGCCTTTGATGCGCGTGACCATTTCATTTGTATCTTTGGACAGGTTTTTCGTGCTCAAAATTCTCTCGAGTTGATGCACCGCAGCTGATTTGCGCAGATCATCATATCGCGACCAAGTCTCAAAAGTGCCCGACAGGCGCGCCGCAGTTTGCGGGTTCACGGGATCCATTTTCAAAAGCCAGTCCGCCACGAATTCATAGCCCGACCCGTCTTTGGCGTGGAAGGCCACACTATTGGACGTGAAAGCGCCGACCAACGAAATAAAGCGGTTCGGGGTTTTCCAACCAAAGCTGTCGTCTTTGGACAGCGCAATCGCCTGCGCCAAAGCGTGATCAGGCGGGGTATTGGCCATTTGGATTTTGAACCATTTGTCCAAGACGTTCGGGTCGTCACGCCAACAGGTCTTGAAATCTGCTAACTCTGCTTCAGCCGCACCAGCACCAACCAGAGCGCTTAAGGCTGACAGGGTCTCGGTCATGTTGTCGGCAGTTTGATACTGCGCGCGCGCCAAATTTGCCTTGGGATCAAGCTTGGTCAGGTACGAGAGCGCACTGGCCCGTAAGGATCGGCGGGCGGCGTCATCGGCGTCCGGCTTGTAGGGGCCAGTGGTCGTCATCTCATGGTAAATCTCGCTCAAGTCGTCGCGCATTTTATCGGCCAAAGACGTGATAAGCGACTGACGCGCGGCATGAATTTTATCCGGGTCCGGCGTGATCGAATTTTTGTAGAGGCGCGCGGCAATTTCATCTTCGCCGGGCAGGTTCAAAAGCAGCGCACGAAATGCTGGATCGACACTGGAATTAGCAATGGTGCGATGCATGGCTGAAATGAGAATTTGGGGCGTGGCAGGCGCATCTGTTGCCATAGCCTCAAGCGCTTGAAGGGCCAGCGTGCGGCCAGCCTCCCACCGGCAGAACAGATCATCATCATTGGCAAGAATTTCGGCTAGGGCTTGATCAGAGCGCTCAAACTCTAGGGACACTGGTGCCGAGAAATGGCGCAACAGCGATGCTGTGGGTGGTTTGGCAAATTCAAAGTCGAAAGTTGACGCCGTGTCATCCAGCTCCAAAACCCCGGCTTGGGCATTACCTTCGCCAACAAATCCGTAAGATATTGGAATCAAATAAGGATCAAGAGGATTGTCACCCTTTTTTTGTGGCAATTCTTGCTTGAATGACAGGGTGTAAACCCCGTTTTTGAACTTGTCTGACACCGTGACAACTGGCGTGCCCGCTTGTGTGTACCAGCGCTTAAACTGGGTTAAATCTCGTCCGGTTGTGTCTTCGAAAACTTGAAGCCAGTCCTCGATCGTACAGGCCTGTCCATCATGCCGATCAAAGTATAGATCAAGCGCTTTTCGGTAGGCCTTTGGCCCCACAAGGGTCGCAAGCATGCGGATCACCTCAGCGCCTTTTTCGTAGACGGTCGCTGTGTAAAAGTTGTTGATCTCGACGTAGCTTTCGGGGCGCACGGGATGCGCCAAGGGGCCGGCATCCTCGCGAAATTGGCGAGCGCGTAGGGCTTTGACGTCCTTAATCCGCTGCACCGCTGCAGAACGCATATCCGCAGAAAAACTCTGGTCGCGATAGACCGTCAGACCCTCTTTTAGGGATAATTGGAACCAGTCACGGCAGGTGATCCGGTTGCCGGTCCAGTTGTGAAAATACTCGTGGGCGATGATGGCTTCGATTAGCTCGTAATCCGTGTCCGTCGCGGTCTCAGGCGATGCCAGAACGTATTTTGAGTTGAAAATATTCAGCCCCTTATTCTCCATCGCCCCCATGTTGAAGTCGTCCACCGCGACAATCATGAAGATGTCCAGATCATACTCGCGCCCATAGACCTCTTCGTCCCACAGCATCGATCGCTTTAGCGCATCCATCGCATAGGCACATCGATCCCGGTCGCCCTCGCGCACAAAAATGCGCAGCTGAACTTTGCGTCCCGACATCGTGGTGAAACTATCGTCGTAGGAGACCAAATCCCCCGCAACCAAGGCAAATAGATAGGCGGGTTTGGGGTGTGGGTCGGTCCAATCTGCATAGCCATCGCCCTGTTGGGTCAGGTTGCCGTTAGACAGCAACACCGGCTCTGGGCCTGAAACGCGGACAGAAAAGGGTGCCAGAACATCCGGGCGGTCTGGGTAATAGGTGATTTTGCGAAAGCCTTCAGCCTCGCATTGCGAGCAGTACATACCCTTTGACATATACAGCCCCTCAAGCGCTGTATTGGCCTTGGGATTTATCAAAACCTCACATTCCCAAAGGAATTCATCGCGCGGCAAAAGTGCCGCGGGCACCACAAGCTTTTCCTCTGAGATTGACAGGGTGTCGGGATCAATTGACACGCCGTCAATTTTCACGCTGACAAGCTGTAAACCAATCCCATCCAGCACCAAGTCATGGGCATCGCTTTGGAGATCTTTTTTGCGAAACGTGACCTTAGAGCGGACGGAAGTTGCCTCGGGCTTTAGATCAAAGTCTAGGTTCACCGTTTCGATTGAGAATGGAAACGGCGTGTAATCTGCGAGGCGAATTGTGGGTGCTGTTTCAGTGCGCATAGAGGGGCCCTTTTGCGTCTGCATAGGGGCATAGTTTTGGCATGCATTCTCCAGTTTGCAACCGTAACGATTTTATCGCAGTTTGCAGAGTAAATGATTGTGATGGGCCAGTGGATTTTCTTGCCTGCACAAAGTTGGAGATTATTCAAAATGCCAGACATGGTTGCTCGCGCGGATTTGAGCGTTGCTGCGGAATACGCGGCCTTCATAGAGGGCCAAGCCTTGCCCGGAAGTGGCGTGACTGCCGAGGCTTATTGGCAAGGTTTGTCGAAACTGGCCCATGTCTTTGGGCCAAAGCGGCGGGCGCTTTTGGCGCGCCGGGCCGAGCTGCAGGGCCAGCTTGACGTTTGGAACAAGGCGCAATCTGGCCCCCCAATCGATTTGGAAGCCTATAAGGCGTTTCTGAGTGAAATTGGTTATCTCGTTCCCGAGGCGGATGATTTTGAGATCGAGACCGCAGATGTGGACCCGGAAATCGCCAATGTTCCCGGCCCGCAGCTCGTGGTGCCGGTGATGAACGCGCGCTATGCGCTGAACGCGGCGAATGCGCGCTGGGGCTCGCTTTATGATGCGCTATACGGCACGGATGCGCTGGGCGATGCGCCGCTTAAGGGCGGTTATGACCCTGAACGCGGCGGGCGCGTGATCGCTTGGGCCAAGGCGTTTTTGGACGGCGCGGCCCCTTTGGCGGGCGGCTCCTGGGCGGATGTGACGCAGATTAAATACCAAAGTGGCACGATTGTTGTGGCAGGTGCCGATGGCGAGACAGGCCTTGCGGACCCTTCGCAATTTGTTGGGTATGACACGGCAGATCATGGGCTATCCAAAGTCGTTTTGGTGAATAATGGGCTGCATATTGAGGTGCAGATCGACCCTCAAAGCCAGATTGGCCAAAGCGATCCGGCCCATATTTCAGATGTGGTGATCGAAAGCGCGCTGACGGCGATTATGGATTGCGAGGATTCGGTCGCGGCGGTGGATGCTGCGGATAAGGTGCTCACTTATTCGAACTGGCTGGGCCTGATGAAGGGCGATTTGAGTGAGCCTGTGACCAAGGGCGGTAAGACCTTTGAGCGTGTGTTGAACGATGATCGCGCGTTTCAGACGCCCGATGGCCAGAGCGCCCAGATCAAAGGCCGTGCGCTTTTGTGGGTGCGCAATGTGGGGCTTTTGATGGGCACGCCGGTGGTCCATGATCGAGACGGGCAAGAGATTGGCGAGGGCATGCTTGACGCCCTGTCAACGGTGCTTTGCGCGATCCATGATCTGAACCGTGACAGCGGCAATTCGGTGACCGGCTCGATTTATGTGGTTGAGCCAAAGATGCATGGGCCCGATGAGGTCGCGTTTATCTGTTCGATGATGGATCAGGTTGAGGACACGCTTGGCCTGCCCCGACACACTGTCAAGATTGGCATTATGGATGAGGAACGCCGCACGACGGTGAACCTGAAAGAGTGTATTCGCGCCGCTCGTCACCGTGTCGCGTTTATCAACACGGGCTTTTTGGATCGCACCGGGGATGAAATTCACACCTCGATGGCGCTGGGTCCGTTTCTGCGTAAAGCCGAGATTAAGGCCAAGCCGTGGATTGCTGCCTATGAGGATCGCAATGTCGACGTTGGGCTGGCCTGCGGTTTGGCCGGAAAGGCACAGATCGGTAAGGGCATGTGGGCGATGCCCGACCGGATGGCGCAGATGCTGACCGAGAAAATCGGGCACCCCAAGGCGGGGGCGGATTGCGCTTGGGTGCCCTCACCGACCGCGGCCACGCTTCACGCCACGCATTATCATAAGGTGGATGTTAAGGCGCAAAAGCAGCAGATTAAATCCGGCGGTCCGCGGGGCCAGCTTGATGATATTTTAACTGTCCCTGTGGCAGATGGTCATAACTGGTCTGATGAAGAGATCAGGGCTGAGTTGGAAAACAACGCGCAGGGCATTTTGGGCTATGTGGTGCGTTGGGTCGATGCGGGCGTTGGCTGTTCGAAGGTGCCAGACATAAATGACGTCGGCTTGATGGAGGACCGTGCAACTTGCCGGATTTCGTCTCAGCATATTGCGAATTGGCTCTATCATGGGGTCGCGCTTGAAGATCAAGTGATGGATGTGATGCGGCGCATGGCGAAGGTTGTAGATGCTCAGAACAAAGATGTCGCCGGATACGTGCCGATGGCACCGGGTTTTGATGGTGCCGCCTTTCTTGCCGCCTGCGCGCTGGTTTTTGATGGCGTAAATCAGCCATCGGGCTACACCGAGCCAATTTTGCACGCGCGCCGCTTGGCAGTTAAGGCGACATTAGGTTAACGTTGCTGCAACTGCGAACAATAGGAATCAGAACCTTGCGACCAATCGTCGGAATCATCACCAACTCTTATCTAATTGATGACCAGTATCCGGTTTTTGCCGCTGGAAAGATGAACAACGACTGTGTTGCGCAAGCCGTTGGCGCCATGCCACTGCTCGTGCCTGCTTCGCCAGATATGGTTTCGGTTCCTGAGCTGTTGAACGCTTGCGACGGGTTTATCCTAACCGGGGGGCGTCCGAATGTTCACCCCGAAGAATATGGACAAACCGCTACGGAGGCCCATGGCGAGTTTGATCGCGATCGCGACAGGTTGGTTTTACCGCTTGTGCGCGCTGCGGTTGAAACCGGCACGCCAATTCTCGGTATTTGCCGCGGTTTCCAAGAGGTCAACGTCGCTTTTGGCGGCACATTGCATCCGGAAATTCGCGACCTGCCCGGTCGAATGAACCATCGCATGCCCCCCGACGGCACTTTGGAAGAGAAATTTGAGTTGCGCCACAAGATCGCGCTCACACCGGGCGGCCGGTTTGCCAAAATATTTGGCTCTGACGAGGTGATGGTGAATTCGCTGCACGGGCAGGGCATTGATGCCCCTGGTGAGCGTATTGTCGTTGAAGGTGTTGCGCCGGACAGCACACCAGAGGCGATTTATGTCAAAGACGCGCCCGGTTTTGCGATGGCCGTCCAGTGGCATCCAGAGTGGAAAGCGGCGCAAGACCCGGTGTCTCGCCCATTATTTCACGCCTTTGGTGATGCCATGCGTGCCCGTGCCAGTGTCTCGACTGCCGCCGAATGACCGGCAATAAAAAAGGCGCCCCAAAAGGCGCCTTTTCCAAAATCTTTAGCTGCCCGGCTTAGCCGTAAACAGATTGTTTCCCGAAGTGACGGCACAATTGGTAATAGACAACCGCGCGGTATTTGTTGCGGTTCGACTGGCCATATTTTTCCATCACCGCAGCAATACCTGAATCAAGATCCGGGCCATCGCTCAGGCCAAGCTTTTTGATCAGATAGTTTTTCTTTACGGTCTCAATTTCACTTGGGTCTGACCCGGATACTGTGGAGGCATCCGCATTGTAGATTGCAGGGCCGCAACCAATGGTAACTTTGGTCAAAAGACCCATATCGGCGCTCTCGCCAAAGTGCTTCGTGATGTCTTCGGCGTATTTCGCAATCAGGTCGTCGCGTTTGCTCATCCGTCTCTCTCCTGTCATGTCCACTGAGTGGATCTACGTCTATGGCGCGTAGTTTAGGGCGCAGATTCAGACTTGTCCATCGGTTTGGAGAGGTCAAGATGAGGGAAAATCCCGGCGATTGTGTCCCAAAGTCGCGCCTGATAGGCGATTATACATGCGGGGTACCAGTGGCGTGTCCTGATCGCGACCAATGTTGGAGGTTTTGCCTTGATTGAAACGATCCGAAACATTGCGTTTGAATGGCGCGACCAAGCGCTCGCTTGGCTGATGAGTCCGGCCGCCTACGTCCAATTCGGACTCTTGGTCGCCGCCTTTTTGCTAGCCGTCATTGCGCGTCGCATTCTAGAACCGCGCTTACGCTCATTGCTTGATCCAGGCGAGCGACAAACCCGGATCGCTCAAATTCGACGTTTTGTCATCGGGTTTCTGCCGCTCTTGCTGCCGCTCTTGGCCTATGGGTTCACGGCTATGGCAGAGCAGGGGGTCCGCGCATCGTTGGGTGCTGGCGATGTCATTGCCTTTGGCAAGAGAGTGTTCATCTTTCTTGCGGTTCGGATACTGGTCCGGGACATCATTACCGCGCCCCTATTGAAAACACTGGGGAAATTCGTCTTCATCCCCATGGCTGCCTTATACGTTTTGGGCGTGCTGGAGCCTGCGCAGATTTGGTTGGGTGAGACGAAAATTGGCATAGGGGATATCCAGTTTTCGGTCCTGTCCCTCTTGCGCGCTGCGATTGTTGGGGCGGTGCTGTTTTGGCTTGGGCAATGGTCCGCCACCCAAGGCACGGGCTATATTCGGGCGCAGCAAGAGATGCGGCCACCGACACGCGAACTGGCGGCAAAGGCCTTTGAAGCGGTCGTTTACGGCATTTCATTTCTTTTACTTGTTAACATTGTCGGTCTCGATTTGTCCGCCTTGGCAATCCTATCGGGTGCCATTGGTGTCGGGCTTGGTTTTGGTCTGCAGAAGATTGCATCGAATTTTATCTCGGGCGTTATTCTGCTTTTGGAAGGGCAGGCGACGGTCGGTGATTTCGTCGAATTGGATGGCGGCGAAAGTGGCACGATTGTTAAAATGGGCGCACGGGCTACGATCCTTGAGACCTTTGACGGCAAGTGGATCGTGGTCCCAAATGAGGATTTCATCACCACGAGGATCGTGAATTGGTCCGATGCGGGGTCTGGCAATCGCTATGAGGTGCCGTTCACCGTGAGTTACGAAACGGATATTAACAAAGTGCCTGCAATCGTTGAGACCGCCGTGGCGAAGCTGGCAAATGTGCTGGATGCGCCCGAGGGGCCCGACTGTGAGTTACGCGGGTTTGGGGATAATGGTGTTGAGTTCTGTCTCGAATTTTGGGTCGAGGGCATTGATGATGGTAAAAATAAGTACACCTCCGAGGTGCTTTTCATGATCTGGAACGCGCTGAAGGCCGAAGGCATCGAAATCCCCTATCCGCAGCGCGAAATCCGCTATCGCGGCGGCCATGAGCCCGGTACGGCATGATTGATCTGCGCGACATGGAGCTGCTGCTTGCTTTGTCGCGAGAGCGTCATTTCGCGCGGGCCGCCAGCGCCGCGGGTATCAGCCAGCCGGCGCTTTCCATGCGCCTTCGCAACATCGAAGCGGACCTGGGCGTTCCGATTGTGCGGCGGGGCAATCGGTTCGAGGGTTTTACGCCTGAAGGCGATATTTTGCTGCGCTGGGCGCGCCAAATGTTAGACGATGCGCGCACAATGGGCCAGGAAATCAATGCAGCGCGGGGGGCGGTCGTTGGGCGGTTGAATGTGGGAACAATCCCCACCGCGATGCCTTTGGCGGCGCGCATTCCGGCCCAAATCGCCGCCACTCATCCGGGTGTAAAGCTGCGTACATTTGCGGCAACATCGCTTCAGGTGCAGCAAGGCATTGATGACGGAACCTACGACGTTGGGTTCACCTATGAGGACGGGTTGGATCCAGATCTAATCGCGTTTCGATCCCTCTACAAAGAGCGCTACAGTCTTGTTGTGCCCAAATCCCTTGCCACTTTGGATGGTGATACTCTGAGTTGGGCCGATATTGGCGCGCTGCCGCTTAGTCTCTTGGTTAGCCAAATGCAGAATCGGCGCATCCTTGATGGTTTGTTTGCAGAAGCTGGCGTGACGCCCAACGTGGTTGCCGAGACCAATGCATTTTCCGTGTCTATTATGCAGGCCCAAGATGGTTTTGCGGCGACGATTTTGCCCGATGCCTTTATTGAGCGAACGGATTTGACGGGCTTGCAGCTCTTGGAGCTTGTGAAGCCCACTGTGCAAAAGCCGGTGGCGTTGATCTATCCTAAACGCACCTATGTTTTGCCGGTGGTTCAGGTCTTGTTGGATCTGCTTGATAAGAATAACTTATTGAATAAGCAGTAATCATGATTTGATGATCTGATTGTCTGATGGCACGATGCGCTCCAAAGCGTCGCAGCCAACGGAGATTCGCATGGCACCCCTCGATGACCGAAAGGGCGTTTGGAAGTCTGGTAAGGGAAAAGGGCGCAAAACGCCCAAGGGCCGCCAGCTTGACGATACAGCACTTGATGATGTTCAGGCACTGCTTGGCGGTCGCGAACGGCGGCACGATCTACTGATCGAGTTTCTTCATCTTATTCAGGATAAATACGGGCATCTAAGCGCGGCGCATTTGCGGGCGCTGGCCGAAGAGATGCGTATGGCACAGGCCGAAGTTTTTGAGGTCGCTAGTTTCTACGCGCATTTTGATGTGGTCAAAGAGGGCGAGCAGGCCCCGCCCGCGATCACAATTCGTGTTTGTGACAGCCTGTCATGTGAGCTGGCGGGCGCGCAGGATTTGCTGAAAAACTTAGCGACAAAATACAGTGACGGCGGCGAGGTTCGTGTTTTGCGCGCGCCATGTATGGGCCGTTGCGATACGGCGCCGACGCTCGAAATCGGTCATAATCACATTGACACCGCGTCAATTGACAAGGTGTCAGCGGCGATTGACAGCATGTCAATTCACCCTGTCATCCCCGACTATGAAAAGCTTGAGGCCTATCAAGACGATGGCGGTTATCGCCGGTTGGTGGCGCTTCGCAAAGATGGCGATTGGGAAAAAATCCAGCAGGATATGCTTGATGCAGGGCTGCGTGGTTTGGGCGGCGCGGGCTTCCCGTCTGGCAAAAAATGGGGGTTTGTTCGGGCCAATCCGGGACCGCGTTATTTGGCGGTAAACGGTGATGAGGGCGAACCTGGAACCTTTAAGGATCGCTATTATCTTGAGCGCGAGCCGCATGTGTTTCTTGAGGGCATGTTGGTTGCCGCTTGGGCGGTCGAGGCCGAGAAATGCTTTATCTATATGCGCGATGAATATCCGGCGGTTTTGCATATTTTAGAGCATGAAATCAAAGCCCTAGAGGCGGCTGGGCTTGTTGAGCCGGGCTATATAGATCTGCGCCGCGGCGCCGGTGCTTATATCTGCGGCGAAGAGAGCGCGATGATTGAAAGCATTGAGGGCAAACGCGGTTTGCCCCGCCATCGTCCGCCCTATGTCGCGCAAGTCGGGATCTTTGATCAGCCCACCCTCGTGCATAATGTTGAGACGCTTTACTGGGTGACAAAAGTTGTGCGCGGCGGGCCGGAGGTTCTGAATGTGCACGAGAAAAACGGGCGCGTTGGTTTGCGCTCTTATTCGGTTTCGGGGCGGGTGCGTCATCCTGGGGTTAAGCTCTTGCCAGCTGGCTCGACGATCCTTGATATCATTGAAGCCTCGGGCGGTATGGTGGATGGGCATGAATTCAAAGCCTATCAACCTGGCGGGCCGTCTTCGGGTTTGTTGCCTGCCACTTTGAACGACGTGCCGCTCGATTTTGACACCCTGCAACCACATGCCTCTTTCATCGGGTCAGCGGCGGTTGTTGTGCTGTCAAATCAAGATAGTGCGCGGGACGCGGCGCTTAACATGTTAAGGTTTTTTGAAGATGAAAGCTGCGGTCAATGCACCCCTTGCCGCGTTGGTTGCGAGAAGGCTGTAAAGCTGATGCAGGCCGACCAGTGGGATCAAAACTTGCTTGAAGATCTATGCGAAACTATGGCGGATGCATCGATTTGCGGGCTGGGGCAGGCGGCGCCTAACCCGATCCGTTTGACCATCAAACACTTCAAGGAAGAGATTTGATGGACCTTTGCTCACCCCAAGATCAAACCACAGGAGCGTCTCATGCCTGACGGAAATGCGCTTAACATGATAACTATCTCGCTGGATGGTAAAGACGTGACGGTCCCCGAGGGCACCTCGATTTGGGACGCGGCTCATGGGCAGGGTTTGATTATTCCGCATCTGTGCCACAAGCCCGATCCAGGCTACCGCCCCGACGGGAACTGCCGCGCCTGTATGGTTGAGGTTGAGGGCGAGCGGACGCTGGTTGCGTCGTGTATTCGTCCGGTGGCCGAGGGTATGGTTGTTAAGACTGACAGCGACCGCGCCAGCAAAGCCCGCGCGACGGTGGTTGAGATGCTGATGGCGGATCAGCCCGAGCGCGAGATGGCCCATGATGTGTCGTCGCATTTTTGGGCAATGGCCGATGCCAATGGCGTCAAAGAGAGCCGGTTCCCGACCAAAGACGCCCAGACCATTCCGCTTTTGGACAGCAGCCATGTGGCGATGAGCGTTAATCTCGACGCTTGTATTCATTGTAACCTCTGCGTGCGGGCTTGCCGCGAGGTTCAGGTCAATGACGTGATCGGCATGGGCGGGCGCGGCGCGAGTTCCGAGATTATTTTTGACATGGCTGATCCCATGGGTGCGAGTACCTGTGTGGCTTGCGGTGAGTGTGTGCAGGCCTGTCCGACCGGCGCGTTGATGCCCGCGACGGTTCTGGATGATGCGCAGATGGGCGACAGCGCGGATTATGACGAAGAGGTAAAATCGGTTTGCCCCTATTGCGGGGTTGGCTGTCAGCTGAGCCTCAAGGTCAAAGACGGCGCGATCAAATATGTTGATGGGCTTGATGGGCCTGCCAATGAAAACCGGCTGTGCGTTAAGGGGCGGTTTGGCTTCGATTACGTGTCCCACCCGCACCGCCTGACCAAGCCGCTTATTCGCCGTGATGATGCCCCCGCCAAGGGGCTGAATGTTGATCCGGGTGACTGGTCCAAGCATTTCCGTGAGGCGTCTTGGGACGAGGCTTTGGATTTTGCCGCGCAGGGCCTAAAGGGCCGTGGCCGCGAAGTTGCGGGCTTTGGCTCAGCCAAATGTTCGAACGAAGAGGCTTATCTTTTCCAGAAATTCATCCGCCAAGGGTTCGGCCATAACAACGTCGATCACTGCACGCGGTTGTGCCATGCCTCTTCGGTTGCGGCGCTTATGGAAAACGTCGGTTCGGCGGCGGTCACGGCGACCTTCAACGAGATTGAAAACGCCGATGTGGCCATCGTTATCGGGGCCAATCCCACGGAGAACCATCCGGTTGCGGCGACCTATTTTAAGCAATTC
>CAYLLD010000046.1:17447-18451 GCA_964384315.1 uncultured Rhodobacterales bacterium | reverse complement strand
GCCGGAGTTCCTTCACCAGCCGATCTTGCAACGTCCGGTTTGCGCGTTCGACGCGACCCTTGCCCATGGCGAGGCGCAGCTTGTGGTGGGCGCGCGTTCGGCGCTGTTTTTGCCCTTTGCCGATCTGGGGCTGATCGTGGTGGATGAGGAACACGACGGGTCTTACAAGCAAGAGGACAGCACGCTTTATCACGCCCGCGACATGGCCGTGCTGCGGGCCTCTTTGTGCAAGGCGCAGGTGATTTTGGCCTCGGCCACGCCGTCGCTGGAAAGCTGGGCCAATGCCAAAAGCGGGAAATACGCGCGGATTGATCTGCGCGAGCGTTTCGGGGCGGCGGTCATGCCCAAAATGGCGGCGATTGATATGCGCGCCGAAGAGATGCCGCGCGACCGCTGGATTTCGCCAACGCTACAAGCCGCCGTTGAGGCGCGGATTGCGGCGGGGCAGCAGTCGCTCTTGTTTCTCAATCGGCGCGGCTATGCGCCCCTTGTGGTGTGCCGAGGCTGCGGCAATCAGATCGCTTGCGATGATTGCGACACGCGCATGGTCGAGCATAGGTTTCAAGCGCGGCTGATGTGCCATATGTGCGGGGCGCAAAAGCCGGTGCCAACGACATGCCCGTCTTGTGATGCGGAAAACACCCTCAGCGCCGTGGGGCCGGGGGTTGAGCGGCTGGGCGAAGAGGCGCTTGAGGTGTTTGACGGCGCGCGGATTGCGCTTTTGTCCTCGGACATCGCCGATAGCGCGCGCAAGCTCAAAGAAAAGATCGGCGCCATTGCCTCGGGGGCGGCGGATATCATCATCGGCACGCAGATGGTCGCCAAGGGGCACAATTTTCCGCTGCTGACCCTTGTGGGGGTGATTGATGCGGATTTGGGCCTGCAGGGGGGCGATTTGCGCGCTGCCGAAAAGAGCTTTCAGCTGATCCGGCAGGTGGCGGGCCGTGCGGGGCGGCGCGAAGAGCCGGGGCTGGCGCTAATCCAGACCCATCAGCCGGATCATC
>CAYLLD010000046.1:1773-17437 GCA_964384315.1 uncultured Rhodobacterales bacterium | reverse complement strand
AAGGCGATCCTCTCGGATGACGACGAGGCGTTTTGGCGCGCCGAGGCCGAGGCGCGGCATATGGCGGGCAGTCCGCCCTTCGGCCGGATGGCGGGGATCATTGTCTCGGGCGAGAACGAGGCGGAGGTGCATCGGTTTTGCACCGAGCTTGCGCGCAAAACGGGGCCGCTGGTCACTGGCGGGGCGCAGCTTTTTGGCCCTGCGACCGCGCCAATTGCGCGGATCAGGGGGCGGCACCGCGTGCGGTTTTTGGTCAAATCGCCCAAGGGCATCGATATTCAAAGCGCGGTGAGCGCTTGGGCGGCGCAGGTGATCGTGCCAAATTCCCTCAGGGTGACCATCGATATCGACCCGCAGAGTTTCTATTAAAGCAGAGTTTCTATTAAAAAAGCGCACCGGCCCGCTTGGACAGATGCGCTTTTGCTAGGCTAAATAAGCAGAGTTTAGGCGTTGGCCTCGCGGCCCGTTACTACATCTTCGGCCACATCCTTGGCGGCATCAATCACCGTTTCAGCAGCATCCTCAGCCGCCTCAGCCGCATCATCGGATACAACAACCGCCTCATCTTCGGTGCCATCACCGGCTGGACGTACCAGCAGCGGCAACATCGCAGCGGCCATGGTCTTGGCATCGTCGCTCACAGGCACACGGGACCACGTCATGGTGTCGAAGCTCTCGCAGTTGTCGCAGGTCGGGCCCCAGTCGTTGTGGATGTGGTTACAGCTCTCGCAAATCCACGCATCGCCGCGCGGGGCGGATAGCGCGCGCGCCAGCCAGCCCGAGACAACGGCCTCTTCGGCACCGGAGCCACGCTCAACCGCCGCCATGATCGACAGCGACCGCGCGGTCGGGTCGGTCTCGGCCAACGTGCCGATGGCTTTGCGCGCTGCAGGAAAATCCTCAGCGGCCAGATAAAGCTCGGCCTCAAGCATCCGTGTCTCGGCGTGCTCAGGCAGGATTTTGAGCAGCGGTTTGAACCGCTTAATCCGTGCCAAAGGCTCTTCTTCGGGCTCAATCGCCGCAAAACTCGACGCCAGATCAGGGTGCGGCGCGAGTTTCCACGCCTTTTTCAGCACAGATGTCGCACGGCGTTTCTCGCCATCCTCAGCCATCAAACGGGCCTGCAAGGTGGCCGCAGGGATCAAACCTGGGGCGATTTTCATCGCCTTGGCAACCCGCGCTTTGGCCTCGGCGGCATTGCCCGCCTCAAGCTCTGAGGCCGCATCCGCCAGCGAGAGAACCGCATCGCGGCGCTGGCCAACATCGCCAGGCAGCGCCCGCGCATGAACCCGCGCTTGCAGGGTTTTGCGCGCGCCGGACCAATCGCGTTTATCTGATTGCAGCTTAAAGAGCGTCTCAAGGGTCGGATCGTGGCGCGGGTTGATGGCAAAGGCCTTTTCCGCCAGCGCCAGCGCCGTGCCCGTATCGCCGGTGTCCAGCTTTTGACGCAAGAGCCCCTGCACACCGACAAAGCGGGTGCGATCGTCGGTCAGCAGCGTCTTATAATGCTCTTCGGCGCCTTTGGTATCGCCCGTGATCTGCGCAGCCTGCGCGTTGACCAATGCGGTCAGCTCGGGACGGCCGATGTATTTATCCGCCTTGGCCGCCTTTGCCATGGCCGTTTTACCGTCGCCCGCCGCCAGTGCGATCACACTATCGCCCAAGGCTTGATAGCCGCGCTTTTCGCGTTTGCGGTTAAAGTAGCGATCCAGTGCGTTGTCGTTGCCGTTCACCCAGCGCAGACACGCCACAAGGAAGCCCGCAAGCTTAAGCAGCACAAACAGCGCCACAAAGACCACAACAAGAAACAAAAGCGCTTGGATCGGCGTCACGCTGACCTCGGTGCTGCCAAAGGCCACGATGACGTTGCCACCCGTGTCCATCACATAGGAGGCGCCCAGTGCGAGCCCCACTACGATTGCAAAAAACAGCGCAAATTTTACGAAAGACCAAATCATGACAAGCCTCCTAAACAGGCGATCAGGAAAATTCTGCGGACAGATTTCCAAACGCAACAACAGCATCGTGGCGGGTTGCCACACGTTTCAACCACTCAGACAGATACGCCCCAGAGAATTGATCGAGATTATTCGCTTCTTCCAGCACAGCGCCCAAGTCACCGGCTGCCAGTTGCGCATTCATTCGTGATAGCACTGCATCAACGCTATTGCCCTCTTTGGGCGCGAGCGAGCGGGTGGCGACCTGCGAGCGCAGGAACGAGCCCAGCTTGCCCACAGTGCCTTCGCCGCTTTCGCGGATCGAGGATTTGATGACCGAATGGGACAGCGGCTCAAAGGCGCTTTGCAGCTCTTTGATCGTGGCCACGCCAGTTTCGGCGGACGCGCTAAGCGCCTCAGGCAGCGGCGCGGCAGCATTAGCTGCAACAAAGGCAAGCGGCGCATCATAAGCGTCACCATTGGCCAAAGCGTTCGAAATCGCGGTCAGCTTGGCATCAAGTTCAATCGACTGCTTGGTGCGCTCGGCTTCTTGGGCCACCACAGCGGCCTGCTCTTCGGCTTCGACCACACGTTGCATGGCGGTGGCTGCGACTTCGTCAATGCGCTGCGACATAGCACCAGTGCGCGAAGTTAGGGTTGCAACCTCTTCACGAACCCCTTCAAGCGCGGCAGCATTGGCCGCAAGCTGAGCCGAGGCCGCAGCGGTCATTGGTGTACCGTCGGCATCGGTTAATCCAGTGGAGAGACCGTCAAACAGGCCCTGAATATCATCAAGACGGGTTTCGATTGCCGCAAGGCGGGTTTCGACCTCCGCGCCATCGGTGCCACCCAAGGAGCTTAGACGGGCGTCAACGGCTTCGGTCACTTCACTCCGGGTGCCCGCAAGCGCGGTCTCAACCGACCCCACCCGCGCATCAATCTCACTGCGCAAATCTGCGATCTGGTTGGATGACTGGTTCGCGCCGGGCATTAAATAAGGTACCGCCGGGGAGGCCCAAGCGGGTAAATGCGGCACAAGCCGCGGCCCGCCCCAAAGGGCCAGCGCGCCGCCGCCAATCAAAAGCAACAAAGCCATGAGCGCACGCGCAGCCCAAGACATACCAGCCTCTTCGTGCTCGTCATGCTCATCATTGCCGACGCCTTCATAGTCGTCGTCATAATCGTCATGTGCCGTTTCGGCCTCATCAACGATTTCGTTAAGCGTGTCATCGGCGTCAGAAACGCTCGTTTTATGATCAGCTTCAGAGTGAGTTGTCTCAGACATGGTCCAGCCCGGTTAAGTTGCCCGCATTACGCCTAAACTTCGGCACAATGGAGGGTAATACAAGGGGGAAACTCCCACAATGATTCCCGTTTGGATTGAGACAGATTGTCCCGAATCGGATGAATTTGCATCGTATCAGCCCCGCTATGCCAACAATTTGAGCATCCCGGCAAGGTCTGGCGTATCAGCAACTTGTACCTCTGCCCCAAGACCTTGGAGCGGCGCGGCGCAATTCGCACTTATCGATAGTATTCGCGTAGAAGAGGGCAATTCCAAAGCACCGCTGCCGCTTTGCAACTCAACCGCAAGCGCCTCGGCGGTGCGCGCAGAGAATAGCGTAATCACGCAAGGAGACGCCCCCAGAATGGCTGAATGGGCGCTGGCGGGCAAAGGCAATGCCCGTTGATTATAGATGATGCGTTCTTCGATCTCGATCCCCTCATCTCTCAGGGCCGAGGCAATATCCGCAGAGATATGCGTGCCGCGAAAATAGAGCAAACGCCCACCGCCGGGCACATAAGAGGTCGCCGCCAAAGTGCTAAGCGCCGCCACATCACCATCGGCCGAAATGGCAGAAAACCCGTAAGCCATGGCATCCGCAGCGGTCCCCGGCCCCACGCAAAGCGCCGGAATATCGCGCGACGGGCTTAGGCTGGCCAAAGCCGCCACCGCTTGACGAGAGGTGAATAAAAGCGCCTGCACATCGGTTAAATCCAGCGAGGTCTGCTCGATCTCGATATGCATCAGCGGGGCCAGCTCAATATCATAACGCCCGGGCAATTGCTCATTGATGACCTTTGCCATTTCACGGGCAAATTCGGCGGGGCGGGTGATAATCAGCTTCATGGGGCGCATTTTCGTTCGATAGAAGGGCTTGTACAGAGCTATACGAACCGGGCGGCGGTGCAAGCAACCTTAAATTGAGCCGCGGGCGCAAGCTTGCACCAAGTGGGGGCGCCTGCTACCCGCAGTGCGAGGTGAGATTTTGGCGATAACCGGGTCACTATGATTATTTTGGGCATCGAGAGCAGTTGTGACGACACCTGCGCCGCAGTGCTTTCTAGCGGTCCAAACCACGGGCCGGGCGAACCTGTGCACATCTTGGCCAATGAGGTCGCGCCGCAGCATGAGTTGCACGCGCCTTTTGGCGGCATCGTTCCCGAAATTGCCGCCCGCGCCCATGCTCAAAAGCTCGACATCACCATTGCTAAGGCGCTTGAGGTCGCCAAGGTGGGTCTGCCGCAGGTCGATCTGATCGCGGTAACAGCGGGTCCGGGACTGATCGGCGGGCTGCTGGCAGGGCTGGCATCGGCCAAAGCGCTAGCTCTGGCGAGCGACACGCCGATGATTGCGGTCAATCACCTTGCAGGACACGCGCTCACGCCGGGCCTCAGCTGTGGGATTGCGCCGCCCTTTTTAATGCTGCTCGTCTCGGGGGGGCACTGTCTGTTTCTTGGGGTTTTCGGCCCGCAAGATTTTCAACGTATCGGCGGCACCATCGATGATGCCCCCGGTGAGGCCTTTGACAAAGTTGCCAAGCTTTTGGCCCTGCCCCAGCCCGGCGGGCCCCATGTCGAACAGATGGCGACCGCAGGTGATCCAAAGCGTTTTGCTTTGCCGCGCCCGCTTTTGGGCAAAAACGGGGCGGACATGAGTTTTTCCGGCCTAAAGACCGCCCTGCGCCGCGCCCGCGATGACGCCATGAACGACGGTCAGCTTAAAACGCAGGACCGCAACGATCTTTGCGCCGGGTTTCAAGCGGCGGTGGTGGATGTATTGGCGGCAAAATCTGCCGTCGCTTTGGGGCAGTTCAAGGCAATCTGCGCCGAACGCGGCATTGAGGCCCCTTTGCAATTCGCTGTGGCAGGGGGCGTCGCGGCAAACGGGCCGATCCGGGCGGCGCTCACAAAGGTGGCCGCTGACAGAGGCGCTCGTTTCAGCGCTCCGCCCCTTAAGTTGTGCACCGACAACGCCGCAATGATCGCCTACGCCGGGCTTCTGGCGTATAACGACGGTGCGCGCAGCGATTTTGGCGCCCCGGCCCGGTCGCGCTGGCCCCTCGACGAACGCGCCACGCCAATGCTGGGATCAGGTAAGCGAGGTGCCAAAGCATGAAACGTGCTGAAATAGTCGTGGCGGGCGCTGGTGCCTTTGGGACCGCTTTGGCGCAGGTGCTGGCCTCTGATGACACGCCGGTAACGCTCTTTGCTCGCTCGGAAACGGCGGCCACTGCGATGAACGCTGCGCGGGAAAATACCGCGCGCCTGCCCGGTGTCCCTTTGAGCGAAACCCTCACCGCAACCGTTGATCCAGCGGCGCTCGCGGCGGCAAAGCTCTGCCTCATCGTCGTGCCTGCCCAGCAAACCGCCAGTTTTCTTGCCACCCATGGCGCGGCACTGGCTGGTACACCGCTGGTGTTTTGCGCCAAGGGCGTTGAGGCGGGCACCTATCGTCTGCAAAGCGAGCTTGCCCCGAAAAACACCCCCATCGCGGTGCTATCAGGGCCCGGTTTCGCGAGTGAGATCGCGCGGGGCCTGCCCACCGCGCTGACGATTGCCGCGCAAACCGAACTGGCGGCGGACCTGCAGAAAACCCTGACGCGCCCCAGTCTGCGGCTCTACCGCTCGGATGATCTGATCGGTGTGCAACTGGGCGGCGCGCTCAAAAACGTCATTGCCATCGCCTGCGGCATCGCCATGGGCGCGGGTCTGGGCGAGAGCGCGCGCGCGGCGCTTTTGACCCGCGGTTTTGCCGAAATCGCGCGGCTGGCCACGAAAATGGGGGCCAATCCGGCGACCCTGCAAGGGCTTTCGGGCTTTGGCGATCTGGCGTTGACCTGCGGCTCGGCCAAATCGCGCAACTATGCCCACGGCTTTGCCATCGGCGCGGGCCAGACCCTGCCTGAGGCGACCACCGAGGGGATCGCGACCGCCACGGCCTGTCTGCATCTGGCGCAGATGCACGGCGTCGAGATGCCGATCAACGCGGCGGTGGATGATGTGCTTTCGGGCCGCGTTGAAATTGCCGCCGCCATGACGCAGCTCTTGTCGCGCCCACAAAAATCGGAGAAATAAACGCAGATGAACTATTGGCTTTTTAAATCAGAACCGGGCACTTGGGGCTGGACCGACCAGCTTGCCAAAGGCGAGGCGGGCGAGGAATGGGACGGCATTCGCAACTATCAGGCGCGCAATAATATGCGGCAGATGGCGATTGGTGATCTGGGGTTCTTTTATCATTCGATCGACGAGAAGCGCGTGATGGGTGTGGTTGAGGTTTGCGCCACGATCCATCCGGACAGCACCACCGATGACCCGCGCTGGGAATGCGTCGACGTCAAGGCGGTGGGCAGTTTTCCGACCCCCGTGACCTTGGCGGATTGCAAGGCAAATCCGGCGCTGTCGGAAATGGTTCTGGTCAATAACACGCGGCTATCGGTGCAGCCTGTGAGCCCCGCAGAGTGGCAGATCATTTGCGAGATGGGCGGCTACACCGACCCGTCATGACTAGCGCCGTGACATGGTTAATGTTGTGACCGCCCAGCGCGCAATTGCTTTGGGGTTGGGCACGGCGATTTGGGCCATTCTATGCTCGGGGCCTGCCGCCGCCCATGTCTCGGAAAAAGCGATTGTGCTTTTGCTGCCGACGGATGTGTTTTCCCTCGTTGGCACCGCTGTTGTCGCCTTGACCTTTCTGGCGCTTGCGCTGTTTCCGCCGAAACTGCTGGCGCATGAGCGCAGCCCCCAACCAGCCGCGCCCAAAGCCCGCTTGCAGGGTGTCACCTCGGTTCTGGCCAGCCTTATCCTCCTAAGCCTCATCGCCCTTGGGCTTTGGGGGCCACGCGACCCGCTGGCCAACCTTTTGGTGCTGGTGATCTGGACCGGCCTGTGGATCGTGGTCCCTGTGATCCAAGGGCTGGCCTTTGATCTTTGGGCATATATCAACCCGTGGCGCGGCATCTTGCACCTTTTAGGCCGCGCAAAGACCGGCCAGCGTCTGCCCGATTGGGTCATCTGGCTCACGCTCCCGCAATTCGCCGCCGCCGCCCTTTTTGCCCTCGTCTATATCGCCCCCGCCGATCCGGCGATTTTGGCGCGGGTGGTTCTGTGCTACTGGCTGGCCCACCTTAGCCTCGCGCTCGTATTCGGGCAGGCATGGCTGGAACGCGGCGAGGCGCTCACGGTGTTTCTTGGGGTATTGGCAAAACGGCCCGCCACCACCCCACGCGCGCTTGGCGTTTTGGCCATCGTCGCTTTGGCCACGGGCAGCTTTGACAGCCTGAACGAGACGTTCTGGTGGCTTGCCAAATGGGGCATCAACCCCCTCGAGTTTCCGGGCCGCTCCGGCGTCTTTTGGCAAAACACCATCGGCTATCTGCTCACCCTACCGCTTTTGGCTACGGTGTTTTTGGCCTGCCTTTGGGGCGGCTTTGCCCTCGTGGGCCGCGCGGGGCAGACGGTGCTAACATGGCGCGCCTTTGCGCCCTTTGCTTTGACGCTGCTGCCGATTTTTATGGGCTATCACATCGCCCATTTTCTCACCTCGGCCTACGTGAACCTGCAGTACCTCGCGCTGGCGCTCAATGACCCGCTGGCGCGCGGGGCGAACCTCTTGGGGCTGGGCGAGACCTACGTGACCACGGGGATTTTCAACACCATTGCCACGGTGCGGGTGATCTGGCTTTTGCAAGGGACGGCGATTGTCATCGGGCATATGATCGCGATCTTTCAGGCGCATCGGCTGGCTTACAATTTGCTTGGCAACCCGCAACGGGCCGCCCTTAGCCAAATCCCCATGGCGGCTTTCATGGTTGGCTATACGCTCTTTGGGTTATGGCTTTTGGCCTCGCCCACCGCAGGTTAATGCCCCGATTATAGACAGGCAAAGGCCAAATCGCAGGATTTAACTGGACAATGGGCCCAGCGCGGCCCAAAATTTTTCCAATCGCAAAAAATTTGTAAAACAGGGGTTGGCCCGTGACTTCAACTAAAGAGACAACATCAAAACTCATCAAGCCCGACGCCACGCGCCGCAAGCTGATCAAAACCGCAGGCGCCGCCGCCGCTTTGACCGCTATGCCGGGTTTTGTGCCCTATATCCAAGCCCAAAGCTCTGAGCCGATCAAAGTCGGGTTCCAAGTCCATCGCACCGGCATCGGCGCGGCCTATGGGCGTTGGTACGACCGCGCGACCATGGCGGCGACCAATCTGATCAACGAGACAGGCGGGATCAATGGCCGACCCATTGAGATCATCGCCGAGGATGATGGCACCGACCCCAAGCGCGGCGCTGAGGTGATCGAGAAATTCGCGTCCTTGCATAAGTGCGACGTCGCTTTTGGCACGCTGTTTTCCCATGTGGTGATCGGCTCCAGCCCCCGCGCGGGCGAGTTGAAGCTGCCGTATTTTGTGGTCTCTGAGGGTCATCATGTCGCCAGCGGAATGCTCAATCGCTACACGCTGCAGCCCGGCATCACCGATGTGAAAAGCCAAGTGCAGGCGATGGCGCCTTTCGTGCATGACAATCTGGGCAAGAAAGTCACGATGATGTACGCTGATTTTGCCTTCGGCCACGATCACCGCGATAATTTCTCGGCGGCGATGAAAGCGGCGGGGGGCGAGATCCTTGAGCTGATCCCTGTGCCGCCCACGGAGACGTCTTTTACCAAATATTTCCCCAAAGTGCCCCGCGAGACCGAGGTGCTCTATCACGTTATCGTCGGCCCAGCGGTTTTGACCTTTGTCAAAGAAATGGGCGAGTTTTTCGGCGGCCAAGGCCCCGAGATTTTCGGCTTTATCGACAGTCTTGAGGCGGTTGATATCTCCTCGCCCGGTCTTGAGTTCCTTGAGGGCAGTTATTTCTGGGAAGGCAACCCGCGCTACGCCCAAGCCGACCAGTCGCCCTATGATGCGTTCTACCGCGAGAAGGTCGGCGTTGATGCCAATGGCGCCTCGGTGAGCGATCCCAAAGATGTCTCGACCTATGCGCATATGTTCGGTTGCTGGGAGACCATGCATATCATCAAGGCCGGTATGGAAGCGGCGGGCTATCAGGGCGCGGGCGATCGGGCCAAGCTGATCGAGGCGGTTGAAGACATGACCGTGATGCCCCATTCAAACGCCCACCCGCAAGGGCCTAAGCTGTTCAACGGCAAGACCCATCAGGTCTTTGGCCAGCAATATATCTCGAAGGTGGCAGGCGGGCGCATGGATGTGGTCCACACCGCTTCTATCCAAGATACCTTCTACCCCGATGAGGTCGATTACACGACCCAGCCACTTTAAGGCAGCCACTTTAAGGCAGCGCTTTAGGGCAGCCGCTTTAAGGCTGACACTTACAACCTAGGGGCGGCCCCATGCCGCCCCTTTGGATATTTTTGGCCATTTGGCCGCACTTATATTCGCGATAAAACCACAGATGCCGCTAAATCCAACACTCAATCCACCGAGGCGGCTTGCAATTACAGCCCTGACCTGACCTAACGGCCTAACGACAACGCACACGAGAATAATGGAACTTGGCCCTTATCTACTGCTAGCCTTCATCGAAGGTATGGTTCAGGCCGCCGTGCTGGCCTTGGCCGCGCTTGGGCTGTCCCTCGTGTTTGGAGTGATGCGCGTGGTCAATGTGGCCCATGGCGAGTTTTTCATGATCGGTGCGGTGATCGCTTGGTATGTGACCGAGACCTTTGGCGGGCCGGTCTGGCTGGGCTTTGTGCTGGCGGCAATCGTCGCCTTTGCGGTGGCCGCTTTAATCGCGATGCTGGCGGATCGTGTGGTGCTCAAACGCCTCGCCTATGGCCCCGAAGCCACAATCGTCGCGACCATCGGCATCCTTTACATCATGCAGCAATCCACACTGATGACATTCGGCCCCGACGCGCGGCCGGTGGTGGCACCCTTCAACGAGCGCATCCCCCTGCCGTGGCTTGAGAAAACCGACGCCGGTTGGGGCTTTTACTTTCCGTGGGGACTGGCGACCACCAGCTACAAGCTCTTTGTGATCGCCACCGCCACCGTGGCGCTTTTGGCGGTCTGGTTCGTCATGACCAAGACCCGCATCGGCCTGCGCCTGCGCGCCACCCAAGCGGATCGCGACACCGCGCTTAACTTCGGGATTTCCGTCGACCGCGTCTATGCCCTGACCTTTGGGGTTGGCGCGGGGATGGCCGCCTTTGCTGCGGTGCTGATCGTACCCATTCAGCAGGCGCATTACCTGATGGGCGGGGATATTCTGCTGCTGTCGTTTATTGTGGTGATCATTGGCGGGCTTGGCTCGCTCAAAGGCACGGTCTTTGCGGCGATCCTCATTGGGCTGGCGGACGGGATGATCTCGGTCTTCTTCACCCCGACCCTCGCCAAAATCCTTGCGACCCTGCTGGTGGCCTGCGTCTTGATCTATCGCCCCCAAGGCCTGTTCGGACGCGCGCAGACATGACCCGATTTCTGCCTATTGCGTTTCACCTCGGGGTGCTTGCGGTCATCTTGGTGCTGCATTTCATCCTGCCCGATTACCACCACGGCCAACTGGCGCGGATCCTCGTGCTGGCGGTCTATGCCATGGGCTACAACATCCTCTTCGGCTACACTGGCCTCCTGAGCCTTGGCCACGCGATGTTTTTCGCCGCGGGCATGTATGGCGTGGGGCTCGCCTCGAAGTTTCTGAGCCTAGACGCCCCTGCCGCCTTCGGGATCGGCCTTGCGGTTTCGCTGATTTTCCCCGCCATCATCGGCCTTTTGATCCTGCGCACCGCTGGGGTCGCCTTTATGATCGTCACGCTGATGTTCTCGCAGGCGGCTTATCTGACGATCCTGCATTTTGGCGAATGGACCCGCGGCGATGAAGGCTTTGTGATCGCCAGCGACCAGCGGCTTATCGAAATTCCCAACCTCTCGGTGGTCGATCTATCCACCGCCGACGCCCGCTTTATGGCCGCCTTTGTGCTCTTTGCCATCGCGCTGTTGATCAACCACGCCATTGTCCGCTCGCGCTTTGGGCGGGTGCTCATCGGCATCCGCGAAAACGAAGAGCGCACCAAGCTTTTGGGCTATAACGTCTGGAGCGCCAAATACCGCGCCCTGATCCTATCGGGCCTCTACGCAGGCGCGGCGGGGGGGGCATACGGGCTACTCTTTGGCTATGTCGGCGCAAGTTTCGCCACGGTCACCTACTCGATCTTCCCGCTATTATACGTGCTTGTGGGCGGCGCTGGGGTCGTGCTTGGCCCCCTCGTGGGGACCGCGTTCATGGTCTATCTGGTGGACATCGCCTCGGGCAAAACCGACGCCTATATGCTGTTTGTCGGGGTGGTTCTGGTGCTTGTGGTGCTCTTTGCCCGCGCCGGATTGATGGGGCTTTTGCGTAAAACGGGGTTCTCATGGCTGCCGTAAATCTTTTGGAAACCAAAGGCCTGTCGCGCCACTATGGCGGGCTGAAGGCCGTGGACAATGTGGATTTCCAACTGCCCGTGGGCTCGGTGCGGGCGATCATTGGGCCAAATGGCGCGGGCAAGACCACCTTTGTCTCGCTGGTGACCGGACGCACCCCCGCCTCCTCGGGCGAGGTGTTTTTCGACGGCAAGAATATCTCGCGCCTGCCCGCCCATGCGCGGATCAAACAGGGCATGGCCTATACCTTCCAGATCACCTCGATTTTCCCCGAGCTGACGGTCTATGACAATGCCATGCTGGCCCTGCAACGGGTGCATCACGGCACCGAGCGGGCGCTGCGCTATCGGGCGCGGCTGAACCTTGAGCTGGTGGGCATCGACCAGTATCGCGACACGATTGCCGGAGAGATGGCCTATGGGCACCAGCGGCTTTTGGAAATCGCGATGGGGTTTTCGCAAAACCCGGCGCTTTTGATCCTTGATGAACCGACCCAAGGGCTATCGGGGGGCGAAATTGCGGATTTCATTGGGCTGGTGCGCGAGTTGTCCCGCGACATGACCGTGCTGTTGATCGAGCATAACATGGAGGTGGTGATGTCCTTGGCCCATACAATTTCTGTTTTCGATCAGGGGCGCATCCTCGCCGAGGGCACCCCGCAGGAAATCCGGAGGAACGCCGCCGTGCAAGCGGCGTATTTGGGCACATGATCCTGACCATGTCATCGGTGAGCGCGGGCTACGGCAAGGTCGCGGTGCTCAAGGATTTCGACCTCAGCGTCGAGCCAGGCACCTTGCATTGCATCATGGGGCGCAACGGCGCGGGCAAAACCACCGCCATGAAAACCATCATGGGCACCGTGCGCGCCTCGGGCGGTAAAATCCACTTCAACAAAAAGCGCATCGACCGCAAACCGGCCCAGCGCATCCCGCGCAAAGGCATTGGCTACGTCCCCCAAGGGCGGCGGCTCTTCGCGGATTTGACCGTGGCCGAAAACCTAGAGATCGGGCGCATGACGCGGCGCAGCCCCAAAGCGGTGATCGAGCGGATGGTCGAGATGTTCCCGATTTTGGGCGAGCGGATGAGCCAGCGCGCCGGAACGCTCTCGGGGGGGCAACAGCAGATGCTGGCCACCGCCCGCGCCTTATGCCTTGAGCCGTCGCTCTTGATCCTTGATGAGCCGACCGAGGGGCTACAGCCGTCCATCGTCGCCAGCATCCGCGCGACTTTGGTGGATTTGCGCGATAGTGGCACGACGGTTTTGCTGGTGGAAAACGAGGTCGATGCTGTGCTCGATCTGGCCGATCACGTCTCATTCGTCGAGGCGGGGCGCGTGGCTGAAAGCCAGCCTACCCGCGGGCTCACCCGCAGCAGCCCCGAGTTTCGCCGCTTTGTGGGTGTTGGCTAGGGTTTTAAACGCGCCGCAAAAAACCCATCAAGCCCGCCCAGATCGGCCCAATAATCGGGCCGCGTCCGCAACCAGCCCTCGGGGGAAATCCACTCAGGCGGCACCTTCAACTCAGCCGGATCAATCGGATCAACCGCCTCCAAAAGCCCCAGCTTTTTAAGCGCATCCTCACCCTCGGCAGGCAAAAGCGAACAGGTCGCAAAAACAAGCGTACCGCTAGGCTTGAGCCAGCCAAGCGCACGGCGCAGCAGGTCTTTTTGCAGCGCAAAGACCGGTTGCAGATTGGCATTGGCCCGAATGATCGCCAGCTCTGGGTGACGGCGAAGGGTGCCCGTGGCCGAGCAAGGCGCATCGAGCAAAATCGCGTCAAACTGCCCGTCCGGCTCCCACTCCAGCGCATCCGCCGCCACAACCTGCGCGGAGAGTTTCATGCGTTCAAGGTTCTCGCTCATGCGCGCCAGCCGCTGTTCCGAGGCATCAAGGGCCAGAACATCGGCCCCAGCTGCGGCCAGTTGCAGCGTCTTGCCGCCGGGTGCCGCGCATAAATCCAACACCCGCGCGCCTTGCACATCCCCAAGGGCGCGCATGGGCAGGGCGGCGGCGGCGTCTTGCACCCAAAACGCCCCCTCATCAAACCCCGGCAGGGCCGAGATTTGCACTCGCCGTTTCAGCCGCAGCGATCCGGTCGGCAGCACATCGGCCTCAAGGGCCTCGGCCTGCGCCTCGGCATCCTTGGGATCGCGCAAGCTCAGATCAACCGGCGGGGTGCCGGTGTAAACCGCCTCCATCGCCGCCACAGCTTCCGCCCCGTAGGCGCGCTCGAAGGGCACTTTGAGAAACTTGGGCAGGGCTTGGGGCGTGGGATCAAGGGTCGCGGCCTCAAGCTTGCGCCCCACCGCGTTGATCAACCCCTTGAGCGTCGCGGTTTTCTTGGCCCGTTTGGCGACCTCTACCGCGCAAGCAATCGCCGCATGGACGGGAATACCATCACATTTGATCTCCCACGCCGCGATGCGCAGGATGTTCAGCCCCAAGAGCGGCGGCTTGCGGTCCATCTGCGGCAGGATCATCGCATCCAGCGCGTCGCGGTGGCGCAAAACCCCCAGCGCAATCGAGCGCGCCCGTGCCAGCGTGGCCGGATCATGGCCCGCGCGCGGGGTTTCTTCGATCTGACGGCTGTCAACGAAAACGGCGGAGAGGTGGCGCGCCGCAAGTTGGCGCGCGGCAATCCCATCGGAGGTGTCATTACTCATAGGGGCGCTCTAGCGCGGATTGGCGCGCAGCGAAAGCGGCCTGCGGCACGAAATTTCTTGCCAAATCGAAGATCACCACCCATTTAGCTGCTCATGACCCAAAATGATCTGACTAAAGCCGACCGTATCAAAGCCGCCGCAGCACGCGCTTTGGAAGAGGCACAAGCGCGCCTAGATGCGCAAACCGCCAAAGATTTGCCGTCCGAATTGGGCGGGCGCGACGGGCCGGAGCCCACGCGGTTTGGCGATTGGGAAAAAGAGGGCATCACCTCGGATTTCTGAGCGTTTGCGCTACCACTGGGTGACCTGCGGATAATGCCGCGCGCGCCACGCCTGCACCTTGGGGTTCATCACGCGGCGCCATAGGGGCGGGATATAGACGATCCACGTCAACAGCGGATAGCCGTAGGGCAAGGCGGGGGCCTCGGTCTTGGCATAGGTTTGTAAAACCGGATAGCGCCGCGCCGGTTTCATGTGATGATCCGCGTGGCGTTGCAGGTTGATCAACAGATAGTTGGTGATGCGGTGGGTGGCGTCCCACGAGTGATGCGGCGCAACCGGCTCATAGCGCGCGCCGGTCTTTTGGCGGATCAGCCCGTAGTGCTCGATGTAATTGATCTGCTCAAGCTGCCAGATCGCGAACACCGCCTGAAGCGCAAAAAGACCGACCCCGCCCAGCCCTGCGATCCCATAGGCCAGCAAAGCAAAACCCAAGCTGAGCGCGCTACGGCGCCACAGCGGGTTCGAGATATGCCACCCATTGCCATGGCGGGCGCGGGTCCGCTCATTCTCGACCCTTAGGGCCGCGGTAAAGGACCCGATCAGCACACGAGGAAAAAAGCGATAGAAACTCTCGTTGAACCGCGCGGTCGCCGGATCATTGGGGGTGGCGACGTGACGGTGATGCACCGCCAGATGCGCAGTCGAAAAATGGCCGTAGCCAACAAAGCACAGCAAAATCTCGCCCAGCGCCCGCTCCCACCGCGCGGATTGATGGATAAGCTCATGGGCGTAAACCAGACCAATGCCCCCCGAAACCATGCCTGCACCAATGAACAGGAGCAGAATTTCCCAAGTGGCGAGGTGGTCGGTCTGCGCGACCCAAAAGAGCAGGCCAAAGACCCCGAGGATTTGCAGCGGCACCCAAAAATAGGTGATGGCGCGGTGCCAGATCAGCGCCTCTGCTCCGGTTTGCGGATCAAGACCCGCCTCGTCATGTCCCAACACCGCATCCAGCACGGTCACCGCAATGACACCATAGAGCACCGGCGTCATCAGCCACCAGCTGCCCCAAAGCGCCGCGACGCCCATGCTTGGCAAGAGCAAGAGCGATATCCAGAACGGTAGGGCTTGGGTGAGGTTGGGTTTCAAGGGCGGGTTCGCGAGTGAGGGGG
>CAYLLD010000046.1:0-1673 GCA_964384315.1 uncultured Rhodobacterales bacterium | reverse complement strand
TGCGCTCAAGCTGCGCAAATCCCGCGCGGAACACTTTGCGCATCACCGTCGGCAGCTGGCGATCACTAAAAGCGCTGGCGGGACTGAAAGCGCCGCGCGCAGGGCTAGCCGTTTGCGGGACCTGCGCGGTCATCACCTCAAGGCGCAGATGAAAATGCGTGAAGGTATGCTTTACGATCTCGGGCGCAAGCATCCACTGCGCCGCAAGGGGCGGGGCGGGCTGCGGCGGCTCTTCGCGCCAATCGGTGCCAACAAAGCCCTTCATACCGCCCAAAAGCCCCTTTTCAGGCCGCGTCTCAAGCAAAAGCGCCCCATCATCGCGGCGCGCCACATAGGCGATGCCATAGCGGGTCGGCTTGGGGGTTTTGGGCATGCGGCGCGGCAATTCAGCCTCGCCGCCTTTGGCGCGGGCTTGGCAATGGCTCATGACGGGGCAGAGCAAGCATTTGGGCGATTTAGGCGTGCAGATCGTGGCGCCTAGATCCATCAAACCTTGGGCGTAATCTCCGGGACGCTCGGGCCGGACCAGAGCCGCGGCATGGGCTTTGAGCGCGGGCTTGGCCGCTGGCAGCGGGGTCTGGACGTTGAAAAGCCGCGCCATCACCCGCTCAACATTGCCATCCACGACATTGCTAGGGGCATCAAAGGCAATCGCAGAGACCGAGGCCGCCGTGTAAGGCCCGATCCCCGGCAAAGCCAAAAGCCCCGCCTCATCGCGCGGGAAGGCACCGCCCGCCGCCGCAACCTGCCGCGCGCAGGCCAAAAGATTGCGGGCGCGGGCGTAATAGCCAAGCCCTGCCCATTGCGCCATCACATCCTCGTCGCGGGCCTGTGCCAGCGCGCTCACATCGGGCCAAAGTGCCACAAAACGGTTGAAATGCCCCGTGGCCGCCGCCACCACCGTTTGCTGCAGCATGATTTCAGAAAGCCACACGCGGTAGGGATCAGGGCGCTGCCCCGCCTGACGCGCCGCAGGGCCGACCCGCCACGGCATCGCACGCGCATGGGCATCGTACCAACCCAAAAGCGCCACGCGAAAACTTTGAATGTCTTTTTCCTTCAAGGCGGCCCCATCTTTGCGTAAAGTCCCATCAGCAACTGTTGTCACGCGGAGAAGCATAGGTCTATGGCGCGCATCGGAAAATCGAAGGGCTTTGCCCATGCTGCCGGTTTGGTAGCGCGCGACCTTGAGGCGGGCACGCAAAAGCGCGGCTTTTCGCAGGCCATGCTTTTGACCAACTGGGCCGAGGTGGTGGGCGCTGAAATAGCCGCGATCACCCAGCCCTCGAAGGTGCGCTTTGCCAAGGGCGGGCTGGGGGCGACGCTGGTGGTCCTGACCAATGGCGCGCGCGCGCCCGAAGTCTCGATGCAGCTCGAAACCATCCGCACCCGCGTGAATGCCTGCTACGGCTATAACGCGATTTCGCGGGTTCTGGTGACCCAGACCGATGCGGCGCTGGCAGGGTTTGCGGAACGCGCGACGGCCTTTGATACGCCCGACGCCCCCTTGCCTGATAACGCCGCCGAAGTTTTTAATCTCGAAGATGTGAAAGATGAGGGGCTGCGTGCCGCATTGGATCGCATCGGGAACCATGTTTTAAGCAAGTCCAAAGCTCGTTCCTTAAGTTAGTTTGTAAAAGGACCCTCCCATGACATCTCTGACGCGCCGCGCC
>CAYLLD010000045.1:0-18818 GCA_964384315.1 uncultured Rhodobacterales bacterium | reverse complement strand
CCGCGTTGCTTTTCCACTCGGTGCTGGCACCCGAAAAGACACCGTAGTTGGCATCAGTTTCATAGGTTATATTTGCACCCCATGGTTGATCCAATATCAGGCCAATCGAGAGCTTTTCGTCAATGTCCCGCTTATAGGCGGCGCCATAGCTTATATATGTGTCGCCAAGATCGCCGATCGGATCGCCAGTAGCGGTCTCACCTGTTAGACTGGGCGAAACAACGGCCAAGCTGAATTCCGCGTAATTTCCGCGTTCAAAAATCGACGCAATACTCTGTCCAGATCGCTCCGGGTTTCCTGCATAGGCTGCACTTGCGCTAATCAAGCAGGCAACACCGGTCAGTGCCATGGCACTCAAGTTGATCTTCTTTGTCATCTTTTCCTCCCTACCGCACTCATAGCAGCGCGTGACGGGTAGAGTTCATCGCATTTGCGTTGGCGTCAATGCATTTTGCGGAATTGCATTCCACAAAAGGTGAAATTTGCAAAAATATGTGTCGAAATCGCGCTTCCTTTGCGAGTATTTCGCGCAAAAAGCCCAAAAAAGGTGACAATTTCAGATCTGATTCGAAATCATAATGGAATATAATTCCATTATGCGGTATTGGCCGTGCGCTAGGTTCGGTCTATAATGCCTCGAAAAGCAAGTGAACGGCGTTTTCACTCGCGACTTTGCTGCAAGGAACCCAAATGGCGCATACAAACACCCCTTTTGAAATGAACAATCTTGAAATGTCAGATCAGGCCAAGCCACTATTGGCGGCGGTTAAGCAGCATATTGAGACCAACGTCGCGCCGATCGTTGAGGAATTCGAGGCAACCGCGAACACGGGCGAAGCGCGGTGGTCTT
The DNA here is from genome assembly GCA_964384315.1 of uncultured Rhodobacterales bacterium. Taxonomy (GTDB): domain Bacteria; phylum Pseudomonadota; class Alphaproteobacteria; order Rhodobacterales; family Rhodobacteraceae; genus CAYLLD01. The sequence goes on along the minus strand of CAYLLD010000045.1, from coordinate 17,968 downwards.
TGTCACCACGCCAACTTGAACTTCTCGATGGGGCCAAGCAAAAGGCGCGGGATGCGGGCCTTTGGAACTTCTTTCTTCCCAATGCGCAAACCGGTGAGGGGCTTTCAAACCTCGACTACGCCTATCTTGCGGTAGAGCTCGGAAAATACCCTCTGGCCCCACAGACTCTGAATTGTTCCGCCCCGGACACCGGCAATATGGAGGTACTAGAGCGCGTCGGCACTCCCGCGCAAAAAAAGCAATGGCTCACGCCCTTGCTGGCCGGCGAAATCCGCTCTTGTTTTGGCATGACCGAACCGCAGCACGCGTCATCTGATGCGCGCAATATCCAAACCAGTGCTGTTTTGGACGGAGATGATTGGGTGATTAATGGCGAGAAATTCTATATCTCGGGTGCGGGTGACAGCCGTTGCAAGGTTATGATCTGCATGGTCAAAACCTCGCCTGAGGCCGATACTTTCCACCAGCAATCGCAGATTTTGGTGCCAATGGATTCGCCCGGTCTGGAAATTGTCGGGCCAATGCGCGTGTTCGGCGCTGATCATGCCCCGCATGGGCACATGCACATTCGCCTAAACAACGTCCGCGTGCCGAAAGAAAACATGCTCTTGGGCGAGGGGCGCGGGTTTGAAATCAGTCAATTGCGCCTTGGTCCGGGCCGAATTCATCACTGCATGCGCTCTATTGGCGCGGCTGAAAAGGCGATTGAGATGTTCTTGGCCCGCGGTATCGAGCGTAAGGCATTTGGCAAGTCTATTATTGATCTGGGCAAGAACATGGAGACCCTGTCCCGCGCCCGGATAGAGATTGAGGCGATGCGGCTTTTGGTTTTGAAAGCCGCCAAAGCGATGGACGTGTTGGGTAACAAAGAAGCGCGAATCTGGGTGTCGATGATCAAGGCGATGGTGCCCGAAAAAGTCTGTCATATTATAGACCAAACCATGCAGATCCATGGTGCTGCTGGCCTTTCGCAGTGGAGCGATCTGCCAGAAATGTACGCCATGCAACGGTCTTTGCGTTTTGCCGATGGCCCCGATGAGGTGCATCACAGCGTGGTGGCCCGCGCAGAGGTGAAAGCGTTCAAAACTTCCAATTCACGAGGGGCATGACCAATGTTTGATCTAACTGGAACAACAGCGCTTTTGACCGGCGCGTCGAAGGGCATGGGCCTTGCCATGGCGACGGCTTTGGCAGAGCAGGGCGCGCAAGTTGTGATTTCCTCTCGCAAGCAAGAGCAATTGGACGCAGCGGCCGACACCATTAACGAAAGCGTTGGCCGGGATTGTGCGGTCGGGATTGCGGCCAACGTTGGCTATAAGGATCAGCTGCAAGAACTGGTCGAAAAGACCCGCGCAGATGTCGGGCCGATTGATACCGTAATCGGCAACGCTGGCGTGAATCCCTTTTACGGCAAAACATCAGAGATCACCGATGAAGCCTACGATAAGATCATGACCGCCAATCTGCAGGCGAACCTGTGGCTGGCGCAGCTGGTCACGCCTGACATGATTGCAAAAGGGCGCGGATCGATGGTTTTCACGTCGTCGGTGGGCGCGTTCAAAGCCTCAGAGAGGCTTGGGCATTACGGTATGTCAAAACTGGCGCTGATCGGGATGGTGCGCAATCTGGCGTTAGAGTTTGGGCCCTCGGGCATCCGATGCAATGCGATTTGCCCCGGCGTGGTGAAAACCGATTTCGCCAAAGAACTGTGGGACAATGAAGAGGCCGCAGAGCGGGCGCGCTCCGCCATTCCTTTGCGTCGAATTGGGGAGCCAGAAGATTTTCGCGGGCTTGCGGTCTTTCTTGCCTCGGGCGCCAGTGCTTATATGACCGGGCAGGCGCTAACCGTCTGCGGCGGCAGCAACATGTGGGCCTAGGTTATGGAATTGCAGGGCAAGATTGCGGTAGTTACCGGAGCCGCTAGCGGTATCGGGCGTGCGCTTGCGCTGAAAATCGCAGCGCAGGGCGCACACGGGATTGTTTGTGCTGATCTAAATGGTGAGGGCGCGCAGGAAGTGGCGGCACTTTGTGGGGGCGTTGCTTATCAGTTGGACGTGAGCGTCGAGGCAGAGATTGCAGCGCTGGTGACCTATGTAGAGGCAGAGGTCGGGCCGATTGATCTGTTTTGTTCAAACGCAGGCATCATGGTCAAAGGCGGTGTTGAGACCGCGGACGCCGACTGGCAGCGCATTTGGGATATCAACGTCATGGCCCATGTTTGGGCCGCCCGCTACGTCGTGCCGTTGATGATCGCACGTGGCGGTGGCTATTTGCTGAACACCGCGTCGGCAGCTGGACTGCTTAGTCAAGTCGGGGCCGCGCCCTATAGTGTCAGCAAACATGCGGCTGTGGGCTTGGCCGAATGGCTAGCGCTGACGCATGGCGACGATGGGATCGGCGTCTCTGTGCTTTGTCCACAAGCGGTGCGTTCGGAAATGACGCGTGGGGCGGAGGATTCTGTCGCCTCAATCGACGGAATGCTAGAGGCAGAACCCGTGGCGCAAGCCTGTGTCGAGGCCATTAAAGATCGTCGTTTTCTGGTGCTGCCGCATCCAGAGGTGCTCGGCTACTTCACCAAAAAGGCCGAAAATTACGATCGCTGGATTGGCGGCATGCGTAAACTGAATCGCCTGTTCCGCAAAAGTTAAACTTCAAGCCACTCTTTACGTACGTCATCACGGCTGCGCAGCTCATCCGGCGTGCCTTCAAAAACCACGCGCCCATGGCCCATGACGTAGACTCGGTCCGCGATGTCCATTGCGATGTCCAACTTTTGCTCGACTAAAAGGGTTGAGACACCGCGATTCGCAATCTCAGTCAAAACGCTCGCCACCTTTTGCACCATCTGTGGGGCAAGCCCTTCTGTTGGCTCGTCGATCATGATCAATTCAGGATCGCCCATCAGCGTACGACACATGGTCAGCATTTGTTTCTCGCCGCCCGACAGCACGCTGGCCTCGGTGTCGGCGCGATTGGCGAGGTTTTCAAACATTGAGAACATATTGTCCAAAGACCAACGTCCCTGCCCGTCTTTTTGGCCGGGCTTCAACCCCAAAACCAAATTCTGCCGTGTGGTCAGGCCAGGAAAGATATCTCTGTTTTCTGGCACATAGCCGATACCAAGGCGGGCGACGTCAAAAGCTTTTTTGCCTGCAATCTCTGTGCCGTTAAAGCGGATAGAGCCATGAGGTTCGACTTCGCCCATTACGGTTTTACAGGTGGTTGAACGGCCGACACCGTTGCGCCCCAGCAGGGCAACAATCTCGCCCTTTTGAATATTCATATCGACGCCTTGCAGCACGTGAGATTTGCCATAATAGGCGTGCAAGTCTTTGATTTCTAGCAGCATGTCACTGCTCCGCCGTGATTGCAGTGCCTAGATAGGCTTCCTGCACTTTAGGGTTGGCGCGCACGGCCTCTGGTGTGTCGGTGGCAAGGATCCGACCGTAGACCAAAACCGAAATACGATCGGCCAGCCCGAAGACCACGCCCATGTCATGCTCAACCACCAAGAGGGTTTTGCCCACGGTGACTTTGCGGATCAGATCGACAATGTAGTCGGTCTCTGTATTGCTCATTCCAGCTGTGGGTTCATCTAGCAAGATGACATCCGCCCCACCCGCAATCGTCAAACCGATTTCTAACGCGCGTTGTTCGGCATAGGTCAAAACACCCGCCGGAAGATCGCGCCGGTTGGTGAGGTTGATCTGCTTGATCACGGCGTCAGCGGCCTCAGTCAGCTTGCGCGAGCGATCTACCAAATTCCAAAACGAGTATTTGAAGTCCATCGACCAAAGCAAAGCACAGCGGATGTTTTCAAACACGCTGAGACGGGGGAAGATATTGCTGATCTGGAACGACCGGCTTAACCCCAAGCGATTGACTTTATAAGGCACCAGCCCGTCAAGGTTTTTGCCATGTAGATGCACCGTTCCTGCGGTGGGGGCCATGCGTCGGGTAATAAGGTTGAACAGCGTGGATTTCCCAGCACCGTTTGGCCCAATAATCGCGTGACGCTCGCCTTTTTTGATTTGTAGATCAACGCCGCGAATAATCTCGGCCTTGCCATAGTTTTTCTTAAGCGAGGTAAGTTCTAACGCAGGGGTCACTTGGCAATCCTCCCCATCGTATTCGCCTCGTTCCATGCGTCTTTGACTTCAGGGGCCAAAGCGCGAGTGACGGCGATGGCCGCAGCGGTGACGGCAAAGACAACGATCCAAGCAAGCGTGCTGTGGCTGTCAAAAGAGATGCCAAAGAGCGACATCTGAGCATCTCCGGGAGGTGCGTGTCGCACATGATGCAATATCTCAAAGATCGCCGCGATCCCCAATACCGACACAACTGCGGGGATTAGCATCTTCAGGTATGGTTTCGCCAAAAGACGCAGCTTGCCCAGACGCTTTGCGGGTATGTGCATCATCAAAAGTCCGGTCAGTCCGCCGGGGCAATACATCACCGTCAGCACAAAAAGCGTGCCAATGTAGAACGCGCCCAGATCGGTGTAGCGACTAAGAACAGTGGTTAGCAGCGTAAAGACGATCGCACCGACAATGGGACCTGCAAAAAAGCCGATGCCACCTAAGAATGTGATCAGTAGGATTTTTCCCGACTGCACGAGCGTCAGCGCTTCAGAGGTCATGATCTCATAGTTCACGGCAAAGAGCCCGCCGGCGATGCCCGCAAAAAAGCCCGAAAAGATGAAAGAGTAAAAGCGAACACGGCGGGCGGAGTAGCCTAAGAACCCGGCGCGCTCTGGGTTGTCTCGGACCGCGTTGGCCATGCGGCCCATAGGAGTGCGGGTGAAGAGATACATCAAGAGTGCCGAAATGAGCAGCCATCCAGCGATTAGGTAGTAGACTTCTGACTGGCGCAGGAATTCGACCCCGAAGAAGGGCAATCCGTAGGTTCGGTCGGCAGAAACCCCGGTTTCGCCGCCGAAGAACGCCACGAAGATTAGCGAACAGGCGGCAATTAATTCGCCGACACCCAGTGAGATCATGGCGAAGACTGTACCCGCCTCTCGGGTTGAAAAGCTGCCGATGATCATGGCGAGGATCAAGCCGGATAGCCCGCCAAACAGCGGCAAGAAGGGCAATGGCAACGGCGCGCCGTTCACCTCTACATAGCTCATCACGTGCACGGCGAACACGCCGCCAAGTCCCATGAAAACAGCATGGCCAAACGACAGCATCCCGCCTTGCCCCAAGAGCATATTGTAAGCCAGCGCAAAGATGATCGTGATCGCCATTTGGTTCATCACCGTGATCGAGGAATTCGCGCTGAACACCATCGGCAAGATCATAAGCACGATGGCAGCAATCACCCAAGGCATTGCGGCATTTAAGCTAATCCCCATTACGGAGCGCGGGACCACTTGTTGTGTCGTATCGTTCATAGTCCGCGCTTTCCAAACAGTCCGTCTGGGCGGAAGATCAACGTCAGTACCATCAATAGATAGGGTAGGATCGGTCCAACCTGCGACAGGGTGATGGCCCAGAAGTCGCGCCAGACGCTTTTGCTCATATCGCTGGGCTCAATAAAGCCAACGAACGTGAGGATGTCGGCGAGCGCGACATTGTAAGAGGCCGCAAATGTGGTGATCCAACCAATCAGCAACGAAGCGAGCAGCGCGCCCCAAAGCGACCCTAAGCCGCCAATCACAATTGTCACAAATACGATAGAGCCCAAGACGAAGGCCATGCCCGGGAATGTGCCCAGCACTGGCCCTGCGATAACGCCTGCGACACCTGCGAGCGCGGTACCGCCACCAAAGACGCACATAAAGATAAGCGGAACGTTGTGGCCCAAAGATTCAACGGTGCGCGGATAGCTAAGTGCAGCTTGAATGATCATGCCAATACGCGTGCGGGTTAGCACATATAGCAGCCCGGAAAAGATCGCGATGGAGACAAAGATCATAAAGACTTTGTAGGCTGGAATAGCGTTTCCCGCGATTGAGAAGAGCGCGAATTCAAGCGCTTCGGGCGCTTTGAACGGCACTTGCCGTTTGCCCCAAAAGAACTGGACGGCTTCTTCGATCAATAGTGCGAGTCCGAAGGTGAAGATTAGCTCCGCCACATGGCCGTGTTGATGCACGCGGCGCAGGCCATATCGTTCTACCGCGGCGCCGATGCAGCCGACCAGTAAAGGCGCAATAAGCAACGCCATCCAAAAGCCCATATACTGACTAATCTGATACCCAAAGTAGGCCCCCAGCATGTAAAAGCTGGCATGCGCAAAGTTCAGCACGCCCATCATCGAGAATATAAGCGTGAGACCTGCCGACAGCATGAACAAAAGCAAGCCGGTCACAAGGCCATCGATCAGGTTGACCAGTATCAGTTCCATGGGTTTCCTCTTAGGAGCTTGATCATAGTGACCATGACCTGAATTGCGCCCGACCTACAAGGAAGCCGGGCGCAAACTTAAGATGGATCAGGGACGATCCATCTCGCAAGTTGTGGCCGAGTCTTTACCGGCCGCAACAACAGTTTGAGAGACATGCAGGCCGTAAGGCGAGCCGTCCAAGGCGTTTGTGATGCCTTCGTCAGTATGCGCTAAGATATGCACGTCCTGAATAACCTGATGGTTGTCAGGGCGCATATAAAGCGTACCACCGAACGGGCTCTCAATTGTCATGCCTTCAAGCGCGTTGGCAATAGCGACCATATCGGTCGATGTGCCTGCTTTTTCGATAGCCGTCGCCAACATGCGGATCACGTTAGAAGTTCGGGCCAAGGTGAAATTCTCACCAGGGTACGCCGCTTTGAAACCATCAATATAGTCTGTGGCTTCTTGAGATGGCGACGGGTTGGTTTGACCTTCGGAGACAATGAAGAGCGACCCTTTACCTGCCGCGCCAAATCCCGCTGTAATGCCGCTACCAGCCGCATAATAGGTGTAGATCGGGCCAGTAAAGCCGTTTGAGATCAGCGAAGTGCCGAGCCCATACATATCGCCGCCCCAGTTGCCTGTGATGACAAAATCAGCGCCGGAAGCAACAACTTTACGTGCGTAGGGCGTGAAGTCTTTGACCTGACCAATGGGGTGGAATTCTTCACCGGCAATCGTCAGATCAGCACGCTTTTCGGCGAGCATCGACTTGGCAGATGATGCAACCACACGGCCAAAGCTGTAGTCTTGGTTGATAAGATATGCAGATTTCAAATCTGTTGTAGACGCGATTACGTCTGTCAGAGCATCCATCTTAAGGTTTGAGTTCGCATCAAAGCTGAAGTGCCAGAAGCTACAATTGTCATTTGTTAGCGCCGGGTCAACAGCAGCATAGTTCAAGAACAACACGCGGCTATCTGGATTACGGCGATTGTGCTTGTTGATCGCATCAAGAAGCGCAGCGGCAACACCAGACGACTGACCCTGCACAATAAAGCGCACGCCATCATCAATTGCAGTCTGCAACTGGATCAGAGTTTCTGCCGCACTAATTTTATTGTCTAGGCCGACAACCTCGAACGTATCACCATCAAGGACACCGCCTTGATCGTTCACCACTGCATCGGCGGCATACTTGAACAGGTGGTAAGCGTTTTCACCTGATGCAGCAAATGGGCCGGACAACGGATCGATGAACGCAATTTTGATTGGATCCGCTACGACGGCGGTCGTGCCCAATACAAGTGCAGAAAGCGCACCTAGCACGCTGGTTTTAAGGGCATTCATTTTTTTCCTCCCAACGACGATTTCTAAAAAGCTCCCACTTGGTGAGAGACATTCGTCGATCATCATAATTTGCAAATGTGGTCCGCGAGTCAATTGTTTTGTTTCGCATTGCGGAACATTATTTCATTATTTTGCTTTTTTTGGGCATCCCATTTTGCAAAGCTGCAACGCCGTGTTCGGCAAAAAACGGTACTTTTCGGCCGATCTCTAGCGCACGCGCCGGGTTAGAGGCATTGCCAGACAGAGCGCGTTTCTTGACGCCCTGAATGATGCTGGCCATGCGGAAAAAGCAAAACGACAGATAAAAGCCGAAATTTTCGATTTCGCCATGCCCCCGCCGCTCGCAGTATTGCGCGACAAATGTATCATCGCTTGGCAAGCCAAGCGCTTCGCGATCTTGTCCCGCCAAGCCCCGGCCTTCTGGTCCGGCCGGCATCTGCCACTGCATAATTACGGCAGCCAAATCCGCATAGGGATGACCGATTGTGGACAGCTCCCAATCCAAGACCGCCAGACAAGACGTGCCGCCGTTCTGGAACATCATATTGTCGATTCGATAATCCCCATGCACCAAGGTGCGCTGGCCATCATCCTCGGGGATTTGCTCGGTGAGTGCGTCAATCAAACGATCCATCGCCGGTAGCGTTTCCGTCTCTGAGGCACGATATTGTTTGGTCCAGCGCCGGATTTGGCGATCATAATAATTTCCGGGTGGCCCGAAATCCAACAGGCCGCGCGCCTCAATATCAACCTCATGCAAGGCGGCCAGCACGCGGTTCATCTCGGTTATGACGCTTCCACGATCCGCAGGAGCAAGATCAGGCAGGGTCGGCAGATCGAAGTTGCGGCCGTCCACATGATCCATGACGTAAAACATCGAACCGATCACGCTTTCATCTTCGCAAAGCAAATGCATCTTTGCGACCGGCACATCGCTTCCTTCTAGCGCCTTTTGCACACGAAACTCGCGATCCACAGCATGAGCGGATTTCAATAGCTGGCCCGGCGGCTTGCGCCGCAGCACGATCTTTTTATTCGGGGTTTCCAGCAGAAACGTCGGGTTCGATTGCCCCCGTTGAAACTTCGACACCTCAAGCGGGCCGTCGGACTCCGGCAAGTGTTTGGCCAGATAGGCGCGCACAGCCGCGACGTTGAGGTTTTGGCAATCGGTTGGTGTTTCGGCTTCAGTCATGTGTTCGACCACCGTTTCGTGTTATCAAAAGATCTCAAACAGACCAGCCGCGCCCATCCCGCCGCCGACGCACATCGTCACGACCGCGTATTTTGCGCCACGGCGTTTGCCTTCGATCAAAGCATGTCCAGCCATGCGCGCGCCTGACATACCGTAAGGATGGCCAATTGAGATAGCGCCGCCGTTTACGTTGAGGATGTCGTCTGGAATACCTAGCTGATCGCGGCTGTAGAGGACTTGAACCGCAAAAGCCTCGTTCAACTCCCATAGCCCAATGTCGTCCATCTTCAGCCCATGCGCCTTTAGCAGTTTGGGCACAGCAAACACCGGCCCGATTCCCATCTCATCGGGCTCGCATCCCGCAGAAGTGACGCCCATACATCGCCCCAATGGTGTCGATCCATTCTTAGCGGCAAAACTTTCTTCCATGATCACCACAGCCGAGGCCCCATCCGAAAGCTGACTTGCATTCCCGGCGGTGATGAACCTACCTTCCTTGATGTGGATGCCATCTTTAAAAACTGGGTTGAGTGAAGCGAGGCTGTCCGCAGTTGTTGAAGGGCGATTTCCCTCATCTTGCAACAGTGTCACCTCTGTTTCAGACCATTCACCAGTCTCGCGATCTTGCACTTTCTTGATTGTTGTAATTGCGACGATTTCGTCGTTGAACTTTCCGGCCTGTTGCGCCGCTTCGGTGCGCGCTTGTGACTGTGCAGCATAGGCATCCTGAACCTCGCGCGAGACGCTATAGCGCCACGCCACGGTCTCGGCCGTTTCCAACATGCTGATGTAGGCATCTGGCTTGTTGTTCAGCAGCCACGGGTCGGTGCCGGTGCGGTACTCTTTGTTTTGCACCATCGACACGCTTTCGACGCCGCCGCCGATTACTACATCCATGCCATCCAACACCACTTGCTTGCTTGCTGTGCCGATCGCCATCAAACCCGAGGCGCATTGACGATCCAACGACATGCCCGCCACGGTAACCGGCAGACCAGCCCGCAATGCGGCACGCCGTCCAATGTTGCCGCCCTGAACGCCCTGCTGCAAAGCGGCGCCAAAAACGCAATCCTCAATTAGGGCCGGATCAACATTTGCGCGTGTCACAGCATGTTCAATCGCATGAGCCGCAAGCGCTGTGGGCGGTGTGTTGTTAAACGCCCCACGATAAGCTTTGCCGATCGGCGTGCGGGCGGTAGAGACGATAACTGCGTTACGCATTTGGATGGTCCTTTTGTTTCCTGCCGACTTGATCGGTGTATTATTCGGCGTATTATGTAGTGAAAGCGGGGTTAGAAGCCGCGGATACTGGCGATCTCTTCGGCGTGATAACCATAATCCCCCAGCCATTCTGCCGTGACCCTGGCCCGTTTCATGTAAAAGCCAATGTCAAATTCATCGGTCATTCCGATACCACCATGCATCTGCACGGCTTCGCTAACGGCGAGTTTTGCTGTTCGCGTTGAACGGGCTTTGGCCAGAGAAACCGCAAGCGTTGCGTCCTCGAGCGCCTCATCCAGCACCCGTCCCGCATTTAGAACGGTTGAAGCCGTCACCTCAGTCTCGCACCAAAGATGAGCAGCGCGGTGTTGGAGTGCCTGAAAGCTGGCGATCTTGACTCCGAACTGACTGCGTTCTTTTAGATAGTTGACCGTCATATTCATCGCGGCGTTCGCAATCCCAAGAGATTCGGCGGCAAGCGCCGCTTGGCCTGCGTGTAGAGCGTGTTCCAAAACCGCCAATCCGTTGTCGATCTGGCCGACCAGATCGGCCCCAGTCACCGGCACATCCGCAAACTCAACCAAAGCCGCATCACGGCTGTCGATCATCCCGCGGGGCGTTTTGGTCAGCCCGTCGTTGTCGGCAGCAATATCAAAGAGTGTCAGGCCATTGGTTGTCCGCGCCAGCACCAGAAAACGGTCCGCCGCGCCACCATCAACGACAAACGTCTTTCGCCCATTCAAACGAAAACCGCTGCCGTCGGCTTTCGCGTCCATTTGCGTTTCAAAGGGAGCGAATTTTGCATGCTCATCAAGAGCAAGTGCATAGATAGCTTTCCCGGCGGCAATTTTCTCAAGTGCGGCTTGTTGGCTGCCGGCCTCTCGCAGCGCGGTTGCGGCGATCACGGCGGTGGAGATAAAGGGACTCGTCGTCAAAGACTTTCCCATTTCTTGTGCAATCACACAGGCCGCAGACACACCCATATCGCTGCCGCCCGACGTTTCTGGGATTAGAATACCTGCCCAACCCAATTCCACCATTTTGCCCCAAAGCGCGGGGTCGTGGGTGCGCCCCGCATCGCGCTGTGCGCGCAGGTAGCTAACTGGTGCCTCGTCATCCAGAAAGCCACGCGCCATATCGGCCAGCATAATTTCGTCTTCGGTTCGAACAAGTTTTGCCATCGCCATCTGCCCTACTTCAACTCAAGAACGCGACGCGCGATGATGCCAAGCATTATTTCTGATGTGCCGCCCTCAATAGAATTTGCTTTGGTGCGAAGCCAAGGCGCGGCGAGATCTTCATCCCAACTCAAAGCGTCGCTTCCGTGGGTCGCCATGATCAACTCGTGCCGGGTTTTGTTCAATTCGGTCCCCATATATTTCAGCATGGCCGAGGCATGACCGGTGCCCTGCCCTGCCGCAGATTGATCCTTGTAGCGATCCAACGTCAAAGATATCGCGAGCGCGTCAATCTCTGTGTCCATCGCTTGCGCGCGCAAACTAGTATCGGTCAGCCCATTGGGGTAGGCGTCCGCAATCACCGCACCAAGCGAACGTCCGCCCGACACACCGGTACCACCACCCGAGATCATCTCGCGTTCATGGGTCAGCAGGTACTTTGCAACATCCCAACCGCTGTTCACGTTGCCAACCACATCCGCTTTGGGCACTTGCACGTTGTCAAAGAAGGTTTCGCAAAATGGTGAGCTGCCAGAGATCAGGCGAATTGGTTTGGTGCTGACGCCTTTGCTCTCCATATCTATCAACAGAAAGGAAATGCCTTTGTGCTTTGGCGCGTCTTTGTCGGTACGCACGAGCGCAAAGATTGCATCGGCCTTGTCGGCGTAAGATGTCCAAATCTTTTGGCCGTTCACAAGCCAATGGTCGCCCTTGTCTTCGCATTTGGTCTGCACACTGGCCAGATCAGACCCTGCGCCCGGCTCTGAATAGCCTTGGCACCAACGGATCTCACCGCGTGCAATGGGAGGCAGGTAGTGACGCTTTTGCTCTTCTGTGCCGAAGTTCAATAGAGCTGGCCCTAACATCCAAATTCCGAAACTTTGCAGGGGAAACCGAGCATTGATTGCGGCCAGTTCTTCGCGGAAAATCTTTTCGCGCGTGCGTTCCAGCCCGGCGCCGCCATAGTCTCGCGGCCATGTGGGAACCGTGAGGCCGAGTGCCGCACAGCGTTCCAGCCAAACCTGTTGCTCTGTAGAGTGAAAGTGCCAATTGCGCCCGCCCCAACAAATCGCCTCAGGCGTATTAAGACCGTCACGCATCTCTGCCGGGCAGTTCTCTGCCAACCAAGACCGCATCGCGAGGCGAAAGTCCTGAGGATCGGTGATCTCTAGCATTCATTCCTCCGTAAGATACGAGCAACCATGACGCAAAAAGCGGCTGATTCCGCAACATTTGTTTCGCATAGCAGAATTGCATTTCGCAAAATGATTGACAAGTCTGTTATCTTACGATTTTGTCATTGGAGTGAAATTTGAGGGAATTTAGACAATGAAGGCGATGCTAAGCTATGCACTGGGAGGTCCAGCGACGCTTATATTTGGTGTCCTTGCAAGACCCAAAGTACAGCCGCCTGTCATGTCAGGGGCGGCGCATGCATCCAATTGAGCATGCATTAGCGGATTTGGAATTTGAGGTTGGTCAAGAGGTCGGCGTCTCGGACTGGGTGGTCATAGATCAGCCCCGTATCGACGCCTTTGCCGCTGCGACCTTGGACACGCAATGGATTCATACGGACCCAGAGCGTGCTGCCCAAACGCCCTTTGGTGGCACCATTGCGCATGGGTTTCTTACATTATCTTTAGGGGCGCATTTTGCTGATACCTCGGTTCCCAGGACCGAGGGCGCGGTTATGAACATCAACTATGGATTTGAAAAAATCCGTTTTGTGGCGCCGGTCCCGGTAAACGCGCGGATACGGGGGCGGTTTCAGCTTGAAAGCGTCCAATTGCGCAAACCAACGGAATTGATGCGCACACATGTCCTGACCATCGAGATTGAGGGCAATGACAAGCCGGCCTTGGTCGCGACATGGTCTTCGATTGCCGTTTTCACCCAAACCGCAAATGAGGGAGCAATGACAAGTGCATAGGCTCCATCAACTAATCGATAACAATCCACCGGAAAGCCTTGCTGTCATCGATGATGCCGGGCGGACGTATACCTACGGAGATCTTAAGCGGATCTCTGGCGAAATGGCGCAGATGCTGAGCAACTACGGCGTTCGCGGTGGTGATCGGGTCATTCTACTCGCGGAAAACGGCATGACCTTTGCCGCCGCTGTTTTAGCACTTAGCACATTGGAAGCTTGGGTGGTGCCATTGAATGCGCGCGTTACCACGCGTGACATTGATGTGGCGATGGAACATTCAGGCGCGCTCTGCATTCTCTATACCATTGACGACTCCTCTGCTGCCACAGCGCATGCAGAGCATTTCGGTGCGGTCGAACTAGGTCAGGTGGATTGCGGCACGGTTTGTGTCTCTCCTCTACGGGATGTGGTGGTGGAAGCCGTCGTAGAAGGAGCCGAACAGGTTGCCGCACTCTTTTATACCTCTGGCACCACTGGGCGGCCAAAAGGCGTAATGCTCACCCATGCCAACCTAATTTACGCCGGTACTACCACCAGCAACGTGCGCGGCATGACCAGCGCCGACAAGCTGCTTGGTGTTTTGCCGGGCACACATGTCTATGGTTTTGGCGGTGTTTTGTTGCCGCTTTGGCACGCAGGTGCTGCCATCCGCTTTATGCCAAAGTTCGACCCGTCGAGAGTTCTTGAAGTCTTGCAGACCGGCATCACCTTACTGCCCGGTGTGCCACAAATGTACGCCGCAATCCTGAAACATCTTCGCGACCGCGGGATTGATCAAGTAGAAACCTCGCTGCGGTTCATTTCCGCAGGTGGCTCGCCGCTTGATCCCGACTGGAAGGCCGCGATTGAGCGTGTCTTCGGCGTTCACTTGCATAACGGCTATGGTATGACGGAAGCCTCGCCCAGCATTGCCGTCACTCGGCTAGAAGATCCACGAAGCGATACGTCGGTGGGTCGGGCACTTCCTAGTCAAGAGTTGAAGCTGCGCGACGTCTCGGACGATGGCGCCGGTGAAATCTGTGTGCGCGGCCCGAACGTCATGAAAGGCTACTATAGGGACGCCAAAGCCACTGCCGAAGCGATCTTGCCAGATCGATTTTTGCGCACGGGTGACATCGGGCGCATAGATGAAAGCGGCAATATCCATATTGTTGGACGCTGCAAAGAGCTGATCGTACATTCCGGCTTTAACGTTTACCCGGTGGAAGTGGAGGCCGCACTGAACGCCCATTCTGCAGTGGCGCAAGCGGCTGTTGTTGGTCGAAAACGCGATGGAAACGAGGACGTTCTAGCCTTTGTCACGCTTAACACTCCGCTAACAGAAGGCGCGTTGAAAACTTGGATGCGTGAACAAGTTGTCGCCTACAAAGTTCCGATGCACATCGTCATCGTCGAAAAACTTCCCCAAGCAGCCACAGGAAAAATCCTCAAAGCAACACTAACCACTGCGTTTAGCGATGAGCTAAAACAAATGGACGCCGTCGCACATGCTTGATGCCTATGTATACGACGGGCTGCGCAGCCCCTTTTGCCGTCACGGTGGAGCCCTTGCGGGCATTCGGCCGGACGATTTAGCGGCTCAAGTGATCCAAGCGTTGATGGCCCGCAGTTCATTTGAGGCGGAGTTGGTAGAGGATGTGATCCTTGGCAATGTCTGCCAATCCGGCGAAGACAGCCGCAACGTGGCTCGGTTTGCGGGCCTCTTGGCAGGCTTGCCGATCGAAACAGGCGGCCTGACCGTCAACCGCCTGTGCGGCTCGTCCATGGCCTCGACCTTGGATGCCGCGCGATCTGTGACCGTTGGCGAGGCTCCGCTATATATCGCGGGCGGCGTTGAAAGCATGACCCGCGCGCCTTTTGCCATCGCAAAAAGTGGCAAAGCTTGGCAAAACAATACGACGATCTTTGACACCGCCATTGGCACGCGCTTTCCGAACCCCAAGATCGCGCAGATGTATGGCGACTATCCAATGCCAGAAACTTCAGACAATCTGGCAACAGATTATGAAATTTCGCGCGAGGCATCGGACGCCTTCGCCTACCGCTCGCAGAGGCGCTTTGAAGCGGCGCGAGCGCGCGGTTTCTTTGACGATGAGATCACGCCGATCAATCTGCCGGGCAAGCGCGGCGCTACAACTATCGTAACTCGGGACGAGCACCCGCGCCCGGATTCTACACCTGATAAAATCGCCGCGATGCGCCCCCTTTTTGAAGGCGGCGTGACAACGGCGGCCAATACCTCTGGCATCAATGACGGTGCGGCAATGTTGATGGTAGGTGCAGCCTCTGACAAGGCGCAACCCATGGGGCGGATCATCGCCGGGGCAATCGCAGGTGTGCCACCGCGCATCATGGGCATCGGCCCCGGTTTCGCAGTGCCTAAGGCGCTGGAACGCGCGGGACTGAGTCTTAGCGATATGGATCTGTTTGAGATCAACGAGGCATTCGCCGCCCAAGCCCTTGCCTGTTGCAAACATCTTGGCATTGCCCCTGACGACAGCCGCGTAAATCCCAACGGTGGCGCGATTGCCGTTGGGCATCCTTTGGGGGCCAGCGGCGCACGGATCATTCTAACGGCGCTACGCCACCTGCGGGAAACCGGAGGAAAATACGCCTGCCTGTCGATGTGCATCGGTGTCGGCCAAGGCATTGCGATTATCTTGGAGTCTACGAAGTGAAGGCGTTTGTGAAATGAAGATATTGGTGCCCGTAAAACGGGTGATTGACTATAACGTCAAAGTACGTGTGAAAGCAGACGGAAGCGGGGTTGACCTTGCGAACGTCAAAATGTCGATGAACCCTTTTGATGAGATTGCGGTTGAAGAGGCGATCCGTTTGAAGGAGGCCGGTAAGGCCGACGAAATCGTTGTGGTTTCTATTGGGATTGAGAAGAACCAAGAGACGCTGCGCACGGCGCTCGCCATGGGTGCGGATCGCGCGATCCTGATCAAAGCTGCTGACGATGTTCACGACGATATAGAGCCTTTGGCCGTTGCCAAGCTGCTTAAGGGCGTGGTCGACGGAGAAGCGCCGGGCATTGTGCTCTGTGGCAAACAAGCGATCGACAACGATATGAACGCGACCGGCCAGATGCTGTCGGCTTTGCTCGGTTGGTCGCAAGCGACCTTTGCCTCTGAGCTGAACATCGAGGGCGATCATGCGGTTGTGACCCGCGAGGTTGACGGCGGTTTGCAGACCATCAAGGTCAATATGCCGACCATCGTCAGTGTGGATCTGCGCTTGAACGAGCCGCGTTACGCGAGCCTGCCCAACATCATGAAGGCCAAGAAAAAGCCGATGGATGAGAAAACGCCCGCTGACTATGGCGTGGACGTTGCCCCGCGTTTGGCCATCGTTTCAACGTCGGAGCCAGAGACTCGTAAGGCGGGCGTCAAAGTCGCTTCGGTTGAAGAGCTGGTGGAC
Source organism: uncultured Rhodobacterales bacterium (assembly GCA_964384315.1). Lineage (GTDB taxonomy): Bacteria > Pseudomonadota > Alphaproteobacteria > Rhodobacterales > Rhodobacteraceae > CAYLLD01. The sequence continues at coordinate 1,344 of CAYLLD010000045.1, read as the reverse complement.
AAACTAAAGGTCGAAGCAGGAGTGATCTGATCATGGCTGTACTCGTAATTGCAGAAATTAGCGGCGGTGAGCTTTCGACGGATCAAACCGGAAAAGCGATCACTGCGGTTGCAGGTTTGGGCGATGTCACGGTGCTATGCGCTGGTGGCAATTGCGCGGGCGCGGCCGATGTGGCCAGAAAATTTGCTGGTGTGTCAAAGGTGATTTGCGCCGATGATGCCGCGCTTTACGGCAATGGTTTGGCGGAAAACTTGGCTGCTTTAGTCGTTGGCATGGCGGGGGGCTATGATCATTTCGCCGCCCCAGCCACCGCGACGGGTAAAAACGTGATGCCGCGGGTGGCGGCCCTGTTGGACGCGATGGTGATCTCTGACGTCACAGCCGTGGTCGACGCGGATACGTTTGAGCGTCCAATCTATGCAGGCAACGCGATCCAGACCGTGAAGTCGGGTGATGCGAAAAAGGTCTTTACCGTGCGGACCGCTGGTTTTGAGGTGGCGGCTGAAACCGGATCGGCCGCGGTTGAAAGCATTGGTGCGGCGGTGGATGCTGGTCTGTCAACTTGGGTTGAGGACAAGGTTCAAGACAGCGATCGTCCCGAGCTTACATCAGCTGGTATCGTTGTGTCTGGTGGCCGCGGCGTCGGTTCGCAAGAGAGCTTCGCGATCATCGAGGCGCTTGCCGATAAGCTGGGTGCGGCCGTTGGTGCGTCTCGGGCGGCGGTCGATAGTGGCTATGCGCCGAATGACTGGCAAGTCGGTCAGACCGGTAAAGTGGTGGCTCCTGACCTTTATATCGCCATCGGCATCTCGGGCGCGATCCAGCACCTTGCCGGCATGAAGGACAGCAAAGTCATCGTCGCGATCAACAAGGACGAAGAGGCGCCGATCTTCCAGGTGGCTGATTACGGGCTTGTGGCCGATCTGTTTGATGCGGTGCCGGCTTTGGTAGAGAAAATTTGAGAAACAGAGATATTCATGACTGACGTTGTAACCACCAAAGTGATCGGGGACATTGCCACGATCTGCATCGACAATCCACCTGTAAACGCGGTCGGCCATTCGGTCCGGCAAGGCATTGTGACGGCGCTTAAAACCTTGCTGGCCGACCCAGCGGTGAAGGCCATTGGGCTTTATTGCGCCGGGAAGACCTTTGTAGCAGGGGCCGATATCCGCGAGTTCGGCAAGCCCTCGATCAAGCCCTTTTTACCGGATGTTTGTGACGCACTAGAAAGCTCGCCGAAGCCGATTGTCGCAATCGTACATGGCACCGCCCTTGGGGGCGGTCTGGAGCTGGCACTCAGTTGTCATTACCGCGTCGGGATTAAAGGCGCGAAAGTGGGGT